>JBFYZW010000570.1:0-4437 GCA_041309305.1 Deltaproteobacteria bacterium | reverse complement strand
GAGCGGCCCGCCAGCGCCGAGCTGGGCGTGCGGCGGCTCGCGCAGGGCGAGGAGCCGCGGTGGGGCTTCCCGGTCGATCTGAACCGCAACCAGGTGGTCGGGCGCGGAGTCTACGAGCTGGTGCCCGAGGGCCCGGCTCAGGTGATCGGTCAGCTCTCGGGCCTCAGCCTGCGCCGCGAGCTGACGATGGAGTCGACGCTGGAGATCCACAACGAGCTGATGCGCGCCATCCGCGAGGGGATCTCGTTCGTCGCCGACACCTCGTCGGACCACGCGGTGTGGAACTACGGGGTCACCGGGGTCAAGGTCACCGAGGTCGCGCGCGAGGGCAACTTCGTCAAGTACGCCGCCGAGATGACCGGGGCGCGCAAGAACTGGGAGTACATCATCGAGGAGGACGACGACGGCCGGCCGGTGCGGGCGCACCCGCTCAGCCCCCCGCCCGACTTCCTCTGGCAACCGGAACGGTCGGTGGCGCTGCCCGCGTTCAAGGACCCTGACAGTGGCAGCCTGGCGGTCAACGAGGCGGCGACGCGGCGCGGGTATGTCCGCCTCACCGGCGGGCGGCTCGACAAGGACTCCCTCGCGTTCTACCGCTACGCGGCGGACATCATCTACGCCTCGCTCGCCGACCCGAAGGAGCGGGAGCGCTACGTGATCCGCGACGCGAACGGCGATCTCTACTTCTACGCCGACCAGGCGGTCTTCGCCGAGGACGTCGCCGGCCTGCGGCCGCGGGAGCCCTGACGTGGCCGAGGCCGAGACCGCTCGTCCTGCGGCCGGGTGGCCAGAGCGCGTCCGGGCGCGGCTCGCCGAGCTCGACCCACGCTTCGCGGTCCAGGTGGCTCGCCACCCGTTCGCGGCCGAGATCGCCCGCGGCCACGCAGCGCTCGACGCGTTGGTCACCGTCGCCGAAGGGCAGGAGGAGAGCGAGGAGCGCCGCGCCGCTGCGCTCGAGGCCGTAGGCGAGATCCTCGCCCGGGGCCGCGCCCCGGCCGGCGTCGTGGCGCGCCTGGCGGCGCTGGCCGAGCAGGGGGCGCTCACGCCATCGATCCGCGGCCGCGCGGCCGCGGCGGTGATCCACAGCGGTGAGCCGAAGCTGCTGCAGGCGCTGATGGCCCGGCTGGCGTCGCCTGAGCCGGCGGTGGCGGTCGCCGCGGCGCAGGCGATGGGTCGGGCTCGCCACCGCGGCGCGGTCGACGCGCTCATCGAGCTGGCGGCGAGGTCGGCCTACCCGGAGGTGCAGAGCGCCGCCTTCGCGGCGCTGGGGCGGATCGGGGACCGGCGGGCGCTCGAGGTCGTCGAGGCGGCGCTGCGCAACCAGATCTGCCTGGTGCCGGTGCTCCGGGCGCTCGGCCGGCTCGGGGCGCCCGAGCACGCGGCGCTGTTGACCGTGCCGCTCACCGACGCCTCACCGGCGGTGCGGCTGGCCAGCGCCGAGGCGATCGCCGAGCTGCTCGAGCGCTGGCCGACGCACGACCTGCGCGACCTGATCGCCTACCTGCGTGTCGGCCTGGAGCGCGAGCCTGAGCCGCGGGTCGCGGCGGCGCTGCTCGTCTGCCTCAGCCGCTTGCGCGTCGACGTGCCGGCGGCGGTGGTCGAGCGCAGCCTCGGGCTCGCGCCGGCGACCGATTAACCCGATCCGCGCGACTCGGTCGGGGGCGGCTTGCTGAAGCCGACCTCGGTGCGCAGGTAGCCGAGCTCCTCGACCAGCTGGCGGAAGCGGGCGTACCAGACCTCGCTGTCGGCGAGGTCCAGCTCATAGGCGGTGAGCACCGCGCGGTAGGCCTCGCGCACCAGGCGGATCTCGACCGCGCGGACGTACTGCTTGCGCTTTGCCTCGTCGAGGTGGAAGAGCAGCGCCTCGACGCGGGCGGCGAGCCCCTCGGCGAGACGCTCGGGCACGTTGGCGTTGAGCTCTGGGATGCCGAGTCGGTCGAGCAGCTCGTCGCTGAGATCGGCCACGGTGGCGTTGGGCGAGAGCCGCTCCCGCTCGCTGCGCTTGCGCCGGCGCGTCATCGATCGACCTCCAGGCTGAAGTCTAGACGGGTGGGTGCGATTCGCGCAAACCCCGTTTGCGGTTTTCCCTCGGGCGTAGCCGCTCTTTGCTGATCGGGAACCGTGACCGTCCGTTTGGGGCGGGGCGGCGGACGAGGGAAGAGTGGCCGGCGGCCGACCGGGTGCCTATCTTCCTACGTGGAGGAGGCGGTGATGAGCAGACCGTGGCGCTATTCGGTCGCCGTGGGCTTTGGGGGCGTGCTGGCTGCCGGCGTGATGTCGGTGGTAGGCATCGGCGACCAGGCCGGTGCAGGAGGATCGTTGGCGATGGCGAGCGGCAAAGGCAAGGACATGGCGGCGTTGAAGGAGCGCTTGACGCCGGAGCAGTTCCGGGTGACGCAGGAGTGCGGCACCGAGCGTCCGTTCGCGAACGCCTATTGGGACCACCACGCCGACGGGATCTACGTCGACGTCGTCTCCGGCGAGCCGCTGTTCAGCTCCAAGGACAAGTTCGACTCCGGCACCGGCTGGCCGAGCTTCGTCCGCCCGTTGGTGCTCGACAACGTGGTCGAGCGGGCGGACCACAGCCTGCTGATGAAGCGGATCGAGGTGCGCTCGAAGACCGGCGACTCGCACCTCGGCCACGTCTTCAACGACGGCCCCGGGCCGACCGGCCTGCGCTACTGCATCAACTCGGCGGCGCTGCGCTTCGTCCCGGTCAGCGAGCTCGAGGCGCAGGGCTACGGCGCGTACGCGTCGCTGTTCGCGAGCGAGAAGAGCGGCGCGCCCGCGCCGGCGACCGCTTACTTCGCCGGGGGTTGTTTCTGGGGCGTCGAGGAGATCCTGCGCAAGCTGCCCGGGGTGCTCGACACCGAGGTCGGCTACACCGGCGGGTCGACGCCCGACCCGGTCTACGCGACGGTCAAGACCGGCCGCACCGGCCACGCCGAGGCGATCCGGGTGCGCTTCGACCCGGCGCGCTTGTCCTACGCCGACCTCCTGCGCACCTTCTTCCGCCTGCACGACCCGACCACGCCGAACCGGCAGGGCAACGATGTCGGCACGCAGTATCGCTCGGCGATCTTCGTCACCGATGACGCGCAGCGGCAGGTCGCCGCCGCGGTCAAGGCCGAGGTCGATCGCTCGGGCAAGTGGCCGAGGCCGGTGGTGACCGAGATCCAGGCCTTCGAGCGCTTCTACCCGGCCGAGGACTATCACCAGGACTACCTGGTCAAGAACCCCGGCGGCTACACCTGCCACTTCCTGCGCGACTGAGCTCAGAACCCGAAGCGCAGCGAGATCGGGAAGCCGATGTCGACGCCGGTGTCGGGGCCGAGGGTGACCATCACGCCGGCGGAGAGCCAGAAGACGCGCAGCTCGAAGCGCGCCGCCAGGCCGGCCTCGATCGCCGAGCCCACCTGGACGTAGGCGCCGGCGGCGACGTCGACGGCCAGTCGGTCGGTGGACAGGGCGCCCCACCGCTCGTCGCCGCGGACCAGCGCCAGGCGCAGGACCTCCATCAGGCTCAACCAGCCGCCGGCGGTGTCGTTGTCGTAGATCATGCCGTCGCCAGGGTCGGCGCTGTAGAGCCGGGCGAGCGCCGCGCCGAGCGAGGCCTCGGCGAGGAGGTTGATCGCGCCCAGGTCTGTGTGGCGCCACTGCAGCCGGGGCGTCAGCAAGAAGTACTTGTAGCCGATGGTCTCCTCGCCTGGGTCGAGCTCCGGGAGGCGGTCCCAGCCGATCGGGAACGGCGCCACGGTCAGATCGAGCTCCCAGCCGGTGGGCTCGCGCGACGCAGGGGCAGGCGCGGGCGGTGCCGCCGCGCTGACCAGCGAGGGGGGCGGGCCAGCGCCGAACAGCTCGGCGACCAGCGGGGCGACAGCCTTGAGCAGCGCCGCGGCGTCGCCGTCGACGAAGCGGCTCAACCGGGCCTCGACCTTGGGCGGCTTGGTGGCGATCACCTTCGCGGTGGTGGCCCACTGCTCGCCGACGCGGGCCACCTTGACGACGATGATCTTCTCGACCCCGAGTGCGCCGCCGATGTCGGCGAAGCAGGAGACGTCGTCACAGCCGAGCAGCTCCTTCTGCTTCTCGAGCCCGACCAGGGTGTTGATGTCGTCCTGGCCGATGACCTCGAACCGGCCGAGATCCTGCACCGCCGAGAGGACGTAGTCGTCGATCAGCTCCGGCACCCCGGCGCGGGCCGTCTCGTCGAGTTGCACCGGCGCGACCGCGACGGTCGGCCGGTTGGTCTGGGCCAAGACAGCGAGACAGACGAGCAGGAGCGAGCTGGGCATGATCCTCTCCCGTGTGGGCGAGGCATAGCAGGAGGTCGGCGTGAGGTCACGGTCTCGCCCGCCGGCCGGTCTGACGTATAGTCGGGCGATGGGCAAGCAAGACCAACCGAAGCGCCCGCGCCGGCGCGCGCCGCCACGGCGG
>JBFYZW010000569.1:0-2500 GCA_041309305.1 Deltaproteobacteria bacterium | reverse complement strand
GAACTCGTCGCGCTCGCCCAGCTCCTTCTGGATCGCGCGCATCTGCTCGTTGAGGTAGTACTCCTTCTCGGTTCGCTCCATCTGCTTCTTGACCCGGGTGCGGATCTTGCGCTCGACCTGCAGGATCTCGATCTCACCCTGCATCAGCTCGAAGAGCTTCTCCAGCCGCTCCTTGGGCCGCTGCATCTCGAGCATCGCCTGCTTGTCCGGGTGCTTGACCGGCAGGTGGGCGACGATGGTGTCCGCGAGCCGCGCCGGATCGTCGATCGCCTTGATGCTCATCATCACGTCCGGCTGCAGGCGGCGCGACAACTTGGCGTAGTTCTCGAACACCTCCTGGACCGTGCGCACCACTGCGAGCAGCTCCGGCGATTGCTCGACCGACTCGACCAGGTCCTCGACCTCGACCAGGAAGAAGCTCTCGTTCGGGACGAAGCGGAGGATCCGGCTGCGGCGTCGGCCCTCGACCAGCACCTTCACGGTCCCGTCCGGGCGTTGGATGTGCTGCATCAGCTGACCGACGGTGCCGACGGTGAACATGTCCTCGGCGACCGGCTCGTTGGTCTTGGCCTTCTTCTGCGCCGCGAGCAGCAGCTCCCGGTTGCCCCGCATCGCCTCGTTGACCGCGGCGATCGACTTGGCGCGGCCGACGTAGAGCGGCACCATCATGTGTGGGAAGACTACGATGTCGCGCAGCGGGAGGAGCGGCAGCAGGCGTACGGTGTCTGGTTTGCTCATTGCGGGGGCCCTCGCTCGGGACGCAAAAACCTAGCCTTCCGCCCCGCGGTGCGCAAGAGTAGCGCCAGTGAGCAGCGCGTCGAAGGCTCCCCGCCGCGTCCTGGTGGTCGACGCCGAGGCCACCGGCAGCCAGATCGCGGTGCACCTGGCCCGCGCAGGGCTGGCGGTCGAGCGCCTCGCCGACGGGGAGCAGGCCTGGCGGCGCTTCCTCGCCTGGGCGCCGCAGCTGGTCATCTGCGCCGAGCGGCTGCCCGCGCATAGCGGCCTGCAGTTGTGTCAGAACATCCGCCAGCTGGGCAGCCGGGCGCGGGTGCTCCTGCTCTTCAGTCAGACGCTGACCCCCGACGCGGAGGCCGAGCTGTGCGCCGACCTCGGCTGCGACGCGGTGCTCGGCCAGCCCCTCCACCTCGAGCAGGTGGTCGCCTGGCTGCAGCGCTGGGAGTTGTGGCCCGCGGAGACGGCCCGCCCGCCGCCCACGGTCGAAGACGCCTGGCCGGTGACCGGGGTGCTGCCGCTGCCGGTCCCGTTGCCCTCAGCCGCTCCGGCGCCGGAGCCGCCGCCCGGCGAGCCGGCGCCCATGTCGTTGCCCGAGCACCAGCCGTCCGTGGGCGGCGCGCCGGGCGGGGCGCTCGCCGACCGGCCGCCTCTGGCGTCGGTGTCTCGGCCGGCCCGTGGCCTCGGCGACGTGCCGCCGTTCGGCGAGCTCGCCGACCTGCCGTTGCCGCGTCTGCTCTATCGGCTCTTCGCCGCTCGCTTCCACGGCGTGCTCGAGCTGCAGCGCCAGGGGGTGCGCCGGGCGATCTACCTGTGGGCCGGCATGCCGGTGCGGGTCGACAGCGAGCAGCTGCAGGACAGCCTCGGGGTGATGCTCGCCGAGGAGCGGCTGGTCGACGAGGCGCAGCTGGCGCGGGCCAAGGCGCTGGTGCTCGAGCGCGGGATCGCGCTCGGCGCGGCGCTGGTCGCCATCGGCGCGCTCGGCGAGCGGGAGCTGCTCGCCGCGCTGCGGCGCCAGACCGAGCGCAAGCTGCTGCGCACCTTCGCCTGGGGCGACGGCACTTTCGTCGTGCGCGAGGAGACCGGCTTCGCCGCCGACACGGTGCTGTGCGAGGTCGAGCCGCTGGCGGTGATCTGGCGTGGGATCCGCGCCCAGGTGGCGGCCGGGCCGCTGATGGAGTTCTTCACCCGCTTCGCGACCCGCTATGTCGTCACCAGCGAGGCGTTCGCGCTCCAGTGGCCGGCGCTGGCGCCGGTGGTCGGGGACCTCCCCCTCTGGCCTCTGCTCGACGGCCAGCACACCTTCGCCGCGGCGTTGATCAGCGACGCCGGCCGCACGCTCGAGCTGGCGCAGGCGCTCTACGCCCTCCTGGTCACCGACATGATCTCCGCCAGCGATCGCCCCGGCCCGCCGGTCCTTCGCCCCGCGCCGACCCAGGCGGCGCAGCCGGTCGACTACGAGCGCCTGGCCGCGGTGGCCGATCGGATCGCCGCCCGCTACCTGCGGCTCAAGAGCGGCGAGTCGGCGGCGCTGCTCGAGCTCGGGCCGGAGGCGTCGCACGCCGAGCTCGAGGCCGCCTGCCAGCGCCTGGCGCGCGAGCTGGACGAGGACGCGGCGACGCCGGGGTTGGGCGGAGACGAACGGCGCCGGCTGCGCGAGCTGGTCGACGCCCTCCCCGAGCTGCGCGGCGCGGGCCTCGCGCTCCTCGGCCGCGCCGGCGGGACAGAGGGGCAGTCGCCGCCGGCCCGGTCCGACGACGAACGGCGG
>JBFYZW010000568.1:0-6444 GCA_041309305.1 Deltaproteobacteria bacterium | reverse complement strand
CGGCGCCAAGCTGAGCCTCTCCGCGGGGCGCGTCGTCGGGCGCGCGGTCAGGACCAGAGCATCAACACGTCGCGGGCGTTGGCCTCGTCGTCGCTCGGCCGCCAGGAGACGTCGACGGCCTTGCCGCCGGCCAGCTCGAGGGCGCGGGCGACGAAGCCGACCATGCGCTCCTCGACGAACCCGCCGGTGTCGCCGAGGTTGTGCACCCGCACGGTGCAGGTCCCTTCGCCGAGCGCGACGACCGTGGCCTTGCCCGGCCGGTAGAGCGTCATCATCGCGATCGGCGCCTTCTTGCAGGTGAAAGAGGGCGAGCCGAGCTTGAGCAGCACGCGGTAGATGCCGGTCAAGGTCTTGTCGGCGCTGTAGCGGCCGATCTCGCGCGTCGCGCTGGCCCGGCCGTTCATGAACAGATCGCACAAGACCCGGGTCGGGGCGATGAGGCCGCATGTGAGGTCGTACCAGCTCGACGCCAAGGGGGTGCGCACGATCTCCTGGCTGTCGCTCGGCAGCGCCGCGAGCCACTGGTTGCAGCCCTCGTCGCCGAAGCGCGCGCGCGCGAAGTCGACCGTCGCGGCGATCACGCTGCCCTTCACCTCGTGGATCACGTCTGTCATCGGGGTCGTCGCCGACGCGCTCAGTCGGTCACCTCGTCGAGCCAGACGTAGCAGTCGTAGGTCAGCTCGCGGGTGTGCTCGGCGAGGCAGGCGGCGATGCGCCCCTGGCCCATCTTCACCTTCGGGCAGTGCTTCTTGACGTCGTCCTTGCACGCCTTGACCCCCGCGTCGAGCTGCGCCTTGCCGGTCTCGACGTGTGTCTTGCACTCCGGGGTCAGCTTGGCGCGCTTGGCCCAGAGGCAGAGGGCGACGCGCCCCTGCCCGGGTGCGACGTCCTTGCAGTATGTCTCGGCGTCCTGCTTGCACGCCTGCGCGACCGCTTTGCGCTTCTCGTGCCGCGCCACCGCCGCGGCCTTGCACTCGGCGGAGATCTCGGCCTGCTTCGACCAGAGGCAGGCGGCGATCCGCCCCTGGCCCGGCTCGACGTCGGCGCACAGCTTCTCGACGTCGGCCTGACAGGGGAACGGCGCCGCCGAGGCGGTTTGGACGACGAGGACGACGAGCGCGGCGATGATCCAGGTGAGCGCCTTCATGGGGACCTCCTGCCGTCGTTGTAGCGCACGGCCGGCGGAGATGACCAGCACTTTGCTGCGCGTCGCGGCCCGGCGGAGCGCGCGCCCGGCGCCGACCAACGCGCGCGTCAGTCGATGACACGTCGCGCAACAGGTTGACCGGCGGTGAACCGAGCGGAACCTCCCGTCCTCACCAGAACGATCCGATATCGCTTCAAAAAAAGGTATTCATCCGGGGCGGGAGGTGATCCAAGGTCAGCCAATGTAGGCGGAATCCGCACAGAAACACCAAGAAATGATTAGCAATTTCAAAATCTTAGGGTTCAGCGCCGGACCTGCGCCGCGACGGTTGATTAAAGAATACTAAGCAAACATTTCGGTTGACGACCTTGATTTCCCGAGCCTATTGTCGCCCACAACGTAGTCTCAGGTGTGTGAATCAGGGGGCGGTTACGATCTTGTAGTGACCTGTGGGCAAGGCAATCGAGGAGCGACCGTGAGCTACCTTTATAATGTGTTGTGTCGGAGCGCGTGTCTGGTGATCGCCGTGGGGGCGCTCGGCGCCTGTGGCGCGGCGCGCAATGGGAGCATCCGCTGCGTCGGCGAGGAGTGCACGAGCGGCGGCAACCCGACGAGCTTCTGCACGCGCGACACCGACTGTGCGGCCGACCAGTACTGCGCCGGCGGCACCTGCCAGCCGCGCGAGGGCTCGCGCCCCGGTGACAGCTGCACGACGCACAACGACTGCTCGGTCGGCGACTACTGCAACATCGTCACCGGCCGGTGCGTCGAGTGCCTGAATGACGACCACTGCGACATCGGGCTGGTCTGCCGCGGCGACGGCACCTGCGGCACCGACACCGGCTGTACCTCCGACGCCGACTGCGGCGGCCTGGTCTGCAACACCGGCACCGGCGACTGCGTGCAGTGCGTGAGCAGCGGCGACTGCCCGACCGGCCAGACCTGCCGCAACAACTCCTGCTTCACCAGCGGCGGCGCCGACCCGACCTGCCAGAGCCAGGCCGACTGCGACGCCTACGGCCGCATCTGCGACCTCGCGACCAACACCTGCCGCGCCTGCGCCACCAGCGCCGAGTGCGGCGTCGGCAAGGTCTGCTCGGCGGGCACCTGCACACCGGAGGGCGGCGGCGGCGGCACCGGCGACGGCTCGTGCACCACCCGCGACGAGTGCGGCGGGATGGCCTGCTTCCTCGGCATGTGCATGCCCTGCATCTCCGACTTCATGTGCGTCGACCTGAACGATCTGCTCAGCGGCACGACGATGATCTGCGATCCGTACAGCGGCGCGTGCATCCCGCCCCAGTGCGCCACGGCCAACGACTGCGCCGCGGGCGAGGGCTGCTACGACGGCCACTGCGGCGCGTGCCTCTACGACGAGGAGTGCCGCAGCGGCGAGACCTGCGATCCGGACACCGGCGTCTGCGCCGTCGGCTCGAGCTCGACCGGCTGCACCTCCAACGCCAATTGCAGCGGCGGCCAGGTCTGCGTCAACGGCGCCTGCCAGGCCTGCACCGCCTCGACCCAGTGCGCGACCGGTCAGACCTGCGAGAACGGCGCCTGCGTCACCGGCGGCGGGACCGGCGCGGTGTGTGACGGCGCATGCGACGACCTCTACTACACCGCCTGCACCTGCAGCGCCGCCGACCCGTGCGGCTGGCAGGGGGACGACTACTGCGACGACACCTGCGCGACCGAGTTCCCGGCCGACTACTTCGATGACGCGAGCGACTGCGGCGGGGGCGGCGGGACCGGCCCGGTGTGCGACGGCGCCTGCGACGACCTCTACTACACCGCCTGCACCTGCGGCGCCGCCGATCCGTGCGGCTGGCAGGGTGACGGCTACTGCGACGACACCTGCGCCACCGAGTTCCCGAGCGACTACTTCGACGACGCGGTCGACTGCTGAGCCGGGGCGCGCAGCCCGCGCACCTCACGCCGGAAGCCTCGAGGTCGTCGCTCACCTCCTGGGGCAGCTGCGCGCCGAACGGTCGTGGTTGAGGAGATGACGCGGCACGGGGCGCGATTGTCTTCTGCCGTTCGGTTGCGGTAGCGTGCCCCAGCCAACACGGCCGAGGCGAGCGCGAGGGAGGGGGCGGCAGATGACCCCGTCGAAACGGACGGTCACCAATCTCGACCAGCAAAGAGCGCCGCCGAGTGCGATGTTGGTTTCGTTGCCGTGCCTGGTGCTCCTCACGCAGGCCGGGTGCGGTCGTTTCTCCGTCTACTCCCAGGTGCCGCCGGCCGGCGACGCAGCCCTTGGTGATGGGGACGGGGCGGGAGACAGCGCCGGCGATGTTGCGCGGCCGGTCGCGCTCGCGTTGCACACGCGCCCGGTGCTCCAGGTCGGGCTCTGCTTGCCGCTGACCGTCGAGCGCCAGGTCGCCGGCGTCCCCGACGCCGCGCCCACCGAGTTGTTCGTGGTGCTCCTGGCCAGCGGCGCGACGCTCGCCGGCGATCCGCTCTGTTCGCAGCAGGCGGCGAGCGTGACGCTGCGCTCTGGCAACAGCAGCGCGTCGCTCTTCATCCGCGCCACCGCCGCTGGGCAGGTTACCGTGCAGGCGCAGAGCCTCGCCGCGGCGGCGGCGAGCCTGACCATCGCCGCGGTCGAGCAGGCCGAGAGCGCGGCGGTGGCTTTGGCGCTCAGTGGGCCGGCAGTGATCCCACCGAACCGTTGCGTCCCCTACGTGATCGGCCTGCGCGATCAGGCCGACTACGCCGTGTTGGCGAGCGCCGACATCGCCGTGGCGGTGAGCGACGATGGTGGCGGCGGCGCGGTCCATGCCGACGCCGACTGTTTGACGGTGACCGCCACGGTGCCGCTCACCGCGGCCACCGCAATGGCACCGCTCTGGTACCGGAGCCTGGCCAGCGGTCCGGCGACCTTGCGCGCCAGCGCCGCCGGGCTGAGCGGCGCGTCGCTCGAGCTCACGGTCGACGGCGATGGGGTGACGCCGGCGCTGCTCGTCCTCGATTGTCCGCCGTTGACCACCGTCGCATCGTGCACCCCCTGCGCGGTGACCGTGCTCGACGCGGCCGGTCGGGCGGTGCTCCTCGCCCAGCCCTTGACCCTGAGCCTGTCCGCCTCGGGGGGCGGCTTCTTCGCCGATGAGCGCTGCAACCAGGCGATCACCGAGTCGACGATCCCCGGGGGGCACGCCACCGTGGCGTTCCGCTACCAGGCGACCGCGGTCGGGACGTTCCTGCTCGCCGCACGCGGCGCGACCCTGCCTGCCGGTGACGTGACCATCGCCGTGGTACCGGCCACCTTTCCGCCCGGAGACAACTGCGCCACCGACGCCGACTGCAGCACCGGTCACTGCGAGTGCGCCGACGTCGACTGCGTGGCGCGCCGCTGCAACCCCATTGATTGCGACTGCCAGTTCGACGTGTTGGGCGACGGCAGCTGTGATGGACCAGTCGCGGCTGGCCGACACGATCCGGAGGCCTCGTGCGGCGCGGTGGAGCGTTGCGATGGGGTCGGCGGCTGTCGCGCCAACATCCTCTTCTCGCCGGTCGGCACGACCACGCTGCCGGCCGTGACCGTGTCCTGGTCGAGCTCGGGACTCTATGTCAACGGCGTTGGCGGCGACTCGGTGATCGCCATCGGCGACTGGGACAACAACTACAGCAGCGCGAACGTCGCCGTGTACGACGTCTCGCCGGACGGCGTCGCCACCTTCGCCTTCACCTTCGTCGCCGCCGCGAACCAACCGGTCGGCCAGGGCTTCGCCGACCGGCCGCTGTTCGTGGCCAACAACTTCACCAACGGCGGGAATCTCTGGCTTCACCTGCTCGACGTCGCCGGTCGTCAGGTCACCACGGTGACCGTCGACCTCCCCTCCGGGGTGATGGCCAACGCGTCGAACTACGGCTCGGCGCACCTGTCCGGCGACGATTTCTACATCTACGAATGGAACGCCGGCCGGATCGCGCACGCCGACATCTCAGCCGGCGGCACGGTGGGCGCCACCGTGGTGCTCGACACCGCGACCGCGGGCCTGCCCGGGACCTTGCACGAGATCTGCGTCGGCGTCAGCGCGGTCTACGGCGTGCTCAACAGCAACCAGCTGGTCGTCTGGGACCGTGCGCTGGTTCAGACCGGTCTGGTGCCATTCTCGCCGGCGCACGCGCTCTCGTTCGGCCACTACGGCGGCGGCGAGACGCAGTGCTACGTCGATGGTCCCTTCGTCTGGTTGCTCTCCTCCGGGCACCTCCACCTGATCAACGCCGGGCGCTACTACTACATCGGCAGCGCGACCGGCTTGTCCTGGTACGAGCTGCACGGCGGCTGGGGGGTGCGCGACGGCGTGCTGCGCCTCTACCGCACGAGCGACAACGGCTTCGCGCGCCACGCGATCGCGTTCGAGTGAGCGACGGCCGAGATCTCACCCGCGGCGCTGGACGTGCACACGCCGGGGGCCGCGCACCAGCTCGAGCGTCGGCGGGAGCGTGAGCGCGCCGGCGTGGCGCGTCGCCGGCTCGTTGTCGATGCGCTCCAGGTCGACGCTGGTCAGCGGCCGCTCGGCGCGACCGAGCCAGGCGGTGAACAGCTCGGCCGCGCCCGCGGGCGGGCGGCCGGGGCGGAAGCAGAGCTCGCGGCCGTGGCGCTCGGCGACGAGCAGGAGCTCGGCGCCGCGAAAGACCACGTGGCTGCCGCCGACCCGCCGGGGGAGCGGCAGGCCGAAGTCGGCCGGCAGGCCCAGGCCGCAGGGGCTGGCCGGGTCGAGGGCCGACAGCCAAAAGAGCGCGTCGTCGGGCAGGCCGGCCTCGAGCTGTGCGACCGCTGCCGGGGTGGCGAACTGCAGGCCGGGGACCGAGGCGAAGAAGTGCCCGGCGACCAGCTCGCCGGCCCACTCGAGGGCGCGCAGCGCCGGGAAGAGCGCCGCCCACTGCAGCGCCGGCGGTTCGCGGCTGAGCAGCTCGCGAAAGAGCACGCCGTAGCGCTCGGCGACCAGCCGGGCGCGCTCGCGATCGCGCTCCTCGCGCTCGAGCGGGTCGAGCGGCGCGACCGCGGGCAGGCGATACCAGGCGCCGACAAACGGGCGGGTGGCGCGCCAGCGGCGGAAGTCCCGGCGGCCGGGCGTCGGCGCCTCGGGCACGGCCTCGGCGGCGAAACCGCTCTCGAGCCCGCGGCGGATCACGGCCCAGCCGTCATTCGAGACCTCGCCGGCCCACGCCAGCCGCCAGAGCGCCGCGCTGAGCTCGGCCGACGGGCGACCGGTCTGCTGCAGCAGCTCGCCGAGCGTCACCCGGCCGATCTCCGGCAGCAGCGCCAGCTCGGCCGCGGGCTCGGTCGC
>JBFYZW010000567.1:0-12391 GCA_041309305.1 Deltaproteobacteria bacterium | reverse complement strand
GAGGAGAGCGAAGGCGAAAAGAGCGAAGAGGAGGCGGGCCCTCCGCCCGAGCTGCCGTGGCGGCTCGTGAACCCGGAGGGGGTCGCGCCGCTGGAGTTGGTCGGCAACGTCGAGGGGGTCTTCGTCTACAACGACTACTTCGAGCAGAAGGACGAGGTGCGCGCCGTCGTCACGATGGGCGAGCAGCGTGAGCTGGTTCTGACCATCGCCGACACCGGGCGGCTCGAGGCCTACCGGATCGACCCCGATCGGATCCGGCTGGCCTTCGTCCAGCAGCTCGAGATGTTCACCCGGTTGTCGGCCGGGCGGCGGGTCCTCGCCGCCTTGAATCCAGAGCGCGGCGATGTCTCGGTGATGCGGCTCGAGGGGGACGAGCTGATCGAGCTGTTCGCCTTCAAAGACCCAGGGGTCAAGCTGGTCGCGGTCAGCGACGATGACGAGCGGCTGTGGGTCTTCAATGATGAGACCGGCTGCCTGTCGTGCATCACGGTTGCCAGCCGTGAGGAGACCCAGACGGCCCGATACGTCGGACCCAGCTTGCACGGCGTCCACTTCGAGCCAGAGGCCGGCCGGGTGCTCTTGACCGAACCGAGCGGGGCCGTCCTGGTCGTCGAGCCGGAGACCGGCCGGCTCGAGGTCACCTGCGCGGTCAGCGGGGGCGACGAGGAGCCGGGGCTCACGTTCGACGTCGCCCCGGTCGGCCGGCTGTTCGCCGAACCGCGGGCGCTGAACCGCTGCTACACCAGCCAGGGAGCGCGGCGCGCGCAACAGGAGTCCGAGGAGCGCAAGCGTGACGTCTTCATCGCCGGGCCCACCGGGCGGGACGAGAAGGCGCTGGAGAAGCAACTGGCGCGCGCAATCGAGAAGCTCGATGCGCTACGCGACCAGGGGGCCCCGGGGCAGATCGTCGCGCTGCTCAGCCCGCTGCTCGACCCGCTGGCCGAGCAGGACTACTTCTCGCTGCGCGGCGGTCACCACTTCAAGCGCAACCTCGGCGCCGGCTTCGCCGAGCGGGGGGAGGCCTACACCGACCTGGGCGAGTTCGGCGCCGCCGAGCACGACTTCCGCAAGGCGACCGACTTCCACTACTTCGGCGGCTACCCGTCGCTGATGCGCAACCTCTGCTTCAAGCAGCAACGCTACGCCGACACGTTGGCGCTCGCCGAGGAGGTGCTCACCTCGCGCGCGGCGAAGGACGGCATCGGCCTGCGCAAGTCGACGCCCTTCTACACCGCGATGCTGCACGCGCTCATCCAGCTCGGTCGGCGGGACGAGGCCGCCGAATTGGTCGAGCTGATCCTGGTCCAGCTGGCGCCGTTCGTCGGCGTCAAGGAGGACGCCGAGGACGCCGACGGTGACGCCGAGGAAGCGCCCCTCGAGCGGCTGCTCGGCGATCTCGAGGAGCAGAGCCGGGAGCCCGGGGAGCCCGCGGCGTTGGCCGCCGAGCTCTTGGCCCGGATGCGCCAGGTGCTCGGCGCCTACCCGACCAACCCGGCGCCCGATCCTGCCCGACGCGACCTGCTCGGTCAGACCGTGGCGCAGGCGCGGTTTTTGCATCGCAACGGCCGGGTCGACGAGGCGCTCCGCGTCTGTGACCAGGCGCTGGCGCCGCACGAGGACGTCGCCTACTTCGGCCTGGCGTACAACAGTCGGGAGAAGCGCCGGCTCGGCGAGCTGTGGGCGCTGCGCGGCCGGGCCCGCGCCGCGGCTGCGGAGTACGACGCGGCGACCGGCGACTTCGAGAAGGCGATCGAGTTTCGCGAGGTCGGCTGCTACGCGGAGGCGGTGTCGCTTTGCCTGCGTCGCAACGCGCTCGAGCGGGCGACGCGGCTGCTCCGCCACTTCCGCCGCTCGCCGTTCAACTGGGGTTCGGAGTACTGGAACCCGTTCACCGGGGCGCAGTTCGGCTATCTGCTCGCCCTCGAGCTGGTGCTCGAGCGGCGGCGCGGCGTGCACCGCGAAGCCGACGTTCTCGTGCGCGCGCACGCCGCCGACGCGAGCGAGATCGCCGCGCGGCTGCGGCGCGAGCTGGTCGAGGTTGGTGGCCCGCAACGCTTCGCGGCCGAGACGGTGGCGGTGATGATCGAGCCCGGCAGGTCGTAGGCGACGTCGCTGCTCGAGAGAGGACTGTGCGCATGGGACTCCAGGCGGTCGAGAAGGTCATCGCGACGCTCCAGCGGCGGATCGAGCAACAGGGCGGGCGGGCCCGGCTCGGTGCCAGCGACCTGACCGCGCTGGAGCGGGCGATCGGCAAGCGGCTCGGTGGCAAGGAGCAGGCCCGCTGTCAGGACCTGCTCGAGCGGTCGCATCGCCACTTCGATCGCGACGCGCTGCGCCTCCTCGAGGCGCTAGCCGGCGCGCCGGCGCCGGGGCGACGGCCGGTGCGCTTCGCGCGCCGCGCGGCGCTGAAGACCGGGGTCGTCGAGCAGTCGGCGTTGACCTTCCTCGGCGAGCGCCACGGCTTCGTCACCGTCGACGACGAGAGCGGCACCATCTGGCGCGTGCCCAAGCCGACGGCCGGCCAGCGGACCCTCGCCGCCGAGGCGCTCGGCGAGGCCGACGAGCTCACCGGTCTCGAGGCGGTGACCTTCGACGCGGCCCGCAGCGTCCTTCTGGTCGCGAGCGCGAGTACGCGCGCGGTCTACGAGCTGCCGCTGCGGCTCGACGGCGCGCGGGTCGAGGTCGGCGAGCCGCGGCGGCTCGGCAAGCTGCCGGCGATCGGCAGCGAGGCGAACAGCGGCTGGGAGGGGATGACCGTCGTCTCCGGTCGCCTGTTCGCCGACGGTCAGGACCGGCTGGCGGTGATCCACGAGCGCGCCCCGCGCGGCGTCGGCCTGTTCCGGCGCGACACGCTGGCGGCCGACGGGTTCGTGCTCCTGCCCCGGGCGATGGAGGCGGCGCTGCCGGATCTGAGCGACATCGCCTTCGACGCCCGGACCGGTCACCTGTTCTTGCTCTCCGACGAGGGGCAGACCGTCTTCGAGGCCGAGCTGGTGGTGCGGGAGCGGCGGCTCGGCGGCAGCAAGCCGGTCGTCGTCCGGGCCCTCATCCCGATCGGCGCGACGCCGTTGCCGGAGACGAGCGGCAAGCGCCGGCTGCAGCCCGAGGGCCTCGCCTTCGATGAGCGCGGCGACCTGTGGATCGCCTGCGAGCACGGGTCCCAGTTGATTCCGCTGCGCCGCGTCGAGCGGTGAGCGTTCCCGCCTCGGCGCCGCGCCGGGACGTGAACCGGGGCTGCGTCGGTGGTACCATCAGCGGACGTGAGCCACTCTGCCAATCATGCGAGCGCCGCCCTGCTGGTCGCGCTCACCGCGGTCGCCTGTCAGCCGCCGGTGCGGGTGCAGCGCGTCCGACCTGTCGCTGACGGCGCTGACGCCGACGCACCGCGCGCCAACGGCGCGCTGTGCGATGCCGGTTCGGAGTGCCAGAGCGGCTTCTGCGCCGACGGGGTCTGCTGCGCCGAGGCGTGCGACGGCCTGTGCGAGGCCTGTGACGCGAGCGGGAGCTGCGGGGTCGCGACCGACGACGAGGCCTGCGGTGAGGTCGACTGCGACGGCCTCGACACCACCTGTCGGGACTACGACGATCTGACCGCCCGCTGCGCCGCGCGCGGCGCCTGCCACCCGGCCAACGGCGCGGCCTGCACGGTCTTCCTCGACGCCGACACCTCGGTCGGCTGCGACGACGGCAACGCCGGCACGGCCCCCGATCAGTGCGACGGCGCCGGGACCTGCGCCGGCCGGCCGGTGGTGCTCGCCAAGGCCGGGGCCTTTCAGATCACCACCGATCCGATCGGCACCGTCGTCCCAGTCACTGGCGTCGGCTTCCGCCCGAAGGTGCTCTTCCTCTGGTGGTCCGGGCGGGTGGTCGATCCGACCACGGTGACCACCTCGCGCGGCCGGCAGCACAACCGCCGCGGCTTTGCCTTCTCCACCGGCCCGGGTGCTTGCCGCCTGGTCACCAACTTCGCCGAGGACAACAGCAACCCGGCCGACGCCGACCGGATGTACCGCGCCGACGGATGTGTCGCGATGCTGACCACCGGCGGGGGCCTCGACGGGCTGGCCGAGTTGGCCTCGTTCGACGAGGACGGCTTCGCGCTGCAGATCGCCTACGACGCGTTCAGCCTGAACATCACCGTCACCTACCTGGCGCTCGGCGGCGAGGCGATCGCCGAGGCGGCGGTCGGCACCTTCGCGTCGATCACCGGTGTCCCGTCCGGGACCCAGGACGTCACCGACGTCGGGTTCCAGCCCGATGCGCTCTTCTTCCTCAGCGGCGCGGGGGTCGATCCGCCGCCGCACGGCAGCAGCAGCGCCAGCCTCAGCCTCGGCGCCGCGACCGGCCCGGCGGTCGAGCAGAACGCGCTCTCTGTCGTCGCGGTGCCCAACGGCGCCAACCCGCCGACCTCGCGCGGCTACGGCCTGGTCGGTGAGGCCCTCGCCAGCGGCAACGGGTGGCTCTCGCTCGACGAGCGCGGCCGGCTGGGCGGCTTTTTGCCCCAGGGCTTCACCATCGACTGGCTCGAGGCCGACCCGGACGAGGCCTGGGTCTACTTCTACCTGGCGATTCGTGGCGGCGCGCCGCACCTGAGCAGCCTGATGACTCTCACCGACACGACCACCGACGCGGTGATGACCGTCGGCTACAAGCCGGCCGGCGCGCTGTTCGTCTCGCGCGGCGAGGACGAGGACTCGCCCGACAGCTCCAGCAGCCGCGACTACTGGAGCGTCGGCGCCTTCGCCAGCCCGCCGACCGAGCAGTGGCTCCAGGGCTCCTACCACGCCGCCCTCTCCGCCGGCGATCCGATGCCCGACAGCAGGGCCTCCACGGTGCTCAGCGCCGAGAACGTCTACTACCGCCTGACCGACGGCGGCGGCCTCGACGCGTCGATGGCGTTGATCTCGGTCGACCCGACTGGCTTTACCTGTCGGATGACCGACGCCGACTCGACCCGCCCGCGGCTGGTCTGGTTCGTGACCTTCGGGCCGGCGGTTCAGTGATAGTCGTGGGTGCGCAGCGTGACCTTGATGCCGGTCTTCGCCTCGAGCAGCTTCGCCAGCTCCTCGGGCGTGACGTAGGGGCACGCCGGCTTGGCGTTGACCAGGCAGGAGCTGAGGTAGATCTCGTCCGGCTTGAGCTCTGCCAGCTTGATCGCCATGCCCAGGTTGGGCACGGTCGAGCGCCCCGGGCACTCGCAGCGCACGAAGGCGACGACGCTGGCCGGCTCGCCGAACGTCCCCTCGCCGAGCGCGGCGGCCTTCAGGCAGCGCCACTCGCCCGGACATCCGTAGCCGCTGTTCATGTATGCGCCACAGCCCACGACCGCGACCTTCTTCATCTTCAGCTCCTCGTCCGGTTCGGTGTTACGGATTGAGCTCGCGGAAGAAGCGATCGGCGACCGGCGTCAGCTCCGCCTCGGAGATCGCCCGCGTCGCGCTGGCCAGCTCGGTGACCCGCTCCTCGCCGACGCCGAGCTGCTTGGCGACCATGAACGGGTCGAGCTCCTCGCCCTCCGCCGCCAGCCCGCAGGCGAAGACCTGACCAACCAGCGCGCCGTCGCGCACGATCGGGATCACCATGCGCAACAGGCCCGCCTCACACAGGTCGATCGCCGGGCGGAGCGTCCGCTTGACCACCGCCAGCATCGCGGTGTTGGTCTGGCCGCAGATGTAGGTCGCCGCCGTCGGGGTACCCTTGATCGCCGCACAGAGCGGGAAGCGCTCACCCCGGCAGAACAGCACCTCTCCCTTGCCGTTCGACAGGCAGGCGGCCATCGTCGTCTCGGCGAACAGCCGGTCGAGGATCGCGTGCCACTCCGCTTCGGGTTTCAACTCCAGCGGGGTCATGGTGAGCGTCGCTCCTTCGGCCGCGCACTGGCCCGAGGCCCGGCGGGCGAAACGCCCCCCGACGTGCTGCGCGTCGCTCGGGCATCGCGGCTGATTCCTTGTCGGCCACCTGCGACAGCATGTCAACCACCGCGCGGCCGAGCGTTCGCCCCCGGGCGCGGCGCCGCCCGAGCGCGCGGGGCGAGCCAGTTGCCAAGCCCCCGCAAAAGGTGCCTTGATGGTCCAACTGCGCGGGAGGAACGATGCACTGCACGGCGGCCTTCGACGTCGAACCCGCTGACGCATCTCAGTGGCCCTGCGCTCGCGACCTCTGGTCGACGGGCGCACCCGCCGCGGCGTGCGCACCGGTCCGGTTGGCGGTGGTCGTGGCCGTCCTCGGCTGTGTCACCGCGTGCACCGGTCGTTCGGCGGTCGCCGAGTGGCCGGGGGGCCCTTCCACGCCGGCCGAGGCCTGCGCGGCCTGGCGAGCCGGGGTCGTGCTGGCCGACGGCCGGTCGGCGCTGCTCGGCTACTGGCCGCTCGAGGACGGGACGGCCAACGAACTCGAGGCGGCGCGCATCGATGACCGATCGCCACAGGCCAACCACGGTGCGCTCGTCACCCAGGACGGCGCGGTCGACAAGAGCTGCGCCGGCGTGAACGGCGGCGGCAGCCGGGCGCTCACCTTCGACGGCGCCGACGACCACGTGGTGATCCCGCATCGACCCGCCTACCTGGTCGACTCCGGCACCGTGATGCTGTGGGCGCGCACGCGCGACGCGACCCGCCAGCAGTCTCCCTGGTCCAAGGATGCTCTCAATCTGGTCACCGGCGGTCACCTGGCCCTCTTTCTCAACGGCACCGACGTCGGGGCCCCCGCCGGGCAGCTCGCGGCGCGGATCCAGAGCCTCGCGGCTACCTCCAACGCCTACGTCGTCAGCGGCGGCCAAATCGACGCCGACCAATGGTTCCACCTCGCGGTGAGCTTCGGCGGCGGCGGGCTGCGCCTGTTCCGCGACGGTACGCTGGTCGGCGAGCTGGCATACACCGGCGGGCTCGGCGCCAGCTCTGGGGGCGTCGGCAACGAAGAGCCGATCGCGATCGGGGCCGACACGGGGATGAGCGCCAGCGGTTCAGTTCAACCGCTGGTCTACCCGTTCGTCGGTGATCTGGATGAGGTCTCGTTCTGGGCCCGCGAGCTCGACGACGACGAGATCGGGACGTCGATCGACTGCGACCAGGGGCTCGCGCCGGAGCGCTGAGAAGATCCAGCAGGACGCCGACCTGGCGTCCTGGCGCGCCGACCCGGCCTTCGCGCCCTGGCTCGCCGGGTGGCCGTGAGCGGCTCTTCGCCTACGGCGTCGCGTTCGGCGCTGGCGCTGGCGCGGCACCCTTCGGCTCGCGCACCGGCAGCTCCCTGGGCAGGGGTTTGCCCAGGCGGGCGGGCAGCGGCTCGCGACGCGGCGCGAGCAGGCCGGGCACGCTCGGTGCGCCGGGCTTGCCCGGCGTGAGTGAGCGCACCGGCTGCGGCGTGAGCAACCCGGTGGCCTGCAGCGCGGTGACCGCCTTGGCGATCTCGGGCTCCTCGACGATGGTGAGCTCGAGCGGCACGAGCTTGTTCTTGAACGCCGGCCGGGTCGGGTCCGGGGCGGTCAGGGTCGCGAGCCGCTTGCGCTCCCCTTCGATCCGCGCCTGATTGCGCTCGAGGCTGGCGTTGAGGTTCTTCTTGCGCGCCTCGCGCTGCTCGTCGGCCAGCTGGCTCTTGTCGAGGTTGGCGAGCTGCACACGCAGGCTCTCGCTGCTGCGCTCGAGCTGGGCGAGCGTCGCCTTCTGCGCCTCGCCTTCGCCGGCGTCAACGACGCGGTCGAGGGAGCCGCCGTCGGCGCTGACGTACAGCTCGAGCCGGCCCTGGTGCTTGCCGCGGTTGCCGGCCTCGAACACCCAGGCGGAGGCGCCCGACTGCGGCTCGTCGAGCTTCATCGGCCGCTCGAGCTGACGGCCGGAGTGGCCGCCGATGAAGAAGCGGATCGCCGGCGCCGCGCGCAGCACCTCGGCCTCCTCGCCCGGTCCGAGGTGGCTGAGGACGACGACCAGCTCTGCGCCGTCTGCCTGGAGCCTGGCCACCTCGGCGGCCGCGACCTTCGCGGGCGGCTCGAGCGTCGCGCCGAGCGCGGTGAGGTCGTTCGGCTGGACCGCGGCGCGGGCGCCGAGCAGGCCGAGCAGGCCGATCTTGCGCCCGCCGAGCTCGACGATGAGCGAGCGCTCGAACAGCGGCTGGCCATCGGCGTTGAGCAGGTTCGCGGCGAGGAGGCGGAACTTCGCTCGCCCGGCCAGCTCGCGCAACAGCTCGAGCCCGAGCGACAGATCGCGCTCGCCGAGCGTGTAGGCCTGCATCCCCATCCGGTTGAAGGCGTCGACGAAGAGCAGCGCGCGCTCGCGCACCGCGTTCGGCGGCAGGTGCGGCTCAGGGGCGCGCGCGAAGGCGTCGCCGTAGTCGACCACCAACCGCGTCTTCTCCGGCTCCGCTGCGATGACCGTGGCTTTCCGGGCCAGACCGCCCAGACGGTTCGATCGTCAGCCACACTCGACGAGGTCGCCCCAGAGGTTCCCGGAGTAGAAGATCGTCGCGCGCGCCTTGCCGGCGGTCGGGTCCGGCGGGGACGCGTCCCCCGCCTGCTTGCTGCACCCGGCGATCAGGAGGAGCGCCGCGATCGAGCTCGACAGTCTTTGCATGCCATCAACCCTCGGGCTCTCTTTACCACCGCTCCGGCCGATTATCCAACGGTTAACTGGCTTCTGGCGTTGATGACTCTCCATCATCGAAGCGCCGCGCGGATGTGTAGGTAAGCCTCCCCCGAGGTGTGAGCGTGCTCACATTCTCCTCCTTTGTGGTCCTATGAAGTCGCGAAGAACACATCTAACTACATGATTTTGTTGCATTTTTTTGTTGACGGCTCGGACCTCGAGTTGTAGGCATACGGGGTCGAATGCGGGGGCATGTGATGGGGTCCGGGAGCGAGTGGATGATTGGATACCACGCCACACACAACAGTGCCGGATGTGGTGCAACCCGAAGGAGAACCCTGATGCGCAAGATCCTCGTGGGCGGCCTGTTCGTTGCTCTGACCTCGGCGTGCGGGACGGACAGCGTCGAGGTGGACGGGGTGGTGAATCCCATCGCCGACCGGATCGTCGGCGGCGCCGGCTTCGACGGTCTGCCGGCGGTTGGGGCGATCACCTATCAGGGCCAGCAGCACTGCACAGGCACGCTCATCGGCCCGCGCAAGGTCTTGACCGCGGCCCACTGCGTCGACGGCTTCTCGGCCTCGCAGATGAAGTTCGTCATCGGCGCGAGCCTGTCGAGCGCGCAGTACAGCCTGACGGTGCAGAGCGCGACCAAGCACCCGAACTGGAACAGCTCGGCGCTGCGCAACGACATCGCCTACCTGACCTTGAAGAGCGACGCGCCGGTGGCGCCGCTGCCGGTGCTCAACCACCTGGACGCCTCGTGGATCGGCACCCAGCTCTTCTTCGTCGGCTACGGCGTGACCTCCGGCTACTCGCAGGCCGGCGCCGGCACCAAGCGCGCCGTGTGGATGGGGATCAGTGAGGTCGACGGCACGACCTTCCGCTACGACGACCCGGGCAAGAACACCTGCTCCGGCGACTCGGGCGGGCCGGCGTTTTACCGCGACCCGGCCGGCACCTACTACGTCGCCGGCGTCACCTCCTATGGTGACTGGTACTGCACCGAGTACGGCGTCGACACCCGCGTCGACGCCTTCCTCTCGTTCCTCGGGGTCAGCAGCACGCCGACGACGCCGGCCGACCCGTGCCAGGGCGAGACCTACGTCGGTCGCTGCGACGGCGCGACGGTGGTCTGGTGCGAGAACAACCAGGTGCAGAAGACCGACTGCGCCGCGTCGGGCAAGATCTGCACCTTCGACAGCAACCACCAGTACTACGCCTGCGGCACCGCGCCGGTGGTCCAGCCGACCGACCCGTGCAACGGCGAGACCTTCGCCGGCCGCTGCGACGGCAACACCGTCGTGTGGTGCGAGAACGAGCAGGTCAAGTCGATCAACTGCTCGGCGACCAGCCGCACCTGCAAGTACGACAGCAAGAACGCCTACTACAACTGTCTCAAGTAGTCGCTACGGTGCGCAGGCGAAGAGCGCGGCGATCTCCGCGGGCGTGAGCGCCCGGTCGTACAGCCGCACGTCGTCGAGCATTCCCCGCCAGGCGTAATCGGCATCGGAGCTGGCGATCGAGAACGGAGCCGCCGTGACCCGCGTCTCGTCGCACGTGGCCGAGAGGCAGCTCGCCGCGGCGTCGACCCCGTCGACGTACAATCGCCCGCCGTCGGTGCGCCCGTTGGCCAGGATCGCGACGACGTGCACCCAGCGGCCGACCAGGCCCGCGTCGGTCACGCCCCAGCAGTCGCTCATGCCGCCGTTGATGCACAACGACACCGAGCCGAACCGGTCGGTGAGCCACAGATCGTAGCGCGGCGGCGCGGCGCTCGGGCCGGTCGGGAAGCCGGCGAGCACCTCGTCGGGGGCGCTGTTGGCGCGGTGGTACCAGAGCGACAGCGTTGTGGTTGCGCCGGGCGTTGAGTCGAGCGCGACGGCGGAGAACTCCGCGTAGGCGAATGGGGCGCCGCTGAAGTCGAGGGCCTCGTCGATCCGCCCGTCGACGCCGGCCGGCGGCGGCGCACCGACGATGGTGCCGTTGCTCCCTCGGCCGGAGCTGTCGAGCAGCGTCGTGCCGGAGACGTCATCGGCGTCGAGCGTCCACCAGCCGAGCAGGGCCTGCGGGGCGATGGCGCAAGGATCCGGCGCGTCGTCGCCAGGGGCCACGACCGCGTCCGCCCCAGTCGATGCGTCAGCGCCGGCTTGCTGCGCGTCGCCGGGAGCCGCCGGGACGACCCGGTCACGCCAGCCCAAATCGGAGCGCGCGCAGGCGGCGCTGATCAGCCACCCGATGACGACCCAGCGTCCCATCTCGACGGGCGGTATATCACGCCCGGCGGCCTCCGAGGCCAGGGGCACTCACGGCGGCGCGACCCACCCGGCGACCACGGTCGTCAGCCACGGCAGGTAGGTGACCAGCAGCACCACCGCGACGCGGGCGACGAAGAACGGCACGATCGAGCGCAGCACCTCGCCGAGTGGCTTGGCGAAGCGCATCGACGAGATGAACAGGTTCATCCCGATCGGCGGGGTGAGGAAGCCCAGCTCCAGGTTGACCAGGAAGATCACGCCCAGGTGGATCGGGTCGACGCCGAAGGCGACGCCGACCGGGGCGAGCAGCGGGGCGAACACGGCGATCGCGCTGTAGGTGTCCATCAGACAGCCGACCAGCAGCAGGATGACGTTCAGCGCCAGCAGGAAAGCCAGCCGCGACTCGAGGTGCGCCTCGGTCCAGGCGATCGCCGCGGCGGGCACCTCGGCGTCGATGAGGAAGCTGGTCAAGCCGAGCGCGACGCCGAGGATGATCAGCACCGCGCCGACCAGCGAGGCGCTGGCGACCACCGCGTCGCCGGCGCCGGCGCGCAGCGGCAGATCGCGGTGGACGAAGACCTCGACCACCAGCGCCCAGGCCGCGGCCAGCGCCGCGCACTCGACGAAGGTGCACAGGCCGGAGAGGAAACCGACCAGGACCAGCGCCGGCAGGCCGAGCTCCCACTTCGCCTGCCAGAGCGCGCTCCGGAGCCGCGCCGCCGAGAAGGGCGTGCGCGTCGCCGCGTGCCGCTGGCCGTGGCGCAGGCCGAGCAGCGCCACCGAGGCGATGACGAGAAGGCCCGGCAGCGCCGCGCCGGCGAACATCTGCAGGATGTCGACCTCCGCGACTACCGCGTAGAGGATGACCGGCAGCGAGGGGAAGAGCAGCAGGCCGAGCGACCCGGAGGCGGTGACCAGGCCGAGCGAGAAGCGCTCGCCGTGGCCGCTGTCGACCAACGCGGGCAGGAGCAGGCCCCCGAGCGCGAGGATGGTCACGCCGCTCGCGCCGGTGAAGGTGGTGAAGAAGGCGCAGGCGAGCGCCGCGGCGATCGCCACCCCGCCGGGCGCCCAGCCGAACGCGGCGGTGAACAGCTCGACCAGCCGGCGCGCCGCGCCGCCGCGGGCGAGGAAGAAGCCGGCGAGCGTGAACAGCGGGATCGCCGGCAGCGACGGCGACGAGACCAGCCGGTAGGTCTCGACCACCACCGCCGGCGCGGGTGTCCCCTGGCTCCAGAAGAGCAAGAGCGCCAGGCCGCCGATGGTGACGAACAGCGGTGTGCCGGCCACCGTCGCGACGACGAGCGCCAACAGCGCGAGGAGGAAGAAGCCGGGCGGCGCGAGGTCGCCGAAGCCGACCAGCGCGACCAGCGCGAGCCCGGCGGCGGTGCCGCCGAGCGCCGCGGCGCGCGGTCGTGTCCCGCAGGCCAGCCGGGCGGCGACCAGGGCCAGGCCGACCGGGATGCACAGCTCGACCACCCAGA
The DNA here is from genome assembly GCA_041309305.1 of Deltaproteobacteria bacterium. GTDB lineage: Bacteria > Myxococcota > XYA12-FULL-58-9 > XYA12-FULL-58-9 > XYA12-FULL-58-9 > JBFYZW01. Next base: position 79 of record JBFYZW010000567.1, on the reverse strand, counting down.
TCGGCACGCCGAAGGCGAGCGTCTGGGTGCTCTCGCTCTCGGCGATGACGAAGCGGATCGCCGCCCAGCACAGCACTCC
>JBFYZW010000566.1:0-9448 GCA_041309305.1 Deltaproteobacteria bacterium | reverse complement strand
CTGCCCCGGCGCTGGCCGCGCCGCTGGCCGAGATCCAGATGGCCGCGCTCGACAGCCTGGCGGTGGTCGTCGAGCGGCGCGCGGTCCAGCTACCGGAGCTGGCCTTCATCGTCCCGCGCCGCGACTCCTTCTTCTCGGCCGTGACCCGCGACCCGGTGCCCGACGCGCGACGGCGCGCCTTCACCTTCCACTTCCGCCCCGGCCTCGACGACGCGGCCCGGCGCCGGCGCGCCAGCGAGGTGCTCGGCGTCCCGGCCGAGCAGTTCGTGGCCACCTTCACCCGCCACGTCGAGCTCCCGGCGCCGCGTCAGGGCCACGCGGCGATCGTCGCGCGGATCGACGCGGCGCTTGCCGGCCTGCCGCTCGCGCTGTGCGGCAACTACTTCGCCGGCCTGGCGATCGAGGACTGCGTCAGACGAGCGGCCAGCGAGTGGCGCCGCCTGGCCGGCGCCGCCTGAGCCGGCTCACCACCAGCGCGGCGCGTCGCCGAAGGCCGGCTGCCCGCGCCTGAGCCACAGCTCGTAGCCGACCGCCAGGTTCCACTGGTCGGCCACGAAGACGACCACCGCGGTGAGCGCCGCGACGCCGAGCAGGGCCAACGCGATCCGCCCACGGGTCGCACCGGCACGCCAGGCGACACCGGCGGCCGCGGCCGCGGCGCCAGCCGAGACGTAGCCGAGGCGCAGGTCGGCGCCGACGTGATTGTCGGGGTAGTGCGTCGCGATGATCGCGGCGATCGCGGCGATCGTGCCCACGCAGATCACCGCCGCCAGCCCGGTGACCGTGCGGACCTGGGCGATCAACACCGGCGGCAGCTCGCGCATGTGACGCACCTTACGCCGGAACGGCGCCGTGGCCCAAGGGATGGTATCCCGCGTCGTCGGCAGGCGGCCGCGCGCCGAGGGCCGCTGGACGCCAGACCAACGACGACCGAACACACCCCGGCCCAGGCCCCGCGTTGAGAAACCTGGGCCGCTGGTCTATACCGACGCGGATGCGCGCCGTGCACCGACGATCCGGCCTCGGCCTGCTCGCGCTGGCGCTGATGGCCGAGCCTGGCCTCGCTGCGCCGACCGACGTCGCCCCGCCCGCCCCGGCCACCGCCCCGTCGCCCCTGCCCGCCGAGCAACGGGCCAAGCTCGAGGCCTGGTTCGCCGCGGTCGGCCCGCGCCGGCCGGGAGAGACCTTCGGTCAGCTGGTGGTCCGCGCCGGACGACATCAGCTCGCGACGCCGTACGCGCTGGCGCCGCCGCGCGACGGACCGGAGGTCCTGCGCATCGACCTCGACACCCTCGAGTGCGTCTCGTTCGTCGAGACGAGCCTGGCGCTGGCGCGCTGCGCCTGGGCCGAGCGCAGGGAGCCGAACTGCTTCACCGGCGAGGTCGAAGCCTGGCGCTACCGCGGCGGCCGGCTGGGCGACTACAGCTCCCGGCTGCACTACTTCGCCGACTGGATCCTCGACAACGAGGCCCGCGGCCGACTGCGACAGGTCACCGCGGCGCTCGGCGGCCAACCGCGCCGGCTGCCGCACGACATCATGACCCGCAGCCTGGCCAAGTTCCCACCGCTGCGCGACCCGGCGCTGCGCGCGACCATGGCCGACATCGAGCGGCGGCTGAGCGACGCGCCGTGGGTCCTCTTGCCGCGCGAGCAGGTCCGCGCCGCCGAGGCGGCGCTGGAGAGCGGCGATCTGCTGGCGATCGTCAACACGCTCCACCCGGGGTCGGGCATCGGCCACGCCGGCTTCGTCGATCGACTCGACAGCCGCACGCCGCGGTTGCTGCACGCCTCGAGCTATCGCCGCCGCGTGCTGCTCACCACCCAGTCCATCGCCGACTACATGACCCGTCGGCCCGACCGCGAGGCGGTGATGATCGCCCGGCCGCTGCCGCCGCCATGAGCCTGGAGGAGATCCGCGCTCGCCGCCGCCAACGCCGGCTCCGTCGCGAGCGGCCGGCGCCGCTGTCGACCTCGGTGGCGTTGATTGTCGGTGCGTCGCTGCTCGTGCTCAGCTTCTTCGGCCTGTCGCGCGGCGCCTGCCGCCCGGGGGCCGCCCAGGTCACCGCCGGCGCGCCCAGCGGCGACGCCGACGGCGGGTTGCCGAGGTCTCGACCATGAACCCTCGCCTGATCGTCCTCGTCTCGTGTACTGTCTCGCTCAGCGCCTGCCGGACGCACGCCGAGAGCGCGCCGCCGGGGAGGCGCCAGGAGGTCGGCCCGATGCGCCCAGCCACGCACGCCGGCAGCTGGTACCCCGCCGAGCCCGAGGCGCTGCGGCGCAAGATCCAGGCGCGGCTCGCTCGCCACCGCCCGCCCGCGGACGCGCCGCCGATCGTCGCGCTGGTCGGCCCGCACGCCGGGCTGCGCTACAGCGGCGAGGTCGCCGCGGCCGGCTACCGTGAGCTGCAGGGCCAACCGCTGCGCCGGGCCTTCCTCATCGGCCCCTCCCACCACCTCGGCTTCGACGGCCTGGCGCTGCCCGCCGACGAGCTCGGCGGCTACGCGACCCCGCTCGGCGAGCTGCGGATCGACCGCGAGGCGGTCGCCGCGCTGCGCGGCCAACCGGGCTTCGGCGGACCGAGCCGGGCGCACGAACCGGAGCACAGCCTCGAGATGCACGCCATCTTCCTGGCCGCCGTCCACCCGCAGGCGACGATCGTCCCGCTGGTCGCCGGTGACCTCGGCGACGAGGCCGAGCTCGCCGCCGTCGCCGCGCGACTGCGCGACGTCATGCGCCCCGACGACGTCGTGCTGGTCAGCTCCGACTTCACCCACTTCGGCGCCGGCTTCCGCTACCAGCCCTTCACCCGCGACGTCGCGCAGGGCCTCACCGACCTGCTCGACCAGGCGTCGTCGGCGCTCGGCCGGCGCAGCCTCGCCGACTTCGACGCCCACCTCGCGGCCACGCACGACACGATCTGCGGGCGTGAGCCGCTCCGCCTGCTGCTGGCGCTGTTGCCCGGCGACAGCGCCGCGCGCGAGGTGGCGCGCGACACGAGCGGCAGGATGACCGGCGACTACTCGACGTCGGTCAGCTACCTTTCGCTCGCCTACCGGCGCACCGGCGGCTGGGGGTCAACCGCAGCCGCGACGGCGCCGAGCTTCGCCCAGGGGCCGCAGGTCCTCGACGCGGCCGGCCAGCAGCTCGCGCTGCGCATCGTGCGCACGACGCTCGCCCGCTACCTCGAGCGCGGCGAGACGCCCAGCGACGACGAGCTCGGCGTGCCGGCCGCCGGCCCGCTGCGCGACACCGCCTCGGTCTTCGTCACCCTGAAGAAGCGGGGCGAGCTGCGCGGCTGCATCGGCCACATCCGCCCGACGCAGGCGCTGTGGCGCGACATCCGCGACAACGCCATCTCGGCGGCGGTGCACGATCCGCGCTTCCCGGCCGTCACCGCGGCCGAGCTCGCCGAGCTCCAGGTCGAGGTCAGCGTCCTGACCCCGCCACGGCGCGTCGCCGGCGCCGAGGAGTTCGTCGTCGGCCGCCACGGCGTCATCATCGGCCTGCGCGGCCGCAGCGCCGTCTTCTTGCCCCAGGTCGCGCCCGAGCAGGGCTGGGACCGCGAGACCACCCTCGACCACCTGGCGCGCAAGGCCGGGCTGTCCCCCGACGCCTGGCGCGATCCAGCCACGGTCTTCGAGGTCTTCGAGGCCCAGGTCTTCGGCGAGGCCGAGCACTGAGGCCGCTTGTGGGAGGCGATGCGATGCACGTCCTGGCCGACATCTGCGTCGTCCCGCTGACCGGCCGGGTCAGCGTGCGCGACGAGGTCAAGCTCGCCCATCAACTCCTGGTCGAGACGGGCCTGAAGGTGCAGCTGCACGCCTACGGCACCAACATCGAGGGCGAGTACGACGTCATCTTCGCGGCGCTCAAGCGCATCCACGAGGAGCTGCACCGGCGCGGCGTCGCGCGCATCTCGACCACCATCCGGCTCGGCTCGCGCACCGACAAGCACCAGGGGATCGCCGACAAGCTGGCGGCGCTGCAGAAGTGACGCGGCCACGGATCTTGCCCCCGCGCTGACGTCCAGGATTGCCAGCCCGCGGGCGAGGCGGTAACCTGCTCGCCGATGGGATGGAAACGGAGGGGACGATGAGCGAACGCTTCCGGGTCAGGCCGACGGTGCTGGTCCCGTTGCGCGACAGCCGTGCCTTCCTCGACTTCTACTTCACCCAGGGCGGGCTCGGCGGCGTGTTCGTGCCCGGGCACCTGCGCCTGGCCAGCGCCGACGAGGTCGACCTCGAGTTCGCCTTCGCCAAGGAGCAGCTCACCGTCCACGCGCGCGGGGTCATCCGCTGGAAGCGCCTGACCGACAAGCGCAACCTGCCGGCCGGCATCGGCGTGGAATTCTTGTCCACCGAGCGGCGCACCCGCGACCTCCTGCTCGAGTTCGCCGGCGGTCGGCAGGTGACCTTCGCCAAGCGCCGATCGCGCCGCTACCCGGCGATGGTCGACATCGAGTACGCGCGTGACAGCGTCTTCCTCGCCGACGTGACCGACGACCTCTCGCGCGAGGGGGCGTCGATCCTGACCGAGCAGGCGATCGAGGTGGGTGAGGTGATCACGCTGCGCCTGAAGCCGCCGGGGAACGAGAGGCCGATCGCGTTGAAGGGGGAGGTGCGCTGGCGCTCGGCCAACGGCCGCAAGGGCTTTGGGGTGCGCTTCATCTACGAGGACCCGCACAGCGAGGAGCGCGTCCGCGAGCTGATCGATCGGCTCAAGAAGCAGGTGGCCGAGGACCTCGGCCTACCCGGCCGCTGAGCTCGCCCCGCCGGCCGGCGTCGCGACGCGGTTACGCCCCAGCTCCTTCGACAGGTACAGGTAGCGATCGGCGGCGGCGAACAGCGCGGCCGGATCGCTCAGCTCCGGGCCGTGCTGGGTCGCCAGCCCCACCGAGACGGTCGCCGGCACGATCACCGGGCGCAACGCTTGAACGAGCGAGAAGCGCTGCTCGGCCACCGCGGCGCAGAAGCGATGCGCGACCACCTCACCACCGCCGAGCGGCGTCTCGCGCAGCACGCAAGCAAACTCGTCGCCGCCGAAGCGGGCGAAGACGTCCTCGCTGCGGCATTGGCGCAGGCAGACCGCGCCGACCTGGCGGAGCACCTCGTCGCCGGCCAGGTGGCCGTGGACGTCGTTGATGGCCTTGAAGTGGTCGAGATCGATGAGGATCAGGCTGAGGGGGCGGTCGTGCCGGCGGTGCCAGGCGATCTCCCGGTCGAGGTGGTCGAGGAGCCAGCGCTTGTTGAACAGGCCGGTCAACGGGTCCCGGGTCGCCGACTCGTACAGGCCGTTGACGCACGACGCCTCCAAGGCATCGCGGAGGCCGAACTTCAGCACCGTGCCGTTGCCGAGGAGGATCCGCTCGCCGTCGGACAGGATCCAGCGCTCGACCCGCTGCCCCTCCACCCAGGTGCCGTTGCGTGAGCCGAGGTCGGTGACCTGCACCTTGCTGTCGGCCAGCACGCTGAAGCGGGCGTGCCGCCGACTCACCCCGTCGTCGTTCAGGGTCAGGTCGGCGTCGCCCGCGCGACCGACGACGACGTCACGCTGATCGAGGCTGACCATCCGGCCCACGTCCGCGCCGCTGAGCACCAACAGGCACGGCTGGACCGCCCCGTGCGCCTGCGGCCACACGGCGCGCAGCTCGACCGGCAGGGGGATCTCCTCGGTCTCAACGACGTCGTGCAACAGCTCGTCGGCCATCAGCCCGATCTAGCGGATCGCCGCGCCACGAGGCAAGACCACGGGCTTGACCTGGGTGTGATCGGTCGTCGTCGGTGTGGAGTCCAGCGGCCGCTCGGGTGTCGCGGTCGACGTCCGAGAAGACTCCGTGCGGCGGCGACCGCGCCGACAGGCGGCGCAGGGGGCCTGCGCACAGGCCCGCGCAGGCCGGGATGTGAGGCCTGCCATGCCCACCTGGGCCGTCGGTCGTGATTGATGCCTCACGCATCATGCACCGCGCGTCTTATGCCGAGCGGGCCGAGCACAGGCCCCCGAGCCGCCCGAGGCGCGGTCGCCTACCGACGCTCCTGGATCACACCCGCTTGACCTCGAGGCGGTTTCCGAGGCAGTCAGAGGCAAACGCAGAGGGAGTAGCACATGTCTCGCAAGAAGACCCTGATCATGGGCGCCGCCGGGCGCGACTTCCACAACTTCAACACGCGGTTCCGCGACGATCCGCACACGGAGGTGGTGGCCTTCACCGCCACGCAGATCCCCTACATCGTCGGGCGGACCTACCCGCCGGCGCTGGCGGGCAAGCACTACCCGAAGGGCATCCCGATCCACGACGAGAGCGAGCTCACCGCGCTGATCCGCAAGCACGGCGTCGAGCAGGTCTTCTTCTCCTACAGCGACGTGCCCTACACCTACCTGATGAGCCGCGCCTCGGTCGTCCAGGCGGCCGGCGCCGACTTCGTGCTCGCCGAGCCGTTCGGGACGATGCTCCCGGCCGAGAAGCCCGTGATCGCGGTCTGCGCCGTGCGCACCGGCTGCGGCAAGAGCCAGACCACGCGCATGGTCGCCGGCCTGCTCAAGCAGCGCGGCCTGAAGGTCGCGGTGGTCCGCCACCCGATGCCCTACGGTGACCTGACCGCGCAGCGGTGCCAGCGCTTCGAGACCCTCGCCGACCTCGAGCGACACCAGTGCACCATCGAGGAGATGGAGGAGTACGAGCCGCACCTGAAGGAGGGCTACCTGGTGTTCGCCGGCGTCGACTACGCCGACATCCTCGCCGCGGCACAGAAGGAGGCCGACGTCGTGCTCTGGGACGGCGGCAACAACGACGCGCCCTTCTTCAAACCGGATCTCCTGGTCGTCGTCACCGACCCGCACCGGCCAGGGCACGAGCGCCTCTACTACCCGGGCGAGCTCAACGCCCGCCTGGCCAACGTCTTCGTCATCAACAAAGAGGACTCGGCCGACCCGGCCAACATCCGCCAGCTGGCCGCGACGCTGGCCGAGCTGAACCCGCAGGCCAAGGTCATCCACGCCAACTCCAAGCTGACCGTCGATGACGCGGACGCCATCCGCGGCAAGCGCGTCCTGTGCGTCGAGGACGGCCCGACGTTGACCCACGGCGAGATGGGCTACGGCGCGGCGGTCATCGCGGCGAAGCGCTTCGGCGCCGCCGAGCTGGTCGATCCCCGGCCCTGGGTCAAGGGCGCGATCGCCGAGACCTTCGCCGCCTACCCGAAGATCGGCCCGCTGCTCCCGGCGATGGGCTACAGCAAGCAGCAGATCGCAGACCTCGGCGAGACGATCGACCGCGCCACCTGCGACCTGGTGCTGATCGGTACGCCGATCGACCTCAACCGGCTGGTCAAGGTCAACAAGCCGACCATGCGCGTCCGCTACGACCTGGAGGAGAAGGGCGAGCCGTCGCTCAGCGCCGTGGTCCGTGACTTCTGCGCCACGCGCAAGCTCGGCCGCTGAGGCGCTCCCCCCCAACCCTGACGCTCATTCGCCCGCAGCGCCGGCGATCAACCGAGCCAGCACCTGCGGATCGGCGGCGTAGTCGTCGACGCCGAGCATCCCCTGCAGCCGCGCCTCACCGTTGTCGGCCCCGCTGACCTTGCGGATGACCACGCCGAGGACCCGCCCCGGGTGGGCACGCAGCACCTGGCGGTAGATCTCCGGGTCCTTCTCGCCGGAGTCGCCGACCAGGACGAAGCGCACCCCGGGGAGCGCCGCCATCACCTGGTCGATGCGGCGCAGCTTGTAGCCCTCCTGCTCGGTGAGCGAGTCGGCGCCGATGTTCTTGAGCAGCAGCGGGCCGCGCGGGATCTCCTGCAGGTCGAGGAACTCGGCGATACGCGGCTGGAGGTTCTGCGGGCTGCCGCTGACGTAGACGATCGCCGCCGCGCCGGCGACCAACGCCGCCTGGTAGGCGACCGCCGCCCCGGGCACCGCCTGCAGCTGCGCCGCGTTGCGGGTCAGGGTCCGGACCAGCATCCGCGGCTTGTCGGTCACCTGTGTCTCGGCCACCGTGTCGTCGAAGTCGCTCAGCACCGCGACGGCGCCGGCCGGCACGACCGGGATCGTCCCGTCGATCCGGGGGATGGCGAAGCCACGCCCGTCGATCGCCGCAATCGAGAGCGGCCGCCGACCGCCGCGCAGCGGCCGAGGCGGCGCCACCCCGGCCAGACGGAAGCAGCCGTCCGCGTCGGTGGTGACCGTGAAGGCCTGGCCGTCGATGGTGAGCTCGAGTACGACGCCCTCGATCTCGTCGCTCTCGAAAGTCTTGACCGAATCGACCAGGTTGCCGATCCCCGACCGGCCCTGATCGGCGCGGCGCACCCCCTGATCCTCGAGCACCCGCCCCTCGACGACCAGGCGCTCAGGCGAGGCGAAGGCGGCGTGGAGGATGATCTGTCCCGGCTCCGGCTGCCCCGCCCGGCCGACGAGCGCGAACGCCAGGTTGCCGACCATGATCCCGATCGCGAGGCGGTTCATCGGCACACTATAGTCGGGCTCCGCCGGCGAAGGGTAGCCCGTCGGCCCCTCTGTCCGCCCACCGGTAGGCCATGCGCGCCACCGTCCGGTCTGCTATGCTCCGGGGCAATGAAGTCGACCGCCGCGCGTCACCTCAGCCGAGCTCTTTGGGCGCTTGCCACCGGCCTCGCCGGCTGCACGGTCAGCGGCGCGCCGGGGTTGCCACCGCCGCCGCCCTCGGGGGGTGATGCCCCCTACGCGCTGAAGAACCCGGTGCCGGTCCTGCGCGTCGTCGACGGCGATACGATCGAGGTCGACGCCTGGGGCGTCGAGGAGCTGGTGCGCTTCCAGGGCATCGACACGCCCGAGCTCTACTCCGACCCGCCGGAGGCCTACGCCGCCGAGGCGCGGACCTTCGCCTACAACCACATCGGCACCGAAGTCGACCTCGAGTTCGACAGCCACTGTCCCCAACCGCCCGAAGAGCTGTGCCGCGACTCGACTCCCTCCCACCGCCTGCTCGCCTACGTCCGGGTCGCCGACGGCACCGACCTCGGGGCCGAGCTCTTGGCCGCCGGGCTGGCCGAGGTGTTCATCTACAACGGGCAGCCGTTCGACCGACGCGACGCCTACCTCGCCCTCGAGGCCGAGGCGAAGAGCAACCACGTCGGCCAGTGGCAGTGAGCTGTGTTCCCCGCGCTCGCGCTGGTCGTCACCGCCATCGTCGCGCAGCCGGCCACCGCCGTGGTTGGCATCGGCGAGCCCTCGGGCGGCGCGGCGCTGGTGCACGCGCTCGGCGAGCACCTCCGCGGCACCGGAGCGCTGGTCGTCCCCGAGGCGCAGCTGCTCGCCCGCCTGACCGGCACGCCCGACCCGCGCGCCCCCGACGAGGAGAGCGTCGCGCGGCTGCTCGCTGACGCGCAGGAGCACGAGGCGCGCTTCGACTCGGCCGGCGCGGATGCGTTGCGCCAGGAGGTGCAACGCGCCTTTGCCCGCGCGCTCTGGCCGAGCG
>JBFYZW010000565.1:0-4740 GCA_041309305.1 Deltaproteobacteria bacterium | reverse complement strand
CGCGCGCGGCGGCGGCGATCCCGTAGGCGACCGCGGCGAGCACGAGCAGCGCCGCGGCGAGGGTGGTCGCGTGGCGCCTCATGGCTCGACCCCCCGCGCCGTGAGGCCAGCGCGCACCCGCCGTTCGATCCGCCCGACCGCGGCGAACGCGCCGACCGCGAAGAGCACCACCGCCGGGACCATCACCGCGCTCGAGACGCCGAAGTACTCGTGCAGCAGCACGCGACCGAGGCCGCCGGTCTGATGCCAGGTGGCGAAGGCCGGGTAGGCGACCTCGAAGCCGACGACGCCCAGGAAGATGCCGCCGACGAAGAAGATCGCATCGAGCTTGCCGCTGGCCACCGCGACCAGCGAGGTGCCGGGGCAATAGCCGCCGACGATGAAGCCGACACCGAGCAACAGGCCGCCGACCAGCTGCGGGCCGAGGTTGGTCGACAGCAGGCCGAGGTTAGCGATCGGCATCACCCCGACGAGGTCGAGCGCGTAGACGCCGAGCATCGCCACCAGGATGGCGGTGAACATCACGCGCATGACCCGGAAGTCACGCCCGTAAAAGATCGAGGTCAGGTTCTTCGCGTGGCCGAAGCCGGCGCGCTCGAGCACGAAGCCGAAGCCGAAGCCGATGACGAGCGCGGCGACCAGCTCGGCGCCCTGACTGAAGCCACTGTTGAGGATGAGGGGGAGGTCCATCAGATCCACTCCTTGCGCACGACGTAGGCCAACGCGTAGGCCCCGCCGAAGACCGCGAACATGAAGACCCAGCTGCCGAGCGCCAGCTGCGCGCCGCCGGTCAACGCCTGGCCGCTGGTGCAGCCGCGGGCGATCTGCGCCGCGACGCCGCTGATCAGGCCCCCGAGCAACGCCAGCAGCCAGCGGGTGTTGCGGTCGATGCGCGGCCCGCGCGCGGTCTCCACCTTGACCCGACCGGCGGTGATCGCGCCGGCGGCGCCGCCGAGCAATACGCCGACGGCGAGGAGGACCAGCCAGTTGTTCAACGGCCCGCGCTCGGGCGAGAAGTAGCCGGCCATGTTGGCGTGCTCCTCGGCCCAGGTGGGGCTGGCGCTGTGCAGCGCCGCGGCGCTCAGGCGCTTGAACGCGCCGCTGGCGCCCAGGCCCTTGCCGGTGACCACGAAGCTGGCCAACAGCACCAGCCCGAGGGCCGCGCCGGCGACATAGGAGTTCCAGTATCCACGGCTCATCGCTCACCTCGTGGGCCGTCGTGGCCCTGCTCGCGTAGCTCCTCCACCCAGGCCCGGTTGTGAGCCCGGGCGTGCTCGGTGTCGATCTCGCCGACGATCATCGACCAGAGCGCCGGACGCTCCTCGACGATGATCGCCGCCATCGTCACGTGCACGGCAATGCCGAGCAGCGCCAGCATCACCGCCAGCTTGTGGACCAGGATCGCGGCGCGGACCACCTCCGCCGGCCCGAGGTGGAAGGTCATCACCACCCCGGAGGCGACGATCAACGCGGTGCCGGCCACCGCCGAGATGGCGAACAGCTTCTGGCCGAAGTTGTACTTGCCCTGCGGTGGCAGCGGCTCAGTGGTGAGCCCGAGCATCACCAGCGGCTTGACCCACAGCCAGCGCAAATCGTCGTAGGTCGGCCAGACCTCGCGCAGCGCCTCGATGCCGCCACGCTTGAAGATGAGGAAGAGCGGGATGGTGATGCCCGCCCAGAGCACCCCCCACGCGGCGTGGAACCAGAGCAGCGAGGCGCGTGAGCCGGCCACCTCGGCCAGCCAGGCCGGCAGGCTGGTGCCAAACAGCGCGAAGCGCGGAGTGGAGAAGAGGAAGGTGCCGCTGACCAACAGCAGCGTCCAGCTCAAGACATTGAACCAGTGCAGAAAGCGCATCCCGGCCCGGTGACGCGGCAACGTGCGCGGCAGCTCGGCCGAGGGCGGAGACGCGGGCGCGGGCTCGACGTGTTTCCGAGCGCGCAGGTTGACCAGAAAGCCCGCGACGCCGACCGCGACCACCGCCGGCGCCACCGCCCAGCGCGCCAGCGGCCGGGTGACCGACTCCCAGGTGTGGGTGAACAGCGTCGAGCGGTAGTTCTGCACCACGCCCTGCGCCAGGACCTGCAGCCGCTCGGCGGCCGGCGCGTAGTAGACCTGCGGGCCGATGTTGATCGCCTCGGTGGTGAGCGGCTTGGCGCCGCGCGCGGCGATCAATCGGCGCACCTCGCTGTCGAGGTCGTCGAGGTCGCCGAAGTGGCGGCACTCGGCCAGGCAGGTGGCGACGCAGGCCGGCGCCTCGCCGCGGGCGACGTACGGGGCGCAGAAGTTGCACTTCTCGACGATCCCCTTGCGCGGGTCGGCGTGGCGCGCGCCGTACGGGCAGGCGCTGACACAGTTGCCGCAGCCGATGCAGACCTGCGGATCGACGACCACGACCCCGTGCTCGTCGGCGTAGGTCGCGCCGGTGGGGCAGTCGGCGGTGCACGGGTGGTCGTCGCAGTGGTTGCACAGCCCCGGGTAGAAGGTCAGGCCGAGGTCTTTGCCCCGCTCGCCGTGGGTGAAGGTCATCACCCAGTCGCGCGCCGCGCCGGGGCCGGAGTCCCAGCGCTCCTTGCAGGCGGTGACGCAGGCCTGGCAGCCGATGCAGTGATCGAGCTCGATCATCATGCCGTACCGCATGGCTTGGCCTCCGTCTGCGGGTCGGCGGGCCGCACGCGCACGAACTGGACGCGCATGCCGGTCGAGCCGGTGATCGGGTCGATGGCGTAGTTGTCGATGACCGCGGTGTCGCTGCCGCCGTTGCAGCAGGCGACGGTCATCCCGGGGGCGCGGTGGCCGAAGCCGTGCACCATGTAGACGGTGTGCTTCTGCACCCGCTCGCTGATGCGCGCCGGCAGCGGCCCGGTGACGTCGCCGTGGTCGTTCTCGACCATCACCGGCCCGCCGCTGACGACGCCGAGCGCGTCGGCGCAGCAGGGGTTGAGCCACAGGCAGTTGGTCGGGCTGACGTCGAAGAGCACCTCGTTGTTCTGAGTCCGGCCGAAGGTGTGCAGCGGGCTGCGCCCGTAGGTGAGCCGGAACCAACCCTGCGGCGGCGCCGGCTGTGCGACGTACACCGGCAACGGCGCGAAGCCCTTCTCGGCCAGCTGCTGGCTGAACAGCTCGACCTTGCCCGACGGCGTGTGCCAGTGCGGCTCCTCGTCGGGCGCGAGGTAGGGCGCGACGGTCGGGGCCGGGAAGTGGACGCCGGTACGACGCAGCTCGGCCAGCGTCGTCCCCGAGCCGGCCAGCCGCGCCTCGAGGTACTCCTCGAACGAGCCCCAGGCGAAGTAGTCGCCGACGCCGAGCTCGCGGGCCAGCTCCTTGGCGATCCGGTGCGCCGGCCGGGTGTCGTACGGCGTGGTCACCACCGGCTGGCGCAGGCCGATGTACGGCCGCTTGCCGCTGCCGACGAACAGATCGTCGTAGCGCTCGAGGTAGGTGCACTCGGGGAGCAGCACGTCGGCCCAGGCGGTGATCTCGGTCGGCATCACATCGCAGACGACGAGCAGCTCGAGCTGGGCGATCGCCTCGAGGGTGTGGTGGATGTTCGGCATCGCCTGGATCAGGTTGGTGCCGTGCACGTACCAGCCCTTGATCGGGTAGGGCTTGCCGCTGCGCGTCGCGTCGCGCAGCCCGGTGGTCGAGACCTCCTTGGCGAACGGGTAGCGGCCGGCCGCTTGATCGACGTTCGGCGGCGGCTCCGGGTAATCGGGCGACGGGTAGTCGGCCAGACTCGGCGTCTCCGGGCGGTAGATGCCGCCCGGTCGCCAGAAGGCGCCGAGCAGCGCGGTGAGGATCGCCTGCGCCCGCGCCCGCTGGGTGTCGACCTCGCCGTACCAGGTGACGTGCCGCCCCGGGTGAACGAGCACCGCCGGCCGGGCGGCTCGGATGAGCTCGTAGGCGCGCACGAGGGTCCCGACGTCGACCTCGGCCTGCGCGGCCGCCCACTCCGGGGTGAACGGCTTGACGTGCTCGGCCAGCTCGGCGAGGCCGGTGCAGTGGCGGGCGACGAACTCGGCGTCGTAGGCGCGGTCACGGATGATGAGGTGCAGCCAGGCGAGGATCACCGCGGTGTCCGACCCCGGCCGCACCGGCAGCCAGACGTCGGCCTTGGCCGCGACGGTGGAGAGGCGCGGATCGAGGACGACCAGCGCGGCGCCGCGCGCGCGCGCGCACCAGCTCCTGCACCTGGCTGTTGTGGGCGTTCTCACCCAGGTGCGAGCCGAACAGCACCATGCAGCGGGTGGCCTCGAAGTCGAGCGGCTCGGGCGAGGGCAGCGTCTCGCCGAAGGTCAGCTTGTAGCCGACGTCGCGTGGCCCCTTGCACTGCGCGTAGGCCGGGGCGGCGAAGTTCGGCGAGCCGAGGGCGGCGAAGAGCGAGCGGAGCATCCCGCCGCCCTTGCCGTGGTAGAACAGCGCCAGCGCCTGCGCGCCGTGCTGCTCCTTGATGCGTCGGAAGCCGGCGGCGATCGCCTGGTAGGCCACCGGCCAACCGACCCGCTCGAACTTCCCCTCACCCCGCTCGCCGACCCGGACCATCGGGTACTTCAGCCGGTCCGGATCGCGGAAGAAGCCCGGGCCGGCGTTGCCCCGGCCGCACAGCTTGCCGCGCGCGTTCGGGTAGTCGGGGTGGCCCTCGAGGTGCAGCACCCGGTTGGCGCTCGCGTGCGCGACGACGCCACAATTCCAGAAGCAGATCTCGCACACCGTCGGCACCGACCGCTCCGGCCGCGGCGCCT
>JBFYZW010000564.1:0-3018 GCA_041309305.1 Deltaproteobacteria bacterium | reverse complement strand
GTGCCCGACCCGCCGGCGCCGGTCAGGTTGCCGGCGCCGTCGTCGGTCAGGGTCACGCCGCCGGCGGTGACCACGTTCAAGGTCCCCGGCTCGATCGGGGCGTTGCGCAGGCGCATCCCGGCGAAGGCCGTCACGCCGCCACCCCCGACGTAGCCGGTCGGCTGACCGGTGAGCTGGTTGCGCGGGTCGGCGAGGTCGTAGCAGTAGCTCCCCGGCTCCGGTTGCTCGAGGATCGAGGTGAGGAAGTTCAAGCCCTCGAGGCCAGCCGCCTGCCAGTCCGAGCCGAGCGAGAAGTCGGCCAGGGTCACCTCATTGCCGTTCTTGTCGTAGCCGAAGAACGAGCCGCCGTAGAGGCCGTAGATGAAGGCGTTGGACATCTGGCTGAAGAAGCGGTCGTAGAGGCGCGACAGGTAGGAGTTGACGTAGAAGTAGTCGTTGAAGCCGGCCCGGTCGCGCTTGAAGTTGGTGAAGAAGTAGTAGGCGTCGTAGCGCTCCATCCGGTCGCGGGTCACCTCGAGCGTGTTCGCACCCTTGTCGTACGGCTTGCACTCGACCCAGGTGTAGTAGGCGTACTCGTCCGGGCAGTACTTGTACGGCACCTCGTCGGGCAGCTCGTAATTGACGTTCTCGCCCAGGTTCCAGTAGCGGTAGTAGTTGGTCCAGTTCTCGACCAGGTTGTCCCAGGTCACCTCGGTGCGCGCGTGGATGTTCTCGACCATCGGCGTCGCGCCGTCGAGCGCGCCGAGGAAGTAGCTGGTCAGGTAGCGATCGCACAGCTGCGCGTTGACGTCGTACTCGTTCCACTTCTGGGTCGCCAACGCCCAGTTGCCGGCGTCCTCGGCGGCCAAGGCCGCGGCCTCGGCGTCATCGGCGGTGCCGCAGTAGCCATCGCCGAACACCGAGTCGAGCGCGTCCTGGTTCTCGCACTGGTAGCTGCCGTTCTGGCCGGTGCAGTTCGTCCCGCCGATCGCCCGCGGGATGTCAGTGTAGTCGTACAGGTCGAGCAGGCTCTCGTGGTAGAGCGGCAGCGGCGTATCGAAGACCTCGACCAGCATGCCGTAGCCGAACTTGATCGCCGCCTTGTCGTACATGCCGATGCCGTGCATCGAGTCGGCGTAGAAGCGCGAGTCGTAGTCCATGATCGACGCGTACATGTGCTGATCGGCGCCGGCGTCCTTGTCGATCCAGCCGCGACCGGTCGCCGGGTCGTAGTGGTAGTAGCTCCAGAACTCAGGCCCGTAGTTCATCGCGTCCAGCGAGCCGCGGAAGTTGTGCCGCAGGCCGAAGGTGTGCCCGACCTCGTGCGCGGTGACCGAGAGGAAGACCTCCCGGCGCATGAAGTCGTAGATCTCCTCCCAGGTCATATCCTCGAGCTCCATCGCCAGCGAAACCATGCCTGGATCGGTCCAGTCGGCGAGCATGATGCTGCGCTCGGCCAGCTTGAGCACGTGCTTGCGGTGCTGGTCCTGGACGTCGCCGGTCATCCAATCGAGGACCGAGGTGTCGGCCAGATCGCCCGAGAGCGGCACGCCCGGCTGGTAACGGTCCGGGCCGAGCATCGCCCGCTTGATCTCGTCGACCGCCAGCAGCTCCTTCTCCAGTTGCGAGCCCTTCAACGCGTTGAGCTTGTTCGCCGCGCGCGTCGCGGTGGGCAGGAGATCCTCCTTGGCCGCCAGCACCGAGGCGCGATCGAGCTCGAGGTGCTTGCTCGACCGGTCCATCTTCATGCGCATCCGCGCCGGGGCGAAGGTCGGGTCCTGGTGCAGCTCGCGCATCCGCTGGTTGAAGGCCTGCAGCTTCTCGGGCGAGAGCGCCCGGTTGGCGCGCATCCGGCTGCCGGCGATGTGCTCGCGCACGTTGCGCCCCTCGACCAGATCCTCGAGCGGCAGCTGGTCGTTCATCAACGCGACGATGTCGGCCGCGTACGCCGCCAGCTCGTCGATCGCCGCGCCGTAGATATTGGCGTTGGCGGAGATGATCTCGCCGGTGACCGGATCGGCCGCCGACGGGCCGTAGCCGAGCGGCCCGGCCTGCTGCGGCGTGTCGACCCAGTGGACAAAGCTGTAGCGCAGGTCGCCCGGCTTCTGCCAGGTGAACTCACCGTCAGAGGCCCACTCGAGCAGCGTGCAGGCCCGCTCGAGGTTGCCGCGCTCGATCTCGGCGATGCCATACTCGCGCAGCACGTTCATCAGCTTGTGCTCGAGCGCGAAGACCTTCGCGGTCTTGACGTTGCAGCTGTTCGGCTTGATCGTGAAGATCGGCGGGACGACGTCCATCGTCACACCGCGGTAGGCCGGGTTCTGGCGCTTGACCCCGGCGAAGGTCTCGCGGAACGCCTCGTCCCAATCGGTCACGAAGCCGATCCGCCGCGCCCGGCCGGCAGCCACGTCGGCCCGGGTGGCCGCGGTCGCCATCCACAGCGAGTCATCGAGCCCGTCGTTGTCGACGTCGTTGCTGCTCGGGAAGCGGCTGTTCAGGTAGTAGGTGATCGCGCCCGGCTGCCGCTCGCTCGCCGGGATCTTGTTGCCGGCGACGTCGGTGACCCGCTGCCACATGTTCCAGCGGTGGCCGAGGAAGATGCGCCCGTCGCGCAGCCACTGGTACTCCGGATCGTACTGGCGGTGCTCGTGACGGAAGAAGCCGAAGCGCTCGAAGACCGGCAGGTAGGCCTTGTCGCAGGTGCCGTCGACGTAGCACTGGCGATAGAGCGGCGTGCCGTCGGTCTCACGCAGGATCTGCACGTCCGGGTAGTAGAGCACCTCGTAGTCGCGCGGCTGCACGCGCATGAACGACAGCTTCATCTTCGCTTCCGAGGCGCCGCAGAAGTACGGGTCGAGGAAGACATAGTAGCAGGTCCAGAAGTCGGTCTCGAGCAGGTAGCTCTGCACCACGTTGATGCTGTCGGGCGTGATCTCCTGGCGCCAGGGGTTGTCGACCTCGTGCTCCTGGATGTAGTACGGCGCCGAACCGAGGATCGACACCGTCTCCTCGAGGCTCCACCAGCCGCCGTCGAGCAGG
>JBFYZW010000563.1:0-11262 GCA_041309305.1 Deltaproteobacteria bacterium | reverse complement strand
GAGAAGACTTCTACGTCGGTCGCCGCGAACGGTCGCCTCCACAGCTCGAGCTCTCCGCGATCAGCCTTGCCTTGCAGCGCGACGATTGGCGCCGGCGCGACGATGGTGATCCGGGCCCGGTCGGCGAGCAGGCCCTCGACCTTGCGCAGCGCGACGCCGCCGCCGCCGACCACCAGGCACCGCTGGCCCTCGATCTGCAACATCACTGGGTACATCTCGGCTCACCTCGTCGACGCTCTGCCGTCCCGGTTTCGCTCCGCCAGGCCCTCTACGACAGATCGCGCGCCTCCGCCAGATCGAGCCCAAAAGGGAGCGCGCGATTCGCGCACACCCGGTTGGCGATACTATGTCGGGCGAAGCCGCTGGTGGTGATCGGGAACCGTGACCGTCCGTCGAGATGGGCGTTCGCCCAAGGCGAACAACCCATGCAGGATCTTCAGCTGCATCGATGGTCGAAGAGGCCGGTGCGGCGTCAGCCCTGCAGCGCCTCGCGCACCGAGACGGCCACCTTGTAGAGCACGGTGAGGATCAACGCGCCGATGGCGTAGATGCCGACGGAGATGAGCATCTCCGGCAGCGTCGGCCAGTACTCGACCACCTTGCCCATCGGGTTGGGGATGAAGCCCGTGATCACCATGCCCAGGCCCTTGTCGATCCACAGCGCGGCGAAGGTGCTCATGCAGGCGACCACCAGGCCCAGCGGCGAGTTGCGCCAGCGCGGCACGAGCAAGAGGAGCAGGGCGAAGAAGGCCAGCACCACCGAGGTCCACATCCACGGCGCCAGGGTCGCCTTCCCCTCCAGGCCGAAGAACATGTACTCGAAGTGATGCGCGTGCTCGGGGATCCCCGAGTAGAAGGCGGTGAACAGCTCGAGGCCGACGAAGAAGAGGTTGGCCGCCAGCGCGTAGGCGACGATCTGGCTGAGCTTGTAGATCGCCTCGAGGCCGGGGTCGAACTTGGTGAAGCGGCGGACGATCAGCGCCAGCAGGATGAGCAGGGCCGGGCCGCCGGCGAAGGCCGAGGCGAGGAAGCGCGGCGCCAGGATGGCGGTGAGCCAGAAGGGGCGGGCGGCGAGGCCGGCGTAGAGGAACGCCGTGACCGTGTGGATGCTGATCGCCCACGGGATCGACAGGATGATGACCGGTTTGATCCAGCCCGGCGGCGGGACGCCCTTGCGCTCGGCGCCGAAGGTGACCATCGAGATGACGATGTTCAGGGCCAGGTAGCCGGACAGGACGGTGAAGTCCCAGAACATCACCGAGTTGGGCGTCGGGTGGAGCACGACGTTGAGCACGCGCGTCGGCTGGCCCATGTCGACGAAGACGAACAGCATGCACATGATGACCGACGGGATGGCGAGGAACTCGCCGAGGATGGTCAGCTTGCCGAACGCCTTGTAGTCGTGCAGGTAGTAGGGGAGGACGACCATCACGGCGCTGGCGGCGACGCCAACCAGGAAGGTCAGCTGGGCGATGTAGAAGCCCCAGGGGACGTCGCGCGACAGGCCGGTCACCTGCAGGCCTTCCTGGAACTGATGCAGGTAGGCGAAGAAACCCACGCCGATGAGGACGATCCAGAGGCCGATCAGGGCCCAGTACTTGCGGCTGCCGTGCAGTGCGTTCTCGATCATGGTGCGCCCTCAAACCAGGTAGAAGACGTGCGGGGCGGTGCCCAGCGACGCCTTGCGCCGGATGGTGTAGGACTGGCGGAGGATCTCGGCCACCTTCGAGTTGGGATCGCCCAGATCGCCGAAGATCATCGCCTTGTTGCCTTCGCGATCGCACGCCTCGACACAGGCGGGCATTAGCCCCTTCGCCAGCCGCTCCTCGCAGAAGGTGCACTTCTCGACCACGCCCTTCGAGCGGGTCGGGTAGCTCCACTCGAGGTTGGCGATGTTCGGGCGCGGGTCCTTCCAGTTGAAGCTGCGCGAGCCATAGGGGCAGCCGACGACGCAGAAGCGGCAGCCGATACAGCGGTGCATGTCCATCATCACGATGCCGTCTTCGCGCTTCCAGGTCGCCTGGGTCGGGCAGACCCGCACGCAGGGCGGGTTCTCGCAGTGGTTGCACAGCACCACGACGCGGCGCGCCGCCACCGTCGCCGGGATGTTCTCGTGGGTCTCGGCCTCGAAGGTGTGCTTCCAGGTCTCCGGCCAGATCCACTTGATCTCGTGGTGCGGGTCGTCGAAGTGGGGCACGTTGTGGCTCACGTGACAGGCGCGGCTGCAGGCGTCGCAGTTGGCCTTCTCGTTGCAGGCGCGGGTGTCGATGACCATCGCCCAGCGCTTGCCGGTCTTGGCCTCGGCGTAGGGCTTGGTGGTCAACGCCTCGGCCAGGGCGCTCATCGCCGGGGCGGTGGCGCCCAGGCCAATGGTCCACGCGCCGGCGGTCTTGAGGAAGCAGCGGCGCGAGGCGTTGGCGTCCAGGGTCACGGGCTCGTCGGGCTTGCGGGTCATGGCGTCACCCCCTCGTCGGTGGCGGGTGTCGGGGCCGGCTCGTCGGTCGCCGGCGCGGCGGGGAGCGGCGGCTTGGCGGTGAGTGGCTGGAGCTGCGCCATCCCCGGGGTCGGGATGTTGTGGCATTCCCAGCAGTAGGGCTCGGCGCCGACGTAGGTGTGGCAGCTGTCGCAGAAGGCCGCCTTGTCGTTGTGGCAGGACATGCACGACTGCACGGTCATGTCCGAGAGCGACATCGGGTGCTCGGTGCCGTAGGTCTTCGAGATGTAGACCCGCTGGCCGTTGCGCACCACGAGGTCGCGCCACTGGTTGAGCAGATCCATGTGCCACGCCTTCATGTACTCGCGCGACTCGACACAGCGTCCGCCGCCCGCCGGGAGCTTGGGTTCGGGCACGTAGCCGGTGTTGCCGGTCGCGCCGGTGAACCAGATCGGGAAGGTCACCAAGGTGACGAAGACGACCAGGCCGAAGATGATCTTGCCGCCGTGATGCATCGCCTCAGCCCTCCTTCCCGGGCAGGGGTTCCTGGCGCAGGTTGATCTCGCGTTCCTTCTCGCCCTTCATGATCAGGGCGTTGGCCACCAGCTCGTGGATGCCGGTGACGCCCACCCCGGGGGCCCAGTACTCGCAGACGGTCTGCAAGGTGGCCCGGTCGATGGCGCAGATCGCGCCGAGCATGTTGACGCCGAACTTCTCCTGCACG
The DNA here is from genome assembly GCA_041309305.1 of Deltaproteobacteria bacterium. Classification (GTDB taxonomy): domain Bacteria; phylum Myxococcota; class XYA12-FULL-58-9; order XYA12-FULL-58-9; family XYA12-FULL-58-9; genus JBFYZW01. Next base: position 8,104 of record JBFYZW010000563.1, on the reverse strand, counting down.
TAGCGCACGGCGCTGCCGCGCGGCAGGCCGCCGCGCAGGCGCATCTCCATGAACTCGTCGGTGCCGAGGCCCGCGCCGCCGCCGCAGCAGAAGGTCTGCTCGCGGATGGTGTTCTCGGGCATCTCGTGGAAGTTGCGCACCACGTTGCGGATGACGTAGCGCGGCTCCTCGAAGAAGCCCATGCCGCGCGCCGGGTTGCACGAGTCGTGGAAGGTCAGGTTGACGTTGTCGTTGCGCCGGGGATCGAGCTTCAGCTTGCCGTGGCGGATCAGGTCGGCGGTGAACTCGCAGATGTGGATCATCTTGGTCGACGCGGCGTTCTCGAACACCGTGCCGGTGATCGGGTTCTTCGGCACCTGCAGGAAGTCGGCCGGCCCGTTCATCGTGTCCATGTACTGGTGCAGCACGCGCCACATGTGGCCGCATTCGCCGCCGATGATGTACTTGACCCCCAGCCGCTTGGCCTCGGCGTAGATCTTGGCGTTCAGCCGCTTCATCATCTCGTTCGAGGTGAACAGGCCGAAGTTGCCGCCCTCCGAGGCGTAGGTGCTCCAGGTGTAGGTGAAGCCGTAGCGCTCCTTCAGCTCGTGGAAGAGGGCCATGTAGCCCATGCAGGTGAAGGTGCCCGGGTCGGCGAGGAAGTCGCCGGACGGGGTGACGAACAGCACGTCGGCGCCGACCTTGTTGAGCGGCACGTCGACGCGCACGCCGGTGACCTCCTCGAGGTCGTCGGCGAAGAACTCGAGCGTGTCCTTGAGCCCGTGCGGCTGGATGCCCAGGTGGTTGCCGGTGCGGTAGCAGGCGGCCACCGGCTCCATCGCCCAGTTGACGCCGAGGCCGAGCAGGTGGAGCAGCTCGCGGGCCATCATCGTGATCTCGGCGGTGTCGATGCCGTAGGGGCAGAAGACCGAGCAGCGCCGGCACTCAGTGCACTGGTAGAAGTAGTAGAACCACTCCTTGATCACGTCGATGGTCAGCTCACGGCCGCCCGCCAGCCGCCCGAGGATCTTGCCGGCGGTGGTGAAGTCGTTGCGGTAGATCGAGCGCAACAGCTCGGCGCGCAGCACCGGCATGTTCTTCGGGTCGCCGCCGCCGATGAAGAAGTGGCACTTGTCGGCGCAGGCGCCGCAGCGGACGCAGACGTCCATGAAGATCTTGAAGGAGCGGAACTTGTCCAGCCGCTCACGGATGCCCTGGAGGATGATCTCCTTCCAGTTCGGCGGCAGCTTCCAGTCCTCGTCCTTCGGGCTCCACTCGCGCGGGTTGGGGAAGTGGAGGTACTCGAGGTGCTTGGCCTTGGTCGGGTAGATCCAGGTGCCGTCGCGGAAGGCGACCTTCGGGTCCATCCAGTCGCCCTGCGGCGCGTGGCTGAACTTCAACAGCGCGTCCTTCTTGTAGAAGGCCATCTCGTCGAACTTGGCCGCCATGGCTTACTCCTTCCCCGCCGGCGGGACCGGGTCGATGGGGATGCCGGCCTCAACCATGCGCTCGCGGAACTCCTCGACGTATTCGCGGTAGGTGTGCACCTTCACGGTCGGGTTCCACGGGTTGATGTGTCTGTGCTCGCGGCTGTTGCCGGTCATGTTGCGCGTCGGGCTCAAGAAGACCCCGCCCAGGTGCATCAGCTTCGAGAAGGGGAAGTAGATGAACAGGACCGAGACCAAAAACAGGTGGGTGTAGAACAGCCAGTGGATCTCGGGCGAGGCGACCGGGTTGAAGGACAAAAGGCCGATCCCCAGCGCCTTCACCGCGGTGACGTCGGTCTTGACGAAGTGGCGCAAGAAGGCGCCGGTGCCGCCGATGCCGAGCAACAGAAAGAGGGGGAAGAAGTCGGCCGCGAGCGAGATGTAGCGCACCTGCGGAATGAAGACCCGGCGGATGAACAGGTAGGTGGCGGCGGCGAGGAAGCCCATGGTGGTCAGGTAGACCACCGGCACGCCGACCTTGAGGAAGCCGTCGAGGTTCTGCAGCCAGTGGACCAGCTGGGGCACCGGCTCGGTGAAGAAGCGCAGGTGGCGGAGGAAGATGATCAGAAAGGTCCAGTGGAAGACCAACGCGCCGGCCCACAGCCACTTGGTCGGCCCGTAGACCGCCTTGCCGCCCGGGTGCAGCTCCATCCGGGTGTTGCGGAACAGCGAGCGGAAGGTCAGGACCTCGAGAGCCATGCGGGCGATGACCTCGAGCGTCGAGGCCGGGTTCTCGAGCGGTGAGCGCGGGATCCAGGGCAGGCTCTTCTGCTGACCGCAGGTGGTGGTGATCTGGAACGGCACCGGCGAGCGCGCCCAACCGATCACCTTCCAGACCACGCCGACGAGGAAGACGACGATGGCGACGTATGGCACCACGGCGCCGAACAGGACGTGCAGGCCGAGCGCGTCGACGCCCCACATCGCGGCGAGGAACAGGGCGAGGACGGCGAACAGGGAGACGATTGCGTTCATGGGTCCCACCGGGGTTGGGTTACGAGATCGAGTCGACCTCACCGTGGCGCTCGGCATCGAGCTTCGCCAGGCGGCGCAGCGCACCGGTGACGTTGCGGTACGCCTCGTTGACGCGGATCTGGCTGAGTTGCTCGCGGCACTCGCTGTAGGCGACGAAGGCCTCGAGCGCCAGCTGGTCGATGAGGTGTGCGACCGCCGGGTCATCCGGCGCCGCCGGGGCGAGCTGGCGCAGCACGTCGCGCAGCGCGAACGGGAAACTGACCGCTCGACGGCAGTCGAGGTCGTGGATCGCGCGGATGCGCACCACCTTGCGCACCGGTTCGGCGAAGGCTGGTGCGTCGCCGGCGCCGAGCGCGGCGACCAACAGGTCGAGCTGCTCGGTGAAGGTGGCGCCGACCGGATTGGTGAACGGGTTGCCGCCCTTGCCGAAGAGGCGGCCTGCGTCGGTCGGGTAGTCGGCGACCAGGCGATCGAGCCAGGCGCGCGCGACGTCGGCGCGCCGGTCGGCCAGGAGTCGTTGCTGCTCAGAGGCCATCGCGACCTCCCACGGGTCAGGAGGTTGAGAGGAGGACAGAGCGGAACGAAGTGAGTGGAGTGATGATGCCCCTCCACTCAGCTCCGTTCCCCCATTCGCCAGCTGCTCGACGACGAGCGGCCGACTAGACGCAGCCGGTCGGCTTGGGCAGGCCGGCGACCTTGCAAGCGCCCTTCGCCGGGCCGGACGGGAAGAGCTCGTAGACCTTGTTGAGCTTGAAGCCGGTGTCCTTGCACAGCTTGCGGATCATCGGCGCGACGCCGTACTTGAGGTAGTAGTCGCGCAGGTAGTTGACCAGCTTCCAGTGCTCCTCGCCCATGGTATCGACGCCCTCGGTCTTGGCCAGCGCGACGGCGACGTCCTGGTTCCACAGCTCTGGCTCCTGGATGAAGCCGTCCTCGTCCAGGGTCAACTTGTTCTCGCCAACGACGAAATCGGTCATGATGATCCTCCTGATCAGTTGTTCTCGGGTTTAGGGTTGGTGCCAATTTCAAAGGTGGTGACCCCACCGTCACTCTTCTTGTGCAGCGCCTGGTCCATCGCCTTGAGGAACTCGGGCGGCGCCGAGTAGCCGAGGGTCGTGGCCCGCGCCAGGGCGGCCTGCGCCTCGTCGACCACCTGGGCCGCCAAGAGGCCAACAGCCAGGTAGTAGTGCCCCGCGGCGTGGTGCGGGTCGAGCGCGATGACCCGCCTGAAGCAGGCGATCATCTCCGCCGGCTGCTTCAGGTAGAGGAAGCCCAGGCCGCGGTTGAAGTGGGCGATGAGCAGATCGGGCTCGGTGGCCAGAGCCCGATCGTTGGCTTCGACGCAGCCGGCGAAGTCCCAGCGCGCCAGCCGCAGGCCGCCGAGGTTCACCCAGGCGCCGGCGCAGCTCGGGTCGAGCTCGAGCGCGCGGTTGAGCTCCGCCTCGGCCTCGGGGGCAATGCCCTGGCGCAACAGCGCCGTGCCGAGATCGAGGTGGGCCTCGACCGAGTCGGGTCGCTCGGCGACCGCCCGGCGCAACGCCCCGAGATCGGCCGGCGTGGTCTTGGCGCGCTCGCTCATCCGGCTCGCTCCCCGCGCGCGGCGCGGACCAGCGCCGGCGCCCACTCCGGCAGCCCGGCGGCGTGGATGTGCGTGTAGGAGGCGAAGACATTGCCGCGGGCGATGCCGTCGCGCCGCTCGCCGAGGCCGGTACCGCGCTCGAGCGCGAGCACCGTCGCCGGCGCCGGGCCGGCGAGGCGCGAGTAGTGGAACTCGTGACCGGCGATGCGCGCGCCGCGGGGCAAGAACGGGTTGTCGCGATCCACAGCGCCGAGCACGTAGCCATGCCCCTGGGGGCGGGCGGTCTGCTCGAGCGCGATCGGCAACGCGCCGACCATCGCGTGCGTCGCGCCGTCGACGACCAGCTGCTCGCCGAGGTACATCAGGCCACCGCACTCGGCCCAGACCGGCAGGCCGGCGTCGATCGCTCGCCGCAGCGCGGCGCGCAGCTCGCTGTTGGCCGCCAGGCCCTCGGCGTAGAGCTCGGGGAAGCCGCCGCCGGCGTAGAGCGCGTCGATCTCGGGCAGGGCGTGGTCGCGCAGCGGATCGATGGCGATCAGCGTCGCGCCGGCGTCCTCGAGCGCCTCGAGGTTCTCCGGGTAGTAGAAGGTGAACGCCTGGCCGCCGAGGATGCCGACGCGGACCGTCGGCTCCGTCTTCGTCCGCGGCGGCGAGCCGGCGACCGGGAGGGTGGTCTCCGCCAGCGCGACGATCGCCTGCAGGTCGACGTGCGCGGCGACGAGCGCGGCGAGCTCCTCGAGCACCGCCTCGCGCCGCGGGTGCTCGGCGGCGGTGAGCAGCCCCAAATGGCGGCTGGGCAGGTGCTGCCGGTCGAGCCGGGGCAGGGCGCCGAGCACCGGGATGCCGACGTCGGCGTCGATCGCGGCGCGGATCACCTTCTCCTGCCGGCTGGTGGCCACGCGGTTGAGCACGACGCCGGCGAGGTTCAACGTCGGCGCCAGCGCGCGGCAGCCGAGCACCAGGGCCGCGACGGTGCGGGTCACCTTGGTGCAATCGACGACCAGCACGACCGGGCAGCCGACCAGCTCAGCGAGCGTTGCGGTCGAGTGTGACCCGTGCGCGTCGAGGCCGTCGAACAGCCCGCGGTTGCCCTCGATCACCGCCAGGTCACAGCCGCGCGCCGCGCGGCCAAGGGCGCGCTCGATCGCCGCGGCTGGCATCATGAAGGTATCGAGGTTGCGTCCCGGCCGGCCAGCGGCCTGGCCGAGCCAGGCCGCGTCGATGAAGTCGGGGCCCTTCTTGAACGGCGCGACGCGCAGCTCGCGCTGCGTCAGCGCGCGGCAGAGCCCGCAAGAGACCAGGCTCTTTCCCGCATCGCCGGACAGGCCGGCAACGACGATCCTGGGCAGGGCGACCGGTTCCACGATCCCGAACCCCGTCAGATCATGTCGAGGAAGCCGCAGGGGCACTCCTCGGCGCACTTGCGGCAACCGTCGCAGGTGCCGAGGTCGACCTTGTAGTAGACGCCCGGCTGCGGTGTGGCGATCTTCTTGAAGCAGCTCGGCGTGCAGTACATCCAGCACTTCTCGCAGCCGAAGCAGTTTCCGCAAGAGAGGCAGCGCGACGCCTCGGCGACTGCCTGCTCGAAGGTCACACCCTTGTCGTGCTCCTCGAGCGGGTGGGCGAGGCGCTCCTCGGCCGAGAGCACCGTGCGCTCGGCGCGCGGCTTCGACTCGTAGTGCTCGAACTTGATCCGGTCGGGGCCGATGTCCGGGCCGACGACATCCTTCCTGGGCGCCTGGCCGCGCAGGTGGGCGTGGATGGCTAGCGCCGCCTTGGCCCCCTGACCGATCGAGGTGGTGGCGATGCCGAGGTTGATGTTGTCGCCGCCGGTCCAGACCTTGTCCATCTGGGTCTTGCCCCAGTCGTCGCCGTTGATCCAACCATCCTTCTGGAAGGCACCGAGCAGCGAGACGTCCGGCTGCTGGCTGACCGCCGCGACCACCGTGTCGACCTCGATCTCGTCGATCTTGCCCTCGATCGGCACCGGACGGCGGCGGCCTGATTTGTCCGGGTCACCGAGCTCCATCCGCTGCAGCGCCATCTTGACCACCTTGCCGGAGGCGTCGCGGATGATCTTCGCCGGCGCGGCGAGGAACTCGATCTTGATGTGCTCCTCGAGCGCCTCTTCGATCTCGCGGGCGATCGCCGGCATCTCGGCGCGGGTACGGCGGTAGAGGATGGTCACCTCGGAGCCCATCCGCCGCGACACCTGGGCGGCGTCCTGCCCGCAGCGCAGGCAGACGCGCGCCGCGTCGACCGCGGTGTCACCGCCACCGATGACGACGACCTTCTTGCCCACCGGCGGCGCCTTGCCCTGGTTGGCCAGGCGCAGGAACTCCGCGCCGGTGTAGACCCCGTCGCCCTCCTCGCCCGGCACGCCGACCTTCTTGCCCTGGTGAGCGCCGATGGCCAGGTAGACCGCGTCGTACTCGCTCTGCAGCTTCGTCAGCGGCAGGTCCTTGCCGATCGGCGTGTTGTACTTGATCTCGACCCCGAGCTCGACGATGCGCGCCACCTCGGCGTCGATGATGTTCCGGGGCAGCCGGTACTCGGGGATGCCGTAGCGGAGCATGCCGCCCGGCTTGTCGTAGGCGTCGTAGACCGTGACCTTGTAGCCGCGGCGGGCGAGTTGGTAGGCGCAGGAGAGGCCCGACGGGCCGGCGCCGACCACCGCGATCTTCTCTTTGAAGGGGCCGCCGACGTCGAGGCGCGGGGCCGTCAGCTTGTGCTCGATGCCCCAGTCGCCGATGGCGCGCTCGACCGAGTTGATCGCCACCGCGCCGTCCTTCTCCTTGCGGTTGCAGTGCGTCTCGCACGGGTGCGGGCAGACCCGGCCCATCACCGACGGGAACGGCGTGGTCTCCATCTCGATGGCCCAGGCCTGGTTCATCGCCTCCTCGAGGCTCATCCCCGTCTTCTCGCGCTGCATGATGACCGTGAGCCAGCCGCGGATGTCGTTGCCGCTCGGGCAGGTCTTGGTGCACGGTGGCAGCTTGATCTGCTGCTGTGGACGCGCCGCGGAGACTCCGCCGCCCGCGCCGCCCGTCGAACGAATCGTCTTCTTCTTCACCGGTGCCTTGAGCAGACCCATGACCTACCTCTTCTCTGTCGCGGACGACGTCGAGCAGGCCCGGGGTCCTCCCCGGGCCTGCTCGCGCAAAGGACCGTTAACCCTTGTACTCCGGGTTGAGGACGATGTAGCTGCCGCCCACGTAGGAGTACGTGCACTTCCCTGAGTCGATGATGATGCGGATGGCGGCCTTGCACAGCTGCTTGTCGCAGTTGTCCTCGCCAAACTTCTCGATCATCGCCTTGGTCAGATCCATGGCCTTCAGGTTCTTCTTGCCATGGTAGTCCTTGACCATCGCGTACATCGCATCGGCAACTTCTTCAGTGCTCGCTGCCATGATTCCCTCCTAGTTGTGACGGATCTGGGCCGACCGCTTGAACGTCTCACCCGCGTGGGTGAAGTCGTCGATGTGGTACTTGGTGAACGGGATGTCGGTCAGCTCGAAGAACCGCGGCCAGCCGATGCGCCCGATCCACTCACCCATGCGCTCGTACTTGCGCGCATGCTTCGCGTAGGTCTCGACGATGTTGCGCACCGCCTTGACCGTGGACGGCCAGCGCGGCGGCTCGTTCGGGATGTACGGGATGGCGAGCTTGGAGAACATCGGCTCGCTGCGCGCGTTGGAGACCTTGCCACCGACCCAGATCGACACGCCGTCCATCTCGGGGTCGTTCAGTGTCATCGCCGGGCAGACGGTGTAGCAGTTGGCGCAGTACATGCACTGCTCTTCGATGACCTCGACCGACGGCACGCCGTTGATGGTCTTCGGCCGGATCGCGCCGGTCGGGCAGGCGGCGACCGTCGAGGGGATCTCGCACATCTTGCCCAGCGACTCGTGCGTCACCTTCGGCAGGCGGCGGTGGACGCCGAGGATGGCGAGGTCGGAGCAGTGCACCGCGCCGCACATGTTCAGGCAGCAGGCCAGGGAGATGCGCAGCTGGGCCGGCAGTTGATGGCTGCCAAAATAATCAAACAAATCATCCATGACCGCTTTCACCACGCCCGAGGCGT
>JBFYZW010000562.1:0-4288 GCA_041309305.1 Deltaproteobacteria bacterium | reverse complement strand
GGGCGCTGGCCGGGACATCGCCGAGCAGGTCGGCGACGCCCGCCGGGGCGGACTTCGACGGCCGGGCGCCGCGCAGGTCGTCGAGCGCGCCCAGATCGGTGCCCTCCTCGTCGATCGGGATCTCGGGGCGCGCGCGGCGCAGCGTACGCTCGTCGAGCAGCGCGCCGTCGGCGCCGGCGACCAGGCGGATGAGCTCCTTCTGCTGGCCGCTGAAGCTGGTCTGCACCTCGTGGCCGCGTATGTTGTCGTAGAACAGCGGCCGCGGGTCGCCGGCGTAGTCGCTCTGGATGGCGAACACCGCCTCGTCGACCACCGCCAGCGCCACCTCGGCGGCGGTCGGCTTGCCGGTGCCGTCGCGGGTCGAGACGCGGAAGCGCGCCGTCTGGCGCGGTTCGTAGACCTCGCGGGCGGGGGTGATCTCGACCGTGAGCGAGCGGTCGAGCGGCGGGACGGTCAGCGCCGCCTCGGTCGTGTGCAGCTCGGTGTCGGCGACCATCGTCAGCGCGACGGTGACGTTCGGGGCCAGATCGCCGGTGACCGGCAGCTCGAGCAGCGTTGCGTTGCCGCGCACGCGCAGCAGCTGGTGGCGGTGCAGGTGCGTGCTCTCGATGGTGAGCAGGACCGAGCGGTTCTGGCCGGGCACGGTGATCAACGCCGGCACCGTGCCGCCGAGGCGCAGCGCACCGCTGTCGATGGTGAGCGACAGCTGGTCGTAGAGCAGCTCCATCCGCTCGGTCTTCGCCGAGGCGACCCAGAGGAAGGTCTCGGCCAACACCTCCTCCTCGCGCTGTTGGCGTCGATCCCCCTCGAGCCAGCGGGCCCGGTAGTAGCCGTCCTGCTCGAGCGTCGTCGTGTAGCGCAGCGCGCCCTCGTCGTTGGTCGCGGCCTTGATGCTGGCCACGGTCTCGAAGCGGTAGCGCCGGGCGAGCGGCTGCCACCCTTTGGGCACGACGCCGCTGGCGTGGATCGCCGCGACCGGCTCACCGGTCACCTGCTGGCCGCGCTCGTCGAGCCAGACCTCCTCGACGCGGGCGAAGGCGAGCTCGAGGCGGCCGCGGGCCGGGGTCGGGACGTCGTAGGCGTCGAGGCTGCGCGCCTCGAGGACCACCGGCGCGCCGCGGCGGAAGACCTCGTGCGCCGGCCGGAGGTGGACGAAGAACGGCCGCTCGGTCACGCGCACGAAGCCCGCGCCGACCACCTCGCGCCGCGAGGCGTCGGTGACCCGGGCGGTGATCGTCACCTGCGAGTCCCAACCCTGGCCGGCGGGGAGCGCGAAGGTGACCAGCGCCTTGCCGGTGGCGTCGGTGCGCAACGTCTTGTGCAGCAGTCGGCCGCCATAGCCGTAGCCGAAGCGCGAGCGGCGGCCGCGCCAGGACCAGGAGGGGCCCTCGTCAGGTTGCGGCCAGGGGCTGTCGCTCGGCCACTCGTAGCTGGGGTAGAACGGCGTCTGCGTCGCCTCGACGACCACCTCGGCGTCGGGCACCCCGCCGCCGAAGTAGTAGTCGACCTGAACTTCGGCGCTGAGCTCCTCGCCCGGGCGCATGCGCTTGGACTTGCCGTCGACCTGGGGTGGCCGGACGGTGACGGTGAACTCGGGCAGCTTGTACTCCTCGAGCCGGAAGAGCGTCGCGCTGCCGATCGACTCGTCGCGCTTGGTGGCCGACAGCTCGAGCGTGTACTCGCCGAGCGGCATGCGCTCGGTCAACGCCAGCTCGGCCGCGGCCGAGCCGAAGGCGTTGAGCTGTAGCTTCCCTTCGCCGACCTTGGTGCCGCGCGGGTCGGTGATCGCGTAGGCGATCACCTGCCGGGCTGGCGTGCGCAGCTCCATGCCGCGCTTCTGCCGCACGACGACCTTGAAGTGCGCGGTCTCGTTCGGCCGGTAGGCCGGCCGGTCGGCGAAGACGAACGCTCGCCACTCCCGGTCGTCGCTCTCGTCCGCGGTGGTCATTGAGATTTGCGTGAAGGCCTGATGGGCGCCGTGGCGGGCGAAGAGAAACACCTCGCGCTCCGCGGCGGCGCGTGGCCACGAGCGGCTGAGCAGACCCTCACCATTGGTTCGGCCGGTGTGTCGCTGGCTGCGCCAGCGCTCCGGTCGCGGCTCCCAGGTGCGCTCCCAGATCGACAGCTCCGCCCCCGGGCGCGGCGCGCCGTCGACCGCGCCGCAGGTGTAGGCGAGCAGCTGGCCAGCCCCGGTTTTGGCGACCAGGGCGAGGTCGCTGACCAGCACCAGGTCGCGCGCGCGCGTGTCGCCGGCCTCGACGGTGACCAGGTAGGCGCCCGGCTCGAGCTTCTTCTGCAAGCGGACGCGCTCCTCGCCGGGCTGGTGGTCGCCGCGGTCGCCGGTCTGCTTCTGCCAGCCCTGCAGCCGTTTGAGCCGCTTCGGCTCGAGCGCGGCGAGCCAGTCGTCCAGGCTCCGCTCACCGCCCAGCTCCAGGTCGCGGGTGAGGTCGACCGCGTAGAGGGCGACGCCGAAGGCCTCGAGGTTGCGCCAGCCGAGCCAGAGCTCGACCTCGGAGCCGGGCAGGTAGGCGTGCGGCACCCCGACCGAGAGCTGGGGCGCGAGCAAGCGCTGCAGGCGGGTCTCGGCGTCGGCGTGAAAGCGACTCTGCTCCTCGGTGAACTCGGTGAGCAGGCGCCGGTAGAGGGCCTCGGCCTTCCGGTAGTCGGGTTGGGTGGCCTGGTCCGCGGCCGGCCGGCAGCGCCCGTCCTCGACGCAGACGGCGAAGAAGTAGAGCGCGTCGTCGACCCAGTCGCCCGACTTGCCCTCCGCGAGCGCCTGCTCGAGCAGCGCCCCGGCCTGGTCGCGTCGTTTCGGGTCGGGGTTGCGGTCGATCAACGTCCGGGCGAGCAGGTAGCGCAGCTCGGCCCGCTCGGCGGCGGTCGGCGCCAGGCGCAGCGCCTCGTCGAGCAGCTCGAGCGACATGTAGTTGCCGTGGTAGCCGAAGGAGTAGTCGCGATCGCGCCAGGGCGGCGCGGCGATCTGGCGCACCGCGGCGAGCAGGCGGGCGGCCTGGCGCGGCTCCTTGGCCTTGAGGCGCAGGTAGGCGAGCGCCGGCTCGTAGTGTTCCCAGGCGCGGTGCCAGCTGCGGTAGCGCTCGGTGAGCCAGAAGAGATCGCCGAGCGACATCCGGCTCTCGAAGCAGATCGCGTCCATCTCCTTCACCGACGCGCAGGCGCCGGCCAGCGCCTCGAGGGTCTGCACCGCGGTGTTGATCAGGCTCGCGTCGTAGCGTCCGGCGCTCGCCTGCACGCGCCAGGCGGTGTCGGCGAGGCGGAACGTAACCCAGCGCGTCTGGTCGGCGCCTTTCGCCAGCGGCGCCGCCTGTTCGTAGCGCTCGCGCGCCAGTTGGTAGGAGCCCTCGGCGTAGAGCCGCTCGGCCTCGCGCTGCAGCTCGGCGAAGCCGGCAGCGCCGACCGGCGTGGGGACGAGAACGAGCGCGCACAACGCGAGCAACGAGTAGACGCGTGGACGACCCTGGTGCATGGGGACCCCCGAGGGCGCCAGCGAAGCGCGGATCGGTACGCGGGTCAATCGGTTGTCGTCGGCGTCAGGTCTGGTATAGCTGGGCGAGCAGAGGGGGCCAGTGTGGGAGCGAGTCGGCAGCGATGCGGGGCAGCGCTGCTCGCCAGCGTGCTGTGCGGCTGTCCGTTCACCGATCACGTTGTCCGCGAGCCGTTCGTCGCGCCGACGACGCCGGTGACCGTGCCGCTGGCGGTGACGCTGGCGCTCGAGGTCCGGGCGTTGCCCTCGTCGCTCGGCGCTGACATCGTCGGCGTCAAGCGCGACGGCTACGGCAACGAGCGCGGGCAAGTCTCGCTCGCGCCGTCGGTCGGGGAGTACGTCCACGAGGCGTTGGCTGCCGAGCTCCAGCGCCACGGGGTGCGGCTGGCCAGCGACGTGAGCGCCGGTGTGGCGCGGCTCTCGGTCAGCGTCGACCAGCTGTTCATCGAGCCGGAGGTCACGGCGATCGGCCCGCGCTTCGTCGGCGTGCTGGTGGTCACCGCCGAGCTCGAGCTGCCCGACGGCGGCGAGCGGTTCCGCCGCCGCTTCGTCTCGGTGGCCAGCCAGCGCGGTGTGTTCATGGCCGGCGGCCACTACGACGATCTCGTGCCCCGGCTGGTCGAGGATGCGCTGGTGCAGCTGATCGCCGGGCTGGGGCAGGCCTTGAGCCTGGCGCGGGAGGCCTCATGAGGCGCGCCGGCCGGCTCACCGCGCTGCTCCTGCTCGCCGGACCGCTGGCCGCCGGCTGCGCCGAGGGGCTGCGCTACGTCGATCCGCGTCAGGCGA
>JBFYZW010000561.1:0-11866 GCA_041309305.1 Deltaproteobacteria bacterium | reverse complement strand
CTGCCCGCGCTGAGGGGGCGATGACGCCCGCCGGCGAGTCACGCGCGGCGCTCTCCCGGCTCTTGCCCGCCGGTCTCCGGCACGCCTACTCTGGCCCGGGCGTTGGGGTCCTGGCGTTCAGCCGGGGGGCCAACAACGAGGCGCGGAGCACCCACGATGCTGCACTCGAGCGCGAGGTTCGGATCGATCACCGTCCTGCTGGTCACCGGCTGCACCATAGAGCTCACGCGCCCGCCAGCCGACGCCACCGTGCGCTGCTCGCGTAGCGCCGATTGCACCGCCGGGCGGGTCTGCTTGCTCGAGCTCGGCCGCTGCGCCGCCACCGACAACCCGTGCGTCGAGCAGGTGCCTGCCGGGTGGCGCGCGGTCGACAACGGTGACCCCTGCGCGACCGACGCGGTGGCCAGCGACGGGATCTGCTGGGACGGCGCCTGCGTGGCTTCACAGTGCGGCGACGGGCGCCTCGACCGGCTCGTGCGCGGCGAGGAGTGCGACGACGGGGCCGACAACAGCGATCTCGCGCCGGGGGCCTGCCGCACGAACTGCGTGTCCGCCAGCTGCGGCGACGGGGTCGTCGACCCGGGCGAGGCCTGCGACGACGGCGACGCGAACCTGGACGGCAACCCCTGCTCGCCGACCTGCAGCTTTGGCTGCGGCGACGGCTTCCGCCAGCCTGACGAGGAGTGCGACGACGGCGACCTGAACAGCGGCGACGGCTGCGACGCCAACTGCAGGGCGACCGGTTGCGGCAACGGTGTCCCAACCTCGGGCGAGGAGTGCGACGACGGCAACCTCATGGACGGCGACGCGTGCGACAGCAACTGCACGCCGCCGCGCTGCGGCAACGGGGTGCAGACCTCGGGCGAGGAGTGCGACGACGGCAATCTGCAGGGCGGGGACGGGTGCGGCCCCACATGCCTGACCGTGCGCTGCGCCAACGGCGTCGTCGACTGGGCCGACGGAGAGCTGTGCGACGACGGCAATCTTCGCGACCACGACGGCTGCACCAGTTCCTGCACGATCGAGGCCCCGCAGTGGACCCAGTGGACCCCGATGACCGAGGACCTGCCGCGCAGCTCGCCCGCGATGGCCTACGACTCCGCGAGGCAACGCCTGGTCGTCTTCGGTGGCAGCGGCGGCAGCATCAGCTTCTTCGCCGACACCTGGGAGCTCGGCGGCAGCGGCTGGCAGCGCGTCATCACCGCGACCACACCGCCGGCGCGGCGTTTCCACTCCCTGGCCTACGACGCCGCGCGCGGCGAGATCGTGCTGTTCGGCGGGTCCGGCGCTGGCGACACTTTCGGTGACACCTGGGTGTACGACGGCATCGACTGGACCGACGTCACTCCGACCACCTCGCCACCGGCGCGCGAGTACGGGGCGCTCGCCTACGACTCCGTCCGGCAGCGCGTCGTGCTGTTCGGCGGTTGGCGCTACACCACGGAGCTCGAGTTCCTCAACGACACCTGGGAGTGGGACGGCGCCGCCTGGGTCGATGCCCAGCCGACGGCCTCGCCGCCCGGCCGGTCCGGCCACGCGCTGGCCTACGACTCCACCCGGCGACGCGTGGTCGTCTTCGCCGGCGACACGAGCCAGGGCGCCAGCGCCAACGACCTCTGGGAGTACGACGGCGACACCTGGACGCAGCGCAGCTTCGCGACCCGGCCGGCGGCGCGGGTGTGGCACGCGATGGCCTACGATCCGGGTCTGGGTGAGATCGTCTTGCTTGGCGGCGGCCGCGCCGACTTCGGCGACACCTGGCTATATGACGGCACCCGTTGGCTGCAGGCCTCACCGACGAGCGCACCCGACTCGCGCATGGAGCACGCCTGCACCTTCCACCAGACGCGCGCCGCGGTGGTCTGCTTCGGCGGCCTGCACGAGGGCTCCAGCTACCGCAACGACCTATGGGCCTTCGCGAGCACCACCTGGAATGAGGTTGTGCCGGTCGACGCCCCGCCCAGCCGCTACTATCATGCGCTAGTCTACGACCAGGCCAGGGACCGGGTGGTCCTCTTCGGCGGCGAGCCGGAGGGGATCCCCGGCTTCGCCAACGACACCTGGGAGTTCGATGGCCGCGCCTGGACCGAGATCACCCCGACCGTCTCCCCGCCGGCGCGCAGCGAGCCGGTCCTGGCCTACGACAGCCACCGGGCGCGGGTGATCCTCTTCGGCGGTGTCGTGTCCGGCCCCGCCGACCTCGACACATGGGAATACGACGGGACCGACTGGATTCAGGTGCCGACCGCGACCTCGCCGCCGGCGCTGTACGGGCACCGCATGGTCTTCGACGAGACGCGCGGGCGCGTCATCCTCTTCGGCGGCATGGACGACACCGTCACGCTCAGGAATGCAACCTGGGCCTACGACGGGACCACCTGGAGCCAGGTGTCCACCGCGACCTCACCGCCGGCGCAGATGCGCTTCGGCATGACCTATGACCGAGATCGCGAGCGGGTGGTCATCTTCGGCGGCTCCGGGCGACAGACCTGGGAGCTCGACGGCACCGATTGGACCCGCGTGCTCGCCGGCGCCCCACCACCGACCTTCAACGGCCACGAGCTGGTCTTCGACGGCGTGCGCGGCAGTGTCATCCTCTTCGGCGGCGGCGAGAACCCGCTGTCCAACGCCACCTGGGAGCTCGCGCACGGCACCTGGCAGCTCGTGCCCTCCCCCACGGCCCCGCCGCGGCGCAGGTACCTCGGCCTCGCCTACGCCGCTCATCCGCGTCAGACCGTGCTATTCGGCGGCTTCGGTGACGCCGGCCGTCTGGGCGACACATGGACCTTCCAGTGGCGCAGCCAGCAGCCGGCGCAGCACTGCCCATCGGCGGCCGACGAGGACGGCGATGGGCTCCTCGGCTGCGCCGACCCGGACTGCAACGCGACCGCCGCCTGCGCCCCGCTCGAGGACTGCGCCAACCTCGCCGACGACGACGGCGACGGGCTGGTCGACTGCGCCGATCCGAACTGCGGCGGCCGCGCCTGCGGCGACGCGGGCGAGCGGTGCGTCGCCGGCGCCTGCGACGACCCGGCGTGACTCTGCGGCGGCACGGCGTGGCCGGCGCCCCAAAGGTTGGCGGTGGCGGGCACCTCGAGCGGCGCGTTGAGCAGCACGGTCGGCGCGGCGGGCTCCCCGTCGAGGGGGCCGAGCTCGGACCGTCCACAGCCGCCGGTCACGACCACGCCGACCAGGAGACACACCCGAGAGCCCATCGCGCGACAGTAGAACGACTACGCTGGGGATTTCCAGGCGCGCCGCGCGACGAGCGCTCACCCACCCTTGCGCTTCGTCGCCGTGAAGGTGACCGAGATCTCCGGCGCCACCGACTCCGGGGCGACGTCGAGGATGCCGGTGAAGCCCTTGGGGCTGGTGAGGGTGACCGGCTCCTTCTCGGTCCACTTCATCGTCCCGCCGACGACCACCCGGGTGCCGGTGGAGAACAGGCCGAGCACCCGGCCGCCCATCGCGCTCTGCGCCGCGGCGCAGGCGCTCTGGAAGTCGCTGGCCGGGATGGTGTGGCTCCACTCGCCCACCGTCACCGTGAAGCCCGGCTGGCCGTCGAGCAGCTGGTCGACCAGCGTCGGGCAGTCGAGCGCCGCGAGCACGCCGGTGCGCAGGCCGTCGAGGCCGGCCTGATCGAGCAGGTGGAGCAGGATCTCGGCCAGCAGCGCGCCGTACTGCAGCGGCACGGCGTGCGGCTCGATCGCCATCGTCGTCTCGCCGCTCTCGTCCCCCTCCCACTCGGCGACCATCTCCGCGCCGGCCTGGTCGAAGAGGTTGCCAGGCGGCAGCGGCTGCACGCCGCCGGGCAGGTCGTACTCGAGCGCGGTGATCGTCTCCTCCCCCTCCAGGTCGGCGAAGGTCGCCTCGTCGAGCACCAGCCGGCTGGTGGTGCGCACCGAGGCGAGCGCGCCGGAGAGGAACTGGGTCACCGAGCCGGTCGGCCGGAGCTCCGCCGGGCCCTCGGTGTCGATCATCGTCTTGATCGTGCCGCCGTCGAAGCTGACCAGGAGCTCGAACAGGTCGTCCTCGAGGAACGACGGACAGGGCGTGGTGTCGACGATCTTACCCAGCACGATCTCGGTCACCGCGTCGCCCATCGTCCGACCGTCGGTGAACGGGCCGCGCAGGTCCCAGTCGGCGCTCACCGTGAAGGTGCCGACCCACGGCGGGTCACCGCAGCCGACCAGCGACAGGCTGGCGAACCCGGCGAGCGCAAGTGGCATCAGGCGAGCTCTCGAACCCATCGCGACCTCCCCGAGCGCGCGCGGCGGGAGCGCCGACGACGCTCTCGGCTCAATTCACCACACGGCTCGCGCGTGCGCAAATGCCGTTGGGGCCGGCCGGTCCGCGCCCCCCCCTGCAATGATCCTTGCCGTGCCCGGTCGAGGGCGCGGCTGCTAGAAGGGGCTGCGGCGCCACGCGCCGCGACGAGGGGGTCAAGCAATGCGACGATCGATGATGCTGCTCTTGGGCCTCGGAACGACGGTCGGCCTGCTCCTCACCGGCTGTGGCAACAAGACGCCGCGGGGCAGCGACAAGCCGGCGGCCTGCCGCGCCGACGCCACGTGCGATAACGGTGACCCGTGCGACGGCGCCGAGCGCTGCGTCGACAACCGCTGCGTCGCCGGCACGGCGTTCACCTGCGAGCCGCCGACAAACCCCTGCTTCGCCGCCGCGTGCATCAACCACCTCGGCAACCCGGTCTGCGCGCAAACGCCGACCAACGCCGCTGGCTGCGTCTACTGTCTGCTGCCCAGCGAGTGCGACGACCAGAACCCCTGCACCGACGACGACTGCGACGCCGATGGGCTGTGCGCCTTCGTCGCCGATGATCTGAACGCCTGCTCCGACGGCAAGAGCTGCACCGCGGACGCCTGCGACGACGGTGAGTGCGTCGGCACCCCGGTGCACACCGCCTGCGACGACCTGAACCCGTGCACCGACGACACCTGCGCCCCGGCGACCGGCGACGCGACCACCGGCTGCGCCTACGCCGACAACAGCGACGGCTGCAACGACGGCCTGAGCTGCACCAGCGGCGACGTCTGCGGCGGTGGCGTCTGCGCCGGCACTCCGGTGCACACCGCCTGCGACGATTCGAACCCGTGCACCGACGACACCTGCGACCCGCTCACCGGCGACGTCCTGACCGGCTGCGCCTACGCCGACAACAGCGACGGCTGCAACGACGGCCTGAGCTGCACCAGCGGCGACGTCTGCGGCGGCGGCGTCTGCGCCGGCACGCCGGTACACACAGCCTGCGACGACCTGAACCCCTGCACCGACGACACCTGCGATCCGCTCACCGGCGCGCCGACCACCGGCTGCGCCTACGCCGACAACAGCGACGGCTGCAACGACGGGCTGAGCTGCACCAACGGCGACGTCTGCAACGCCGGGAGCTGCGCCGGCACTCCGGTGCACACCGCCTGCGACGACGGCGATCAATGCACCACCAACCTGTGCGACCCGCTCAACGGCGCGGCGGTGACCGGCTGCTACTTCCCTGGCCACACCGGCGCGTGCGACGACGGCGACGTGTGCACCGGCGACGACGTCTGCGACACGAACGGCGTCTGCGCCGGCAGCGTCGCGGCGATGCACCTTCGGGCCTGCGCCGGCGGCGTGCTCTGCTACGGCGGCGTCTGCCTGCAGCAGACGAGGACCGACGACACCACGCTGCCCACGCTGACCAACCCGGCCAACACGAGCGAGACCTGCGCCTGCACCTGGAACGCCGCCGACCTCTACTACGGCGCGCCCCCCGCGCCGTCGACCGCGGTCGGGTTCTACGCGCTGGTGAACCACCAGTCGTGCACCGGGTGCGTGCACCCGTCCTACCCGACCGTGCCGCTCAGCGACCTGTTCGGTGTCTACGAGATCACCGGCCCGACCGAGCTCACGGCGCTCGACGGGGTCAACATCGGCCGCGGCTATCAGATCGACGCCGGCCGCATTGTCAGCGCCGGTTGGAACTTCCCCAGCGGCGGCATCGACCTCGGCGCCGGCGGGATGCTGCGTTGCCTGAGCCCGGAAGGCACCGCCTGGCGGGCCACCTCGTGCCCAGAACCGGCGCCGGTCACGATCGGCGCGATGACCGGCGTCGGGGTTTGGAATGAGCACGTGGTCATCATCGGCCACGACAGCGGCAGCGCCACCAACGCCCACCTGCGCCACTGGGACAGCGACGCGGGCTCGTGGACCGGCGACCGCTGGGTCGAGGCGAGCAACTGCATGGGCAACGGCACGATCATCCGCTCCGATGTGAACCGCTCGCCGACCGGGCTGGCGCTGGCGGCCGGCATGGGGATGCCGCAGGCGCTGATCGCGGCGCAGAACCTCGCGCCGACCGGCACCGCCTTCTCGTCGCGCCACCACAACTTCAGCACCGCGTGCAACAACACCGAGTACACCCTCTATCGCGGCGACCTGGACGACACCTTCCTCGAGGGCGCCATCGCCCGCAGCGACAACGAGGTCTACCTGTGGGGCCAGTACGACGACCGCTACGACGCGATCGTCCGCTCACTCTGGCGCTGCACGATGGGCAGCCTCCACAGCTGGAGCTGCGCCGAGGCGCCGGTGCCGCTGCCGACGCGCAACCAGGACCGCATCGACTACTGGGACGCGACGCGCACGCCCGGCGGTGACCTGCTCTTCGTCGCCACCTTGTGCGCCGGCTGCAACCCGCCGCCCTGTACGACGCCGCCATGCCTCATGCCGAACATGAGCTCCTCGAACCGTCTGATCGCGCTGCCGGCCGGCAAGGACGGCGCCGACGCGAGCAGCTGGGAGATCCATTCGCTCTCGGGCGGCTACATCTCGCCTTGCATGGTCCCGCCCTGCGTCTCGCGCCTCGCCAAGGCGATCGCCGCCGACAGCACGCAACTCTACCTGCTCGGTCCGAACGCGACCAACAAGGTGCCGACCATCTGGCACCTGGCGCCGCCGTAAGGCGGCGTGCGTCGCCCCGCGCCCGGTGCTATCGAGAGGGTGGCCGCAGCGGCGCGGCGGAGGGGGGCGCGATGGGCAGGCGCGTGAGCGAGGCGGAGCGGGGCCCGGTGCTCGGGCTGGTCTCGTACGTCTTGGCTGGCGTGACGGCGCTCACGCTCGGCCCCGCGTGGCTGATGGTGCTGCGCGACGGCGACGCCGCAACTGCGACGCCGGCCTTCGTGGTCGCCGGCGTCCTGGCGCTCGGCGCGGTGATCGTCGGGCACCTGGCGATCGTCTACACCACCAAGGAGGCGGGCGACCGGGTCTTCTTCGAGACCGTCTTCCCGGCGGTGATGTCGCTGGTCCCGGTGGCCGGGCCGTTCATCGCCCTGTGGTGCGCGGTGGGCCTGTTGCGCGGCCGCCTTCCGGCGGCGACGATCACCACCAACTCCTCATCGACCTCCTACGAGGCGACCCGCATCGGCCGCGCCGGCGCGCCGGTGGCGCTGGTGTTGATCATGCTCGCCGCCAGCCAGCCGCTGGCGGTCTGGGCGATCCAGAACGCCGTCAACGCCCCACCCGACGAGGCGACCGCACGCGCGGCACGCTACGCCGCCTACAGCCAGGCCGGCTGCGGCGGCGTTGCCGACTGCTACACCCAGGCCGCGCACGTCGGCCAGGTGGCCGGGCGGGCGGTGCTCGAGATCGACGCGCGCGGCGCGGTCACGGCGGTGGATCTCACCCTCCCCGACACCCCGGCGCCGATCGACGCGTGCGTGCGCGGCCTGCTCGCCGGGCGGGCGCTGCCCGACTTCGCCGACCCGGCCGGCACGCTGACCTGCAGCTGGGCCGGCAGCGTCAGCGGCGCGACCCAGGCGGTGCAGATCGACGGCGAGTTCCGGCCGCAGGTCGAGGGTGAGTGAGCGACCACATTGCGACAAATGATGAGGCGAACGCGATGCCCCAGAGGCACACCGAGGTTCAGATGACGCGAGCCGCAATGCCCCACCCGTGTCTGACTCACCCGCGAGGGAGTCTCGTCCTGGCGCTCGCCCTCTGGGCGGTCGGGTGCACGACAGAGCTCGATGCCCCCGCCGACGCGCGGTTCAGCTGCACCAGTGACCGCGATTGCCCGCTGCAGCGGACCTGCAACGCGCTGCTCGGCGTCTGCGTGAAGAAGGGGGGCGACACGACCCCACCGCGGCTCGAGGCCGTGACGTTGAACCGCACCACCTTCGGCGATGCGCAGACGCTCCTCGTCACCCTGCAGGTCTCCGAGCCGCTCGCCGTCGCCCCGGAGGTGCGCCTCCTCTGGGGCGGTGCGTCCGGGGCCGAAGTCGCGGCGTCGGTGGTGCCCGGTGCGTCGACGCTCTCGTGGACGGCGACCTACACCTTCGCTCGCGCCACCGACCCCGAGGGCCTGGCCACCCTCGCGGTGACGGTGGTCGACTCGGCGGGGAACCCGACGCACGAGGAGCGAGCCCGAGCGCTGGAGACCGACTTCACGCCTCCGGCGTTGTTCCCCGGCAGCGCCAGCGTTCGTTACGCTGACGCGTCGGCGAAGATCTTCGTGCTCGGCCGCGCCCGCGCCGGCACGACGGTCACGGTGTCCTTCACCGTGACCGAGCCGCTCACGGAGGGCGAGGAGCCTGCCGTCGAGGCCGGCCCGGGCGGTGAGGTGGTCTTCTCGCTGCTCGCGTCGGTGGGTCAGAGCTACAGCTTCATCGCCGAGGTCGATGCCCCACCGGTCGACGGCGAGCACCCGATCCAGGCGACGGTTCGCGACCGAGCGCTCAATCAGGCGATCCTCAACGTCGCCACGCTCGAGGTTGACACGACGCCGCCGTCCCCCCCGGCGACCGACAGCCCCGACCTCATCACCTTCGAACGCGCGCCGTGGGGTCGGGTGGCGGATGACGCGTCGCCGAGCTACCGCGTGGCTGGTGGCGCGGGCGCTGTGGAAGCGGGCGCCACGGCGATCGCCTACTCCTCCTTCGCTGCCAGTGGGGAGCTCGGACGAGCGCAGGCCGACGCGACGGGCGTCTTCACCGCCGTGCTCGCGCCGGTGGATTGGCCGACGGTGTACCTTCAGGCGGTCGACACGGCGGGCAATGAGTCGACGCTGGCGCAGGTGCGCGACGTTGTCTGGCACACCTCGCTGCGCGGCAAACAGGTCGGCCAGTCCTTCGGCAACCCGCACGAGCTCACGCGCGTTCGTCCAGCCGCGTTGCTGACCAATGGCACTGCGCTGATGACGCTGACCCAGAGCGACTACGACGCCTTGGCGCGCGTCGACGGCACCCTGGCCGGCTCGGTGAGCGCGACCGGCTACGGCGGCTGGTCGCCGCGTCGGCCGACCCCGTTGGCGTTGCGCCGTGGGTTCTCCCCTATCGCCCACGATGGGACAACTGGCATCGGAGTCCTGTTCGGCGGCTACACCCCCGCCGGCTTCACAGCCGACACCTGGCAATGGGATGGCGCGACGTGGCGAGAGCTAGCGGTCGATCTCGTCAGCCCCGCACCGCGCATGGCCCATGGTCTGGTCGTCGATCCGCGGCGTGGAGTCGTCGTCCTGTTCGGAGGCACAAACCTGGCCGAAACCTACGGCGATCTCTGGGAGTGGAACGGCACCCAGTGGGTCGAGATCTCCGCGCCGCCCGGCCCACCGGCGCGCACCTTCCACGGCGCGGCCTTCGATCCGATCTCGGAGCGTGTGCTGGTGTTCGGGGGCTGCCTCGATGTCACCTGCGCGCCGCTGCTCCAGGACACCTGGCTGTGGGACGGGACGAGCTGGACCGAGGCGCCGGCCGCCGGCGCACCACCGCCGCGCTCCTTCCCGGCGCTGGCCACCGACCCCGGCCGCGGCGTCTTCCTCGCCGGTGGTTGCCTGGAGGTCGGCTCCGGCGATCCCTCCCAGTGTGACACACCCGACAACGACCTCTGGTTGTGGGACGGCTCCGCGTGGCATACGCAGCCCGCCACCGGCCCGGAGCCGCAGTCGCGGCTGGGTCACTCGCTCGTCTACGACCCGCTCAATGACCGACTGGTGCTCTTCGGCGGCCGTGCGGCCCGAGCAACCAACTGCGCTGGCGGTGCGCGGCCGGAGTGTCTCGACGCGTGGTCGTGGCGCGCCGGCGAGTGGACCGATCTGGCGATCACCCAACCGATCGTGCCCGGCCGCATCGGTGCCGCCTGCTTCTTCGAGCCGTTCACTGGCGCAGTCGCCGCGCTCGGCGGCATGGGGAGCAGCGACTTCTACGCTGATCTATGGGTTCTCGGTGCGAGCGGCTTTGAGGTGGCTATCGCGCCGCTGGTCGACGAGCACGGCGACCCCTTGACCATCCCAGCGCGTGAAGGACCGACGATGGTCTTCGACCCGACCGAGCAGCAGAGCCTGATGTACGGCGGCCTGAGCGACCTCTATGATTGTGAGGGCAGCGAGAGCGCCTACTGCCTCTATGTGTGGGGATGGGACGGCGCGCGCTGGTCGCCGATTGATCCCGAGGCCTCGCCGTCAGCGCCCGAGCCGCGCGCCGGCCACCAAGCGGTCTACGCCGCGGTTCCGGGCGCGATGTTGCTGTTTGGCGGGGAGACCAAGTTCTCCGACCTCAACGACACGTGGTTGCTCGCGGATGGCCTGTGGACCCAAACCTGCACGTCCGGTTGCACTCCCCCATCGGCGCGAATCGATCACGCTCTGGCCTACGAAGCAGCCCGCTCGCGCGTCATTCTGTTTGGCGGCGACCTGGGCTCCGGCTACTCGGACGGAACCTACGCCTGGTCGCTCACCCAGGGATGGCAGAAACTCTGCGGTGAGGGTGGCGCGAGTTGCGATGGCCCTGTGTCCCGCCGCAAGGCGGCCATGACCTACGACACGCTCCGCCAGCGGGTCGTCTTGTTCGGCGGGGAACGTGCCGGGAATGCGGACTGCCTCCTCGATCAACCTGACCTGGCGCAGTCAAACACCTGCGACGACACCTGGGAGTGGTACGACAACGGCTGGCACCAGGTCTGCGGCACTGGTACCACCTGCACCGGACCGCAGCGGCGAAGCGGCGCCGGACTGGCCTATGATACGAAACGGGGCCGCGTGGTGCTCTTCGGTGGCGAACCAGATTCATACGACTCCGCTCGCCTGGCCGACGTGTGGGAGTGGGACGGCCAGACCTGGCAGGAGCGGACCCCCGTGGACCGCAGGCCGGCGCCCCGCTCTGTCGCAGGGATGACCTACGACCCCCGCCGTGAGCGCATCGTGCTCTTCGGCGGCGACAGCGGCCAACAGCCCGAGGGAGATCTCTGGGAGCTCGACACCTCACCGAACGCCGACGTCGCGTTGGCCGGTCGTCTGGTCCTCGCCACCGGCCTTTCCGACGCAGCGATAACGCAGCTCGACCTGCGCGTCTGGGCCGGTGCCAGCGGCTCCACTGTCGACCTCGCGCCGTCGCCCGACGCCGACTTCATCGGTGACGCGGTACCGGGTGTTCGGCTCGAGCTGTGGGACACCAAGACCACTGCCTGGCAAGAATTCGCCAGCGGCAGCGCCGACCCCGGCGCTCCGGCGCTGCTCCGCTATGTCAGCGCCCAGGCGGTGGAGGGACAGCGCCTGGTTGTCCGCTCGACCCGCTCAGTACACTTCCGGCTTCGGCCGCTCGCTGGCCAAGGCAACGGGGCGAGCGCACCGACGGTTGCCGTCGACGCGCTTGAGCTCTCGTTGCGTTACCGGCTCGAACCGTAAACCGCGCACACCGACGCGTCAGGCCAACCGCACGCGGGTCATTGGCAGATGTCCCCGTGGCAGTTCCCGCTGAGGCAGTCGTAGGTGTTGACGCACGGCTGACCGGCGGCACACGCAACCCCACCGCCGCCGGTGAGCCCCTGCACGCTGAGACACGCGGTGCTGGATTACAGCGTGCAACCCCCCAGGCCG
>JBFYZW010000560.1:0-4272 GCA_041309305.1 Deltaproteobacteria bacterium | reverse complement strand
CGAAGGCGACCGCCAAACCGGCTGGCTCGGCCCGCGCACCGACGCCGTAGGCCTGGTAGTCGATCGGGCTCGGCAGGCCGTCGAGCGCGACGTCGACGACCGCCGCGCCGGCCAGCACCGCCTCGACCCCGGAGGAGGAGCTGCCGACCACGACGACGTCGCCGGGGCGAAGCAGCTCTGGGATCGGCCGCGCCTGCTCGATGCGGACCGCCGCGGCTCGGCCGTGCGCGACGAGCTTGTCCTGATAGAACGCCTGGGTCGACTCGGACGGGTGGAGCTTCACCACCACCTCGCCGAACAGCTCGAACGGCAGGCGCAAGAAGGCGTCGACCATCGGCTCGAGTCGCTCGACGACGATGGCGGTCGACAACAGCACCAAGGTTGGCCGCTCACGCGATGGACCGACCGGCGCGCCACGGCGTTGATGCCCGTCGTAGCGCGGGCAGCCGGTGACCAGCAGGCGCTCGGCGGCGACCCCGGCGCCGGCGAACCAACTCCGACTCGCCTCGCCCCAGACGCAGACCGTCTCGGCCAAAGGCGGCACGTAGGCGTGCGGCAAGATCGGGATCCCGTGTTGAATCGCAAAGGTCGGCAGGCCGCGCTGCCGGCCGACCTGGAGCGCCAGGGCCGAGAGGCGGTGCAGATCGCAGCCGCTGACCAGCGCGACGAAGCGACCAGCGTCGAGGAGCGCCTCGAGCGCGGCGAGGTCCCGGACCGCCTGCCGGAGGCTGCGCAGGAGCCGGACGGCCGCCCGCCGCCGCTCGGCGAACGAGCCCCAGCCGCTCCGGCGCAACGCTCCGACCAGCCGCGCGGCGCAGGCCTCGAGCTCGGCGCGGCTGGGGCCGGCGGGGCGGCCGGCCGCCGCGAAGGCGCTGAAGTACGCTGGCTCGATCCCGGCGGCGAGCTGCCGGCGCACCGCCGGGTCGGCGACCACGCCGACGACCCGCTGTCCGCGGGCGAGCAGCTCGCCGGCCACGGCGTTGAGGTTCACGGTCATCGAGCGGTTGTCGACGTCGTAGACGAGCGCCACCGCCCCCGGTTCGCCGGTCCACGGCTGGGCGAGGGCCCACGCTCGGCTCGCCCAATAGCGCGCTGTCCAGGCGAGCCCGGCGCGACGCAGCACGCTGCGCCACCCGGGTTTGGTCCCGGCCGCCACCGGGAAGAGGTCCTCGAACAGGTCGACCTGTTGGCTCCAGCCGAGCGAGATCCCGCCGGTCTCGCTGCAGTCCCGGCCACCGTCGCGGCACCAATCGCGGGCGACGTCGAAGAGCGTCTGCCAGTCGGGTCGCGCGGGGCCATTGGCGGCGTTGGAGCCCACGCGGCCGGCTATACAGGATTTTGCCGGCCGCGCAACCTCTGATAGGAGCCGCTCATGGCGGCCCGGTCGTTGCGCATCCTCGGCACCCGGGGCATCCCCGCCGCGCACGGTGGCTTCGAGACCTTCGCCGAACGGTTGGCGCTCTACTTGACCGAGCGCGGCTGGCAGGTGTCGGTCTATTGCCAGGCGCCCCCGGGTGAGCTCGGCGAAGACGACTGGCGCGGCGTCCGGCGCGTGCTCGTTTCGGCTGGCCTGCGCGGCCCGCTCGGGACGATGCAGTTCGACTGGCGCTGCGTGCAGCACGCCGCTCGGCATCGCGATCGCTGCCTGGTCCTCGGCTACAACACCGCCCTCTTCCTCTGGCCGCTGCGCCGGCGCGGGATCCGGTTGTTCATCAACATGGACGGCATCGAGTGGCGGCGGGACAAGTGGGCCCTCACGGCCAAGACCTGGCTGCTGGCCAACGAACGGCTCGGCGGGCGGTTGGCCGATCAGATCATCGCCGACCACCCGGTGATCGCCGCCTATCTGGCGGGCTTCCTCGAGCCGGCGCGCATCACGATGATCCCGTACGGAGCGGACTCGATCCAGGAGGCCGACCCGCGCCTGGTCGCGCCCTGGCGAGTGACCGCCAACGAGTATCTCCTCCTCATCGCCCGCCTCGAGCCGGAGAACTCGATCGCCGAGCTGGTCCGCGCCTTCTCCGCGAAGCGGCGCAACTGCCGGCTCCTCATCGTCGGGCCGTTCGACCCGCGCGGCAACGCCTACCATCGCCGCCTCGGCGAGGTCGCCAGCCCCGACGTCGCGTTCGTCGGGCCGGTCTACGATCGCTCGTTGGTCGACGCGCTGCGCTACCACGCCCTCCTCTACCTGCACGGCCACCGGGTCGGCGGCACCAACCCAACCTTGGTCGAGGCGCTCGGGGCCGGCTGCGCCATCCTCGCCCACGACAACCCGTACAACCGCTGGGTGGCGGGCGGCGCGGCCCGCTACTTCAGCACGACCGCCGGCTGCACCGCGGCCATGGACGAGCTGCTGGCCCGCCGCGAGCTCCTCCTGCCGATGCGCCAGGCGGCGCGCGCCCGACACCGCGAGCAGTTCACCTGGCCCGCCGTCCTCGCCGAGTACGAGGCGCTGCTCGAGCGGGGCGATTGACGGCGACGTTTCGGGTTGGTTCACCTCGCGCAGCGTGGCAGGATCGGCGGGCGAGCGGAATGGCCGAGACCAGACGACAAGGCGCGCAGGTCGATCACGGGAGGGGGCTCTTCGCCGACCCGTCGATCCTGACCGTCCTGCTGCCGATCCAGGACGTGCTGGTGATCTGCCTCGCCGCCGGCGCCGCCTTCCGCTGGTACCTGGAGGCCTGGCTCCTCCCCGACAACTACCGCGCGGTCGTCGTCGTCGCGCTCTTGCTGATGGCGGTGGTCTTCCCGCAGCTCGGCGCCTACCGGGCTTGGCGCGAGAAGTCGATCTTCGCCGAGGTGCGCCTGGTCGTCGTCGGCTGGCTGGCGGTGGTCCTCGGCCTGACGGCGATCGCCTTCATCGGCAAGATCGGCGCGGTCTACTCCCGCGGCTGGATGATCTCCTGGACCGCGTTGTCGATCACCGGCCTCGCGTTCGCGCGCGTCGCGGTCCGCCTCGGCCTGCGCTGGGCCCGCAGCCGCGGCCTCAACCGCCAGCCCGCGGTGATCGCCGGGCCGCTGCGGTTGACCTGCGAGGTGGTCGAGCGCCTGCAGGCCACACCGTGGGCCGGAGTCGAGGTGGTCGGCTGTTTCTCGGACGACCTGCCCGACTCCTCACCGGGGGGCGTGCCGTGGCTCGGCCGCCTCGACGAGATGGCCGCCTACGTGCTCGCCAAGCGGATCCCCCAGGTCTGGCTGGCCTTTCCGCTCAAGCAGGAGGACGAGGTCCACCGCCTGCTCCACGCGCTGCGCCACTCGACCGCCGACATCCACTTCGTCCCCGACATCTTCGGTTTCCGGCTGCTCAACCACTCGGTCGCGTCGATCGCCGGCTTCCCGGTGCTGAACCTGACGGCGACCCCGATGGTCGGCGCCAGCCGCCTGACCAAGGCGCTCGAGGATCGCCTGCTGGCGCTGCTGATCATCCTCCTGGTCAGCCCGCTGATGTTGTTCATCGCCATCGGCGTCAAGCTCAGCTCCCCGGGCCCGGTGTTGTTCAAGCAATACCGCAATGGTTGGGACGGCCGGCGGATCAAGGTCTACAAGTTCCGGACCATGCGCCTGCACCAGGAGGAGGCCGGCGCGCTCGCCCAGGCGACCGCTCACGACCAACGCGTGACCCGGTTCGGCGCCTTGTTGCGCCGGACCAGCCTCGACGAGCTGCCGCAGTTCTTCAACGTCCTACAGGGTCGGATGTCGATCGTCGGCCCGCGCCCGCACGCCATCGTCCACAACGAGCGGTACAAGGAGCTGATCGACTTCTACATGCTGCGCCACAAGGTCAAGCCCGGGATCACCGGCTGGGCGCAGGTCAACGGTTACCGCGGCGAGACCGACACGGTCGAGAAGATGCGCAAGCGGGTCGAGTGCGACCTGTTCTACATCGAGAACTGGTCGCTCTGGTTCGACCTGAAGATCATCCTGTTGACGGTCCTGCGCGGCTTCGTCAGCCGCAACGCCTACTGAGACACCGGGCCGGGCGGCGGCGCCAGCTCGAAGAGGGCGAGGTCGAACTCCCCTTGCAGGAAGGTTTCGCGCAGCGGGCCGCGGTAATCGGCTGGCAGCTCGAGCCGGACCTCGTCCCAGACGCCGGCGCAGGCGGGCGTCTGCAGCCGGATCACGCGTTGCCCCGGCGCCGGCGCGACGACGTCGCACGCGAGCACCAACGTCCCGTGTTGTTCCGAGCTGAAGTAGACCCGGAAGCCGTAGCGGTTGCGGAACCTCGCCCGCACGCTGCCCGGCGCCTGGCCGCCGGGCGGCAACGGCAGGCGG
>JBFYZW010000559.1:0-6475 GCA_041309305.1 Deltaproteobacteria bacterium | reverse complement strand
CGCGCCGCGTCGACGAGGTGGGTGTACAACGACGGTCGGTCGTCGTACCCGGCCGCGGTCACCTGCACGTCGCCGAGCTCGAAGTCGAGCGCGTCGCGTTCCATGTTGGCCATCAACCCCGTGGCCAGCGCCGAGTAGAGGAACGAGAAGAGCAGCGCCAGCGTCAGCGCCGCGGTGGTCGCGGCGGTGCGCCGCCGATTGCGCCAGATGTTCCGCCAGGCCATTCGCCAGGTGCGCATCACGTCGCTCCGCTCGTGTCTGTTCCCGTACACCAAGGGGGGCTGCTGGAGAAGGCCCCGGTCGTCCGCGATCGCCGGTTGGCAACCACGACCGGGTGGGAGAAGATGCCGGCATGACGTCCCAGGATTTGCTCGACGATCTGTTGCTCGAGTCCGAGGAGTTGATCGGTAGATGCCTCGCGGCGCTCGGTGAAGGTGAGCTGCTCGGCGGCGAGGTCATCGGCGAGATTGAGCTCCGCTATCGACTGATCGCCATCGTGCGGCTGCTCGCCGAGGCTGACCGGCAGGGGTTTCGTGACAACCTCCACCGCTCCGGGTGCGCGGCCCTCCACCTGTTCGAGCTGGCGGGCGCGGGAGGAGGGGTCGAGCCCAGGCACCTGACCGCCGGCGAGAACCCGGGTTTCGCCGACGCGGTGATCGCCGGCGATCTCGATCTCGCTGCCCGGCTGGCCGAGCTCTCGCCCAAGCAGCACGCCGAGGGCTTCGAGTACGAGGACGACTTCCTGCGCTACCACCTGCTCCACCGGATGCTCCTCGGTGCGGACGACACCGAGCTGCGCGCGATCCTCAAACGCTGGGGCAGGGTGCTCGATGGTCAGCGGTCCGTGCCACGGGACGTGGGCTCGGCGCTGGTCGAGAGGGACTCGGCCGCCTTCGGCGAGAGCATCCTCGCGTTGGTCGACGACCACGTTGCCCGTTTCGAGAGCTTCCGCTCGAGCGCCGGCTACATCCCGGAGGTCGACGCCAGCCTCGGGGCGGTGCTGATGGACGGGCTCGTCGTTTTGCGCTTCGCACAGCTGCGCGGCATCACGACCGAGCGTGAGTACCGCTTCATGCCCCACCTGGCGCGGCTCCCGGTCGGCGGGCCGTTTCCAGACCGAGACGCGTGGCGGACCCCACCTGGAGAGCGCCGCGTCGCCCACCACCTTCCCTCGGCGCCGGCGCGCACCGACGGGGAGACAGCGGTTGGGCGTGCGACGCGTGGGTTCTTCATTTTGGGGCCGGCACGGGATGACGAGTTCTGCAAGATCGACATGGTCGCGCAGGACTTCCCGAGCATGAACCCCGCGCGCCGCGGCCGGAGCATGGTCGACACCTGGCCGAAGGACGCCCGGTTGAAGATGGAGCGACGTCACAAGGGCATCAAGGTGCCCGACGTGGTGCTCAACCCGCATCGTTGCCTGATGGTCACGGACCGGATGAAGAGGTTGCTGCAGGAGCACATTGCCACACCGGTCGAATACCTCCCGTTCACGCTGGTGAACCATAAGGGGCGGGTAGCCGACGACGCGATGTGGGTGGTGAACCTGCTGGACAGCGTCGCCTGCGTCGACATGGAGAAGACCGACGGCAGCGAGAGCCCGTTCTACCCGGGCGAGTTCCAGGATCTCCTCGAGCTCCACGTGCTCGAGGAGAAGCTCCCCTCCGACCGGGCGATCTTCCGGCTGAAGGAGTGTCCAGAGGTGCTGTTGGTGCGTGACGACCTGAGGCGCGCAATCGAGGATGCCCACCTCTCGGCCGAGTTCCTCGTCATCGGTGAGCTGATCTACTGACTCTCTTTGTCTCGGTCGCTCACGGGGCGCCGAGCGCGTCCTCAGGGGCCCGCCAGCTAGTCGCCGGCCAAGACCGATTGGTCGGTGGGGCCAGCCTGGATCACTTGACTGGCCACGAGGAGCGCGCCGCCGACCAGGAGATCGATCCCCCAGGCGTACCACGGCGCGCTGACCAGCGGGCCGCTCTCGATCGGCGTCGGCGCGTGGACGTCGACGAGCAGCTCGTCGAGCGTCGCGACCGAGGAGGCGGCGAGGTCGCTGGTCTGCAGCGGCATCACGACCAGCTTGGCTCTGTCTGCCTCGTCCTGTGCCCAGGCCGCGGCCGACCAGAGGAGGGCGAGACCCGCCACGAGCACCGCGCGCCACATGCTGACCTCCAGGTTCCGCTCGTTCGGTGCATACACCCGCGGCGATGTCGATACCACGTGGGGCCGACGGGGCGAGCGCCGCCGCGGTGGTCGGTTTGCGCGGCTCGCCGGCGCGATCTACTCTTCGGGCCGGGGCTGCGAGGCGAGGAGCGGGACCATGGCGGAACCCTCGTGTGCGACGTGCAAATTGCGGGCGCGGTACGACCGCGATCCCCGATCGTTGCTGGGCAGGCTCTGGCGCTGGCACACCGGCTGGTGCCCGGGCTTCAAGGCCTATCTGCAGGGGCTGACCGAACAAGAGCGCCAGCGGGTGATCGAGCGCTACGCGCTCCGCCGCGGCGCAACCGGGGCGGAGTCCGGCCGATAACCTCTCTGACCAGCGGAGGGGCGCCATGCCATTCAACAACGACTTCGGCAGCGTCGGCTTGTCGTACAACACCTCCAGCGGCTCGTTTGGGCCGACCATGAGCCTGGGGGACCACCTGGCCCTCGACCTGGCCACCGGCACCGTCGGGGTCAAGGTGGGCGACATCGTGGTCGGCACCTCCAGCCCGAGCATGAACTCGAGCTCATCGTCGAGCGACGACGACTACCGCCCGAGCCGGGCGCGCAAGACCTCCCGGCGCGGCAACGTCGACGCGGGCGCGAGCGCGTCGCCGAAGGCGGCCGCGGCGCCATCCTTGTGGGCGAGGATCAAGAGCTGGTTCGCCTGAGGCGACTCGTGCCTTCACGTGTGCGCCGTCAGGAGGGGGCGAGCTCCGTCTGGTAGGCGTTGACGATCAGCCGCGCGCAGGTCTCCGCCTCGAGCTCGGCGGTGTTGAGCACCAGGTCGTAGAGCAGCGGATCGTGGACGCTGACGCCGAAGTAGCGCATGTGGAACGCCTCGCGCTCGGCGTCGCTGGCGCGCACGCGGCGGCGCGCCTCGTCGAGCGCGAGCTGGCCGGTCCGGGCGACCCGCTCGATGCGCAGCTCCAGCGGCGCGGTCAGCCTGACGGCCAGCGCATGCGAACGCGGCACGATGTGGACGACGCCGTGCCCGACCAGGACGCACGGGCCGTGCTCCCACAGCGCGAGCACCGTGCGGCTGAGCGCCCGCAGGTAGTCGGCGGTATCGAAGGCCCGCTCGGTCAACAGTGACGCGATGTAGCTCTCCATCCGACCGCGTGAGGTCTCGTCGAGCGTCTCCACCGTCGAGACCTGGATCTTCTCGCTCGTGGCGATGTGGGCCAGGATATCCCGATCGTAGGTGGGCAGGCCGAGGAGCTCACCGACGCGCGCGCCGATGCTCCGTCCGTCGGCGCCGATCGGATGCGCGATCGTCACCGCGTGGCTCGGCCCGCGCGCTGGGACGACGCGCTCCCGGTCGACCGCTCGGTGGTCGAGCTCGCGCTCGAGGCGCCACTTCTTGATCTGCTCGTCGACGATGCGATGCAGGTCGCGTGTCATGACTCCCCCCTCGTCAATCGCGGGTCGCCGGACCCGCGCCGTCCTACATCGACGCCTGACACGGCCGACGTGGCTTCGTCAACCGCAGACGACCGCGCATGCGCAGCCTTCGGAGCCAGAGCGCTCCGGCTACGCGCGGTCGAGCCGAGCGCTGCTGGCGCAGGAGAAAAACTCCAGCTCTATTCGCCGGTTACACTTCTCGGCCGAACGCAGTCATCACCTCTCGGTGGCATGGAAGTGGCATGGTCTGGGGTGTGGCGAAGGCGCGTCGAGATCGGTCGTGGCAGTCGGCGCTGGCGCTGCTCGGAGGCCTCGGCGCCGCGGCGTGCGGGGGCTCGATCGGGCCGACGATCGACCTCGGTGGCGCGCGCGACGCGAGTCGGGCGAGCAGCGCGCCGGGCGGAGCGAACACCCCAACCGCGGCGGTGGATCCCGGGGTCGCGGCCTGCCCGTGGATCGCCGAGCACGACTACACGCACCCGAGCGACGCCTTCTTCGAGCGGTCGGTCGTCATCCGCATCGACCTGACGATGAGCGACGCCGACTGGCAGTACCAGCTCGCCAACCCGGACCTCGAGGAGTACCGGCCGGTGACCGTCGCCTTCTGCGGCGAGCAGGCAACAGGGGCGGGGATGCGCTTCAAGCGCTCGACGCACCCGCGCTCCGATCTCGAGGAGGGCTACCCGAAGAACCCGATGGTCCTCGACCTGAACGAGTTCGCCCCCGGCGGCCGCTTGCGCGGCCTGCGCAAGATCAACCTCGAGTACGGTGACGACACGATGCTCGTGGCCGAGCGGCTCAACTGGGAGCTGCTTGCCGACTTCGGCCTGAACGTCTCGCGCGCCAACTACGCGCGGGTCTTCGTCAACGGCGACTACGTCGGGGTGTTCACCAACGTCGAGCGGGTCGACCGCTCGTTCGCGCAGCTGCACTGGGGCGAGAACGACGGCCAGCTGTTCAAGCACGCCTACTGCGGCACCTTCGCCTGGCGAGGCGACGAGCCGGCCGACTACACCGCGGACCCGCGCTGCTACTCCCCGGAGCCCTCGGACGAGCCGGGCGACTTCACCGGCCTGCTCGAGGTCATCGACGTGCTCGAGCACACCGCCGATACCGACCTCGAGCACGTCCTGCCGACGGTCTGGAACCTCGACGCCTGGTTGCCGATGGTCGCGGCGCTGCAGGCGCTCGCCTACGGGGACACGCCGAACGCCAACGGCAACAACTTCTACACCTACTACCGCTTCGCCGGCGGGCCGGCGGAGGTGGCGCTGTGGGACCTGGACGGCGGCTTCTTCGCCGACGGCGCGCCGTGCGAGCACCCGGCCGATCTCATCGGCTGGGATCTGTTCCGCATCTCCGAGTGCTACTCCTACCTGCCGCTCTTCCACCGCGTCGTCGCGGTGCCCGCCTGGCGTGCGCGCTACCTCACCGCGGTCGCCGACTTCGCCGCCGGCCCGTTCACGCCGGCGAGCTACGAGGCGCGCGTCGGCGAGCTGGTCGACCAGCTCACCGGGCCCCTCGCCGACGACCCCAACCGCGTCGGCGACGACGCCGCCTGGCACGCTGGCGTCGCAGCGCTCGTCGCCAGTCAGGCGGCCCGTCACGCGAACGTCGCGACGCAGCTGTCCGATTGGTGAGCTCGACGCGCGGCGTCAGGGGCAGGCGCCGCAGGTCGTGGCGCCGGCCACGAAGAAGCCGCCGAAGATCGTCGCGCAGCTCTGCGCGTCGATCGCGGAGACGCACGAGAAGGCGCTGCCGAGCTCGCCGGTCAGGCAGCAGGCGCCGAGATCGGTGGCCAGCCCCCCCGTACCGCAGTCGACCTGGAAGCAGGAGTAGCCGACGAAGAAGGTGTCGAAGCATTCGGCGCCGTCGGTTCGGTCGGTGCAGGTGGGCATCGTGCAGCAGGCGCCGGTCGCCGGTGCCGCTGAGCAGTCCACCGGAAAGGACGGGTAGAGGAAGGTGCCGCCCAGGCTCTCGCACTCGTCACGCCACAGCTCGGGGATGCAGGTCGCGGGGGAGATCGCCGTGGTCGCGCCATCGCGGACGAAGAGGGAGGAGACCAGGCAGGCGCTCCGCCCCTCGCCCGAGACGGCGGCCCCCGGACACTGCCGCCGATCGAGCTCGGCGCAGCTCCGGCCGTCGAACAGCTGACCGGGACAGTCGCCGGCCGCGACGTCGCTCTGGCAGCTCCCGAACAGGTCATTCCCGGGAACGGCGAGCATCATCGTGCAGCACGCGCCGTGGCCGGTGAGCGTGGTCGGGCAGTCGACCAGCGCGCCGCATTCGGAGTCGGCGTGGTACGCGCCGCCGACCGCCGAGCACTCCGCCGCGGTGACGTCGTCGAGGCAGCGTGCGGCCGGTCCACTGGCCGGATCGTCCGGTCCGCTGCGGACGCAGCAGGCGCCGACCACGGTGGTCGGACAATCCTCGGTCGACAGGGCCGCGCAGGTCGTGCCGGCGCGGAAGGTCGCACCCGGCTGTTGTGCGCAGCTGGCGCTGGTGTCGAGGTCGAGGCAGCTGCTCGGCTCGCCGATCGCGCCGCCCGGCACGCAGCACGAGCCGAGGGGCGCGCAGGAAGGCTCACTGCTCAGCGCGCAGGTCGCCCCGGCGAACCAACTGCCGCCGAGCGCGGTGCAGGCGGCCTCGCGTTGCCCGTCGAGGCAGCTGATCGGGAGGCTGGGGTCGGTCATCTGCACGAGCCTCAACCCGCAGCAGGCCCCGATCGGTGGGACCTGCGGGCACTGCTCGAGGCAGGTGGCGTCGCAGGGGGCGGGGCACTGCTCGAGGCAGGTGGCGTCGCAGGGGGCGGGGCACTGCTCGAGGCAGGTGGCGTCGCAGGGGGCGGGGCACTGCTCGAGGCAGGCGG
>JBFYZW010000558.1:0-14567 GCA_041309305.1 Deltaproteobacteria bacterium | reverse complement strand
CAGCGGGGGCGGCGCGAGCGGCAAGGGCCCGGGCGGCGGCGCGCCGCCGGCGAAGAAGGGCAAGGCGGCACCGAAGCCCCCGAGCCCGCCGGCCGACGCGGCGCAGCCCCCTCCGCCGGGGCAGAAGCCCCCGCCAGCGAAGCCGGCCGCGCCGACGGTCAAGTTCCTCTCGGCCGACGACTCGAACTCCTGCGCCTCGCCGGTCATCGCCCGCAAGCTGATCGAGGACGGTCGCTACGTCAACCCGGAGCTGGTGCGCACCTACGAGTTCCTCAACTACTACACCTTCGCCTACCCGCCGCCGGCCGACGGGCCGGTCGGCATCACCGCCGAGCTACGCGCGCTCGGCGGCGATAGCTACGACCTGCAGATCGCCGTGCGCGGGCCGGAGCGCGCGCGGGCCGAGATGCTGCCGCTCAACGCGACGCTGGTGCTCGACACCTCCGGCTCGATGGTCGGCGCGCCGTACGCGCTGGCGCGGGGTTTCATCGCCGGCTTCGTCGCCGGGCTGCGGCCCGAGGAGCGGGTGGCGCTGGTCAGCTTCAACCGCAGCGCCAAGGTCGTGCTGCCGCCGACCCGTCGGGCCGACCTCGACGTCAAGCGGCTCGAGCAGCAGTTGGCCGAGGAGCTGGCCCCGAACGACATCACCGACCTGGAGCAGGGGCTGGCCCTGGCCTACGAGACAGCGGGCAAGGGCTACAAGGCCGGGCACGCCAACCGGGTGATCCTGATCTCCGACGGGGCGACCAACGCGGGCAAGAAGGGCAAGGCGCTGATCGCCAAGCACGCCGAGGACTCCGAGCGGCAGGGGATCTACCTCACCGGCATCGCCCTCGGCGACGGCTTTGACGACTCGTTGATGAACACGGTGACCGATCGCGGCCGCGGCGCCTACGTCTTCCTCGACCGGCCGGCCGAGGTGGGCCGCCTGCTCGAGCCGCGCACCTTCGTCGCCACCTTCGACGTCGCGGTCAAGGACGTGCGCCTGAAGATGGTCATGCCCCCGGGCTGGGCGATGAAGGAGTTCCACGGCGAGCAGATCGCCGACACCGCCGCCGAGATCGTGCCGCAGTACCTCTCGCCCAACGACCAGATGATCTACCACATGACCATCTCCTGCCCGCTGCCGCCGGCCGAGCGCGACGCCGGCGTTTTCACCTTCGAGGCCGAGTACCGGCCGATCCCCGGCGCGGCGGCGGTGGCCAAGCGCGAGACCGCCGTCGCGGCGATGCTCGGCGACTCGCCGACCGCGGCCAAGGGCGGGGCGATCGTCCGCTACGCCGAGGCCTTGAAGAAGATCCGCTACCCGTTCGCCGATCACCGCGAGGCGAACCTGGCCGCGCTCGCCGCCGCGGTCACCGAGATCACCGCGGTCAATGCCCGGCTCAATGACCCGGAGCTGACCGAGGTGCTGGAGCTGCTCGGCAAGTACGAGACGGTGGCGCGCCACGGTGAGCAGTGGGCGACCGCGCGCGACCAGGACAGCGACGATCCGGCGGCGGTGCTCGGCATCGACGCGAACAGCGTGCGCAAGGCCAGCGTCGTCGGCGCGAAGCCCGCGCTGGCGGTCAAGGCGCTCACCCGCCTGCGCGCCTCGACGCGCCTGTTGCCGCTCGAGGGCTACAAGTTCCTCGCCGTTGGCTCCGGGCCGGTCGGCAACCCGTCCCCGTCGGGCAGCGGGATGCTCGCCGATGGGACGACGAAGGATCCGGCGCCGGCCTTCCTCGGCGACAAGCCCCTGCGGCGCGACGGCCGGCGGGTCTACGACTGCCACCAGGTGGTGATCGAGCTGACCGCGCCCCCTTCGGCGCGCAGCTTCTCGTTCGACTTCAACTTCTTCTCGGCGGAGTACCCGCAGTACGTCAACGCCAACTACAACGACACCTTCTACGCCATCCTCGAGGCCCCCTCGACCAACGGCGGCAAGCCGACCAACATCTCCTTCGATCCGAAGCACAACGCCATCGAGGTGGACAACAACTACTTCGAGGGCGAGTTCCACCCCATCCCCAACACCGGCACCGGCTTCGACCGGCACGGCTCGACCGGCTGGCTGCGCACCACCTGGCCGGTGCGCGGCGGCGAGCAGCTGCGCCTGACCTTCTCGGTGCACGACGAGGGGGACGCGGTCTTCGACTCGCTGGCGGTGCTCGACAACTTCCGCTGGCACGAGTTCGCGGCCGTGGGCACCACCGATCCGCTGAACTGAAAGGCTCAGCGGCGCAACGCGGCGCCGAGCGGCCTTGGTTGAGCCGGCGATCTGGGCGCGACGCCGGGTTGACGCCGACCGCGACGCGGGGTACCATTTAGATAGCGAAACGATAGTAGAGGGAGCGATGCCCGGCTTGTTGATCAAGGACCTGCCGTCGGACCTGCATCGGCGGCTGCGGGCGCGCGCGACCGCGATGCGGCGCAGCCTCGGGCGCGAAGCGTTGTGCATCCTCGAGGAGGCGCTCGACGACCGCGCCGGCCCACGGGCGCTGGCCGAGATCGACCGCCTGCGCCAGGTTGGGCAGCGGCCGTTGACCGACGCGCTGATTCGAGCTGCGCGCAGGGACGGACGTCGATGATCGTCGCTGACACGAACCTGGTCAGCTATCTGCTCATCGCTGGCGAGCACACCAACGACGCCCGTCGTGTATGGCAGAAGGACTCGGACTGGGTTCTGCCCTCCTTGTGGCGCAGCGAGTACCTCAGCGTCTTGGCCACGTCGGTGAAGGCTGGCGTGCTCACCCACGAGCAGGCGTTGGCGGCGTGGCACGTCGGCGTCCGCTTGTTCGGGCGACGAGAGCGCGAGCCCGACGGCACCGCGATTCTGGCTGCCGCGCTGACCTACGGCATCTCAGCCTATGACGCCCACTTCCTGGTCGTGGCCGAGGACCTCGACGTTCGTCTGGTCACCGGGGACCGCTCGTTGCGCAAGGCGTGCCGAGCCCGGGCGGTGATGATCTCCGACTTCGCGTAGGTCCGCTGGGGCGTCAGCGGCGCCGAGCGCGCGCGGCGCCGGCGCGCAGCGCCGCGATGGCCTTGCGGTAGTCGTCGCTCTTGAAGATCGCCGCGCCGGCGACGAAGGCGTTCGCGCCTGCCGCGGCCACCGCGCCGACGGTGCGCGGGCTCACGCCGCCATCGACCTCGAGGTAGACCTCGGCGGCGCGCTGGCCCAGAAGCCGCTTGATCGCCGCGATCTTCGGCACGACCTCGGCGAGGAACTCCTGGCCGCCGAAGCCCGGGTTGACGGTCATCACCAGGACGAGATCGACCAGGTGCAAGACCGGCGCGATCGCCTCGGCGGGCGTCGAGGGGTTCAGGGTCACCCCCGGCGAGACGCCGAGCTCGCGGATGCGGCTGAGGGTGCGGTGCAGGTGGACGCTGGCCTCGACGTGCACGGTCAGGCGGTTGGCACCGGCGGCGGCGTACTGCTCGAGCGAGCGCTCCGGCGCCTCGATCATCAGGTGAACGTCGAGCGGCAACGCCGTCGCGCGGCGCAGCGAGGCGATGAGCGGCGGCCCGAGGGTCAGGTTGGGGACGAAGTGCCCGTCCATCACGTCGACGTGGATCCAGTCGGCGCCGGCCGCCTCGACCGCGGCGATCTCCGCGCCGAGCCGCGCGTGGTCGGCGGAGAGGATCGACGGCGCGACGACAACGGCCCCGCGCTTCGCCCCGGCCACGGCTCAATCCACCATGAGGAAGAAGTTGACCAGCACGAGCAGCAGCGCGCCGACGATCGCGCCGGCGAGGTAGCTCTGGATGCGACCGGTCTGGATCTGGCGCAGCTTGCGGCCGACGAAGGCGAAGCTGTTGGCGACGCCGTTGACCAGCCCGTCGACGACCAGCGCGTCGATGAGCCCGTCGATCGCCGAGACCAGCCGGCCGAGAAAGCCCATCAGGTTGACCAGCCCGTCGATGATCTTCTGGTCGATCCAGTAGAGGATGTGCGCCAGCTGCCGGGTGCGGCGGACGACCAGCCAGTCGTAGGCCTCGTCGACGAAGTACTTGTTGTAGATCAGCGTGTGCGGCGCGCGCAGCAGCGGGTTCGGCGAGGCCAGCAGGCGCTCGGGGATTGCGCTCTTCGCGTCCTTGTACAGCGCCCGGGCGGTGAGCCAGCCGCCGAGTGAGATGGCGACCGAGGCGGCGGCCAGGCCCGCCTCGAGGGTGAAGACGTTCTCGACCGCCGAGCGCCACGAGAGCGAGGCCATCGCCTTGCCGACCACCGGGTGGAGCCAGTGCTCGAAGAGCGGCTCGATGTGCAACAGCGGCCAGAAGCCGAGCGCCGCGGTCGGGATGATCAGCACCGCCAGGGTCACCAGGACCCAGGTCATCGTCCGCGGCGACTCGTGCGGCGCGCCGCCGTGGTGGCCGTGGTCGTCGGGGGCGCCGTGGCCGTGGCTGTCGTGACCGCCGCGGTACTCGCCGGTGAAGGTCATGTAGTAGCTGCGCCACATGTAGAAGGCGGTCAGCGACGCGCCGACGAAGCCGATCAGCCAGATGATCCAGCCGGGGATGAGCAGGTGCTGGGCGTCGAAGGCCTTCCACAGGATCTCGTCCTTGGAGAAGAAGCCGTTCGAGACGATGAAGACCGGCGCGGTGGTGATGGCGATGCAGGCGAACCAGTAGGTCCAGTGGGTCAAGGGCATGTACTTCTTCAGCCCGCCCATCTTGCGCATGTCCTGCACGTGGTGGCAGCCGAGGATCACCGATCCGGAGCCGAGGAAGAGCAACGCCTTGAACACCGCGTGGGTGGTGAGGTGGTAGATGCCGGCCCAGTAGGCGCCGACGCCGACGCCGATGAACATGTAGCCGAGCTGGCTGACGGTGGAGTAGGCGAGCACCTTCTTGATGTCGTACTGGAACAGGCCGATGGTCGCGGCGTACAGCGCCGTCAGCGCGCCGACCAGCGCGACGACGGTCATCGCCACCGGCGAGAGCGAGAAGAGGAAGTTGCAGCGGGCCACCATGTAGACACCGGCGGTGACCATCGTCGCGGCGTGGATCAGCGCCGAGACCGGCGTTGGGCCGGCCATCGCGTCCGGCAGCCAGACGTAGAGCGGGATCTGGGCGCTCTTGCCCGTGGCGCCGAGGAAGAGGAACAGGCAGATGAGCGTGACCAGCGCCACGCCCATGAACTGCTTGGCCGACGGGCTGTCGGCCTTCCACTGCGCCGCCTCTT
Organism: Deltaproteobacteria bacterium; assembly: GCA_041309305.1. GTDB lineage: Bacteria > Myxococcota > XYA12-FULL-58-9 > XYA12-FULL-58-9 > XYA12-FULL-58-9 > JBFYZW01. Next base: position 9,400 of record JBFYZW010000558.1, on the reverse strand, counting down.
GCTCGACCCGGGCACGCACCGCGTCGAAGCGCAGGCTGGTCGGCGGCACCCGCTGCGGCTCGCGGAAGCCGACCTTCGCCTGGTGGGCGAGGAGGCTCTGCTCGAGCTCCTGGACGGTGGCCGCCTCGTAGTAGCCGGTGCGGTAGCCGTCGTCGCTGACGAACAGCCGGCCGGAGTAGTCGCCCGCCAGCCCCCAGAAGAGCAGCGCCATCGCCATGACGAAGCCGAAGTCACCGACCCGGTTGACGATGAACGCCTTCATGCCGGCGACGGCGTTGGGCTTCTCCTGGTACCAGAAGGCGATCAACAGGTACGAGCACAGGCCGACGCCCTCCCAGCCGATGAACATGACCAGGAAGTTGTCGCCGAGCACCAGCGTCAGCATCGAGGCCATGAACAGGTTGAGGTAGGCGAAGAAGCGCCAGTAGCTCGGGTCGCCGTGCATGTAGCCGACCGAGTAGACGTGGATCAGCGTGCCGACGAGCGTGACCACCAGCGTCATCACGCCGGAGAGCGGATCCATCCAGAACGACAGGTCGGCGTCGAGCAGGCCGAGGTGGAGGAAAGGGAAGAGGGTGTGGCGCAGCGCCCGGGCGTGCTCGTCGAGGCCGGCGAGCTGGATGAAGGCGGTGACCGCGATGACGAAGGAGATCGACGGCAGGACGATGGCGATGGTGTGGTTCACCCGCGGACCGAAGGCGCGGTAGAGCTTCAGGCCGAAGATGCCGTTCACCGCCGCCCCGAGGAGCGGCAGCGCGGGGATCAACCAGAGCGCCCAGAACGGGTGTGCGTGGATCAGCTCAGCGCCGTGCATGGCCCATGACCCTCTGCGAGCAAGCGCTCACTCGCGCAACGAGGTGATCACCTCGGTGTCGATGCTGCGCCAGTTGTGGAAGATGGACAAAACGATCGCCAGGCCGACCGCCGCCTCGGCGGCGGCGACCATGATGCCGAACACCGGGATGACGTTGCCGGCCAGGGTGTTGGCGAACGCGCCGTAGCGGGCGAAGGCGACGAAGTTCAGGTTGGCGGCGTTGATGATGATCTCGACGCCCATCAGGATCGCCACCGCGTTCTTGCGCGTCAGCACGGTGAAGAAGCCCAGGGCGAACAGCAGTGCCGAGACGGTGAGGAAGTGGGGCAGGCCGAGGCTCATGCCGCGCCTCCTTCGCGCTTGACCGGCTCCTCCTCGTCCTTGATCTCCTTGCGCGCGACCACCACCGCGGCGAGCAGCGCGGCGAGGAGCATGAAGCCGGCGATCTCGAAGGGGAGGAGGTAGGGCCCGAGGAACGCCTCGCCGATCAGGTCGGCGGTCGGCACGGCCGGCCCGGGGGGGCGCGTCTGCCAGTCGAAGCCGAAGATGACGCCGAAGAGCACGAGCAGCAGCGTGATCAGCAGCGTGCCGCCGAGCACCAGGTTGGTGGCCGGGTTACTGCGCCGTACCTCGGAGATCTTGTTGGTCATCATCACCGCGAACAGGATCAGCACCAAAATGCCGCCGACGTAGACCATCAGCTGGACGATGGCGAGGAAGTCGGCGCCGAGGATGCCGAACAGGCCGACCATCCCGGCGAAGCAGGCGAGCAGCGAGAAGGCGGCGTAGACCAGGTTGCGCGAGAAGGCGACGCCGGCGGCGCCGGCGACCGTGAACAGCGCCACGGGCGCGAAAACGAGCAGGGAGGGCGAGACGTCGGCCATGGAAAAACCCTCGGATTCGAGGGTGGTTAACCACCGGCCTTGGGGCGTGTCAAGGCGGCCTCGATGTCGGCGCCGCGCGGTGCGCCCAAGCGCGCGGACCTGGCAACGGTCGCGCGGCTTGTCGGTGAGCGCCGGCTCGTGGTTTAACGGCAGCGATGGTCCTGCTCGGCCTGGTCCTCGTCCCGCTGCTCGTCGGCGCCGGCGCCTACCTGCTCGGCAAGCGGCAGGTGACCCTCGCCGAGGCCGGCGTCCAGGTCATCGTCGTCGCGGCGCTGATGCTCGTCGGCTACTACGTGGCCCAATGGTCGAGCCTCCAGGACTATGAGATCTGGAACGGTCGGATCGCCTCCAAGTCGAGCGGCGCTGAGGTCTGTTGCCACACCTACGAGTGCAACTGCCGCGAGGTGTGCCGCGGCAGCGGCCTCGACCGGCGGTGCTCGCGCTCCTGTGACCGATGCACGATGCACGACCAGGATCTCTTCTGGCGGGCCACCTCGACCAACCGGGAGATCGTCTACGAGAGCCGTTGCAACGCGCCCGAGAGCGGCGAGCCGGCCGAGTGGGCCGCGATCCGCGTGGGCGAGCCGACCGCCTGGGAGCACCAGTTCACCAACTACGTCAAGGCGGCGCCGGAGGACTTCTTCGTCGCGCCCGAGGTGGCCGAGCGGTTCACCGCCGAGCTGCCGGCCTACCCGCGGCCGCAGGGCTTCCGCGCCCGCCGCTTCCTCTTCGCCGGCGTCGAGGAGCCGCGCGCCGGCGAGCTCGACGCGGCGCTGGCCGAGCTGAACGCCGACCTCGGTCCGGTCAAGCAGGTCAACGTGATCGTCGTCGTCACCGCGTCGGCCGACCCGCTCTACTTCGACGCGCTGGCGCGTCACTGGCTCGGCGGCAAGAAGAACGACGTCGTGCTGGTCCTCGGCGCGCCGCGCTATCCGGCGATCGCCTGGGCGCGGGTGATGGCCTGGAACGAGGCGCGCGTCGCCGAGGACGCCTTCAAGGACGCGCTCGCGTCGCGCATCGAAGGGCTCGGCCGCTTCGACGGCGAGCGGGTGCTCGCGGCGCTGCGCGCCGAGATCAGCGAGAGCTACCGCCGCCGCCCGTTCGGCGAGCTCGAGCACCTCGGCGCCCGGGCGACGCCGCCCGGGTGGGCGGTCGCCGCGCTGTACGGGGCGGCGCTGCTCCTCTCGGCCGGGCTGCAGACCTACTTCTGGCGCAACCGCTGGCGGCGCTGAAGCGACGAGCTCGAGCCTCGAGCGAACGAAGAAGGAGGGTGCGATGCGCACGTCATGGTTGGTTCTCGGTCTCGTCCTCGGCGCAGCCTGTGCGAAGGAGGACGAGCCGCCGCCTTACGTCCCGACTCCGCTGCCGACGACCTGCTCGTCGACGCAGGAGGGCAACCAGCGCTGCAGCGGTGCGCTGGTGCAGACCTGCACCTCGGGCACCTGGGCGACGACCACCGATTGCCGCGCGACCGCGCAGACCTGCCAGGCGGCGGGCACGACGGCTGCCTGCGTCACCTCCGGCGGCTGCGCCTGTGACGTGAGCCCGGGTGCCTGCGACGTCGGGTGCGCCTGCGATGTGCTCTGCGGCGGCGGTGGTGGCGGCGGCTTCGACTTCTGCGTCGACTCCTGGACCGCGCTGTGCAACCGCGCGTTCACCGACTGCGGGACCGAGCTCGATTGGGTGGCCGAAGACTACACCAGCGCGGTGGAGTGTGCCGCCGACAGCGGCTGCTCGCCGGACCTGGACGAGAGCTACGACTACGTGCCGGCGAACGGCAGCGCCTGCCTGACGCTGATCAACACCAGCGCCTGCTCGGCCTTCCTCGACGACGAGCCCGAGGTCTGCACAACCGCGCTGGTCGAGAAGCCGTTCAGCGGCACCTGCACGACGATCACGCTCGGGATGACCAACGGCGAGCTGACCGCCGCCGATCCGCTGTACACCGGCGGGCACACCGACGCCTACTGCATCGCGTTGACCTCCGGCCAATCGGTGACCATCACCACCTCGACCGGCGGCGGCGGCGCGGTGGAGGACACCATCCTCTACCTGCTCGACGCGAGCGGGGCGGTCATCGCCGAGGACGACGACGGCGGCGACGGGTACTACTCGCAGATCGTCACGACGATCACGGCCAGCGGCACCTACACCATCCTGGTCTCCGGATACGACGAGTCGGAACTCGGCACCTACGCGCTCAGCGTTGCGGCAGACTGACCCTCAGTCCGGCTCCTCGCGCCAGTCGCACAGCCGGACGATCTCGCCCAGCGACAGCGCCTCGACCCGGGTGCAGGCGTAGGTGTCGGGGTCGCCGCAGTCGCCGCTGGCGCGGCACTGCTTCCAGGCGCAGAAGGTCTGCTCGGCGAACGGGCCGAGCTCCATCACCGTGCGGCACTCGAACGCCGGCGGGCAGTGCTCGTCGCGGGTGCACTCCTGGGTGCAGTAGGCGCCGCGGCCGAGCGTCGCAATGCAGACGGTGGTGGCGCAGGGGAACTGGGCGTTGTACTCGACGATCTCCGAGCCCTGGGCGCGCATCACGTCGCCCTCGGCGCTGGCGCCGCCCGGGTCGGGGACGACCATGCCGGTGCACTCCTTGCCGATGTCGGTCTCGGTGCAGGCGACCGCGGCGGCGAGGGCGAGCCAGAGTGGGGCGCGGCTCATGGCGGTCCTCCGTCGAAGCCGACCACCTCGTTGAGCACGGTGAGCGCGAAGTCGTCGCCGGTGTCCTTCTTCAGGCCGCAGTCGAGGCAGATCTCGGTCGGGCTGGCCAGCCGCCAGGCGCCGGTCTGGCAGGCGGCGTCGGAGCAGGCGTTGCAGTCGGCGAGCGGGTCAGTGGGGTCGAAGCGGGGCAGCACGCGCGAGGTGACCTGGCCGGTCAGGCTGTCGGTGTGGCGCAGCTCGAGCCGGACCTGCGCGGCGTCGAGCACCGCCTCCTCGAGGGTGAAGCAGGTGGAGAGGACCACTGTGCGGGCGATGTCGAGCAGGGTCTGGGAGTAGGACGGCTGGCAGATCGAGTCCTCGAACGTGCCGCGCGGGAAGCCGACCGCGCGGCGCTGGCTGCCGAGCTCGCGCAGGAAGGCGAAGTAGCGCCCGCCCGGCAGCGCCTCGCAGGCGTCCGCGGTGCAGCCGCTGGCGTTGGGGCAGGGGTGGGCGTAACCGTCGGCGAGGTAGTCGCAGAAGAAGTCGTCGGCGGTGGTGCCGGAGGTCGAGCTCCAGCAGCCGCAGTCGACCGAGACCTGGCCGGCGGTGATGCGGCAGCCCTTGGCGGCGAACGAGCCGAGCTCGCCGCCCTGGAGGAACGCGCCGCCGGCGATCACCGCGGCGCGGACCTTGCGGATGCCGGCGGTCGAGGCCTTGAGCGTCGCGAAGGCGCTGACGAACGAGCCGACCGGCATCGCCAGCGCGATCTCCTCGTAGCAGAGGGTGTTGCCCCAGCGGCAGGCGTTCTGACCGCCGACCGGGCCGCAGTAGTCGGAGAACGAGCAGTCCTCCTCGTCGGTGAGGAAGATCAGCGCCAGGTCGGCGTCGTCGCGCAGGAAGTCGCCGTTGTGGGTGCGGATCTCGTCGCGCGGCGGGGCGACCGCGCGCTGCGCGGCGAGCAGCCCCGCCTCGCGGCCGGTGCCGTCGATGCCGACCGAGGCGACGGTGGCCATGAAGTCCTTGATCAGGTGGCAACGCTCGGCGTCGAGGTTCGGCGAGTCGAGCGCCGGCCGGATGAGGTAGTTCTTGCCTGCGGTCGCGGGGTCGCGGGTGGTGTTGGCGCACGGGATGTTCAGCCCGAGGTTGACGCCCAGGCCGAAGTCCGGGTTCGGGTCGGTGAGCTCGGCGTTGGTCGCCCGGCGCATGCGCAGGCGGCCGCCATCGGTGCCGAGGCACTCCATGCACCAGTTGGCCGGGTTGGTGCTCGAGAAGTCCTCGTCGGTGGCGTTGGTGGTCACCACGCCGACGCGGTAGGCGTTCTCGGACAGGGCGAGCTCCTCGATGAACACGCCGGTGTTGCGGATCAGGTTGACCTGCTCCTCGAGCATGCTACCCGAGTTGTCGACGACGAACAGGATGTCGGTGTCGGCGTTGCGGACCACCACCTCGCGGATGCTGGTGACCACGACCCGCTGGTTCGGCCGGTACATGAAGTCGTAGTTCTGGCAGGCGACCAGTGCGAGCAGTGCGGCGAGGCCGAGGCGCGAGGCAGACCGCGAAGGGAGGTTACGCATGAAGGTCCTCACCGGTGACGACCGGCTCGAGGATTGTAGCATGACCGCGCCGAAGCCCCCAACTTCGCCTACAACACGATGAGGTCGTCGGCCTCGAGGATCTCGTCGGCGTGGGCGGCGGCGGCCGAGGCCTTGATTCGGTCGTCGGACAGACCCTCGAGGAAGGCGCGCACCTCGGGGTGGCCGTCGAGCACCGCCTGGAACTCGTCGCGGGGCAAGAAGAGCGCGCCGACCCCTTCGCGCGCCCGGACCGTGGCGTTGGTCGGCTGGTGCTTGAGCAGCGAGATCTCGCCGAAGACGTCGCCTGGTCTCAGGCTGGCGACCACCACCGCGTCGCCGGTGTCACCGGCGACGCTGACCTCGACCTCGCCGGTGGCGAGGACGAACAGCCCCTCACCCGTCTTGCCTTGTTTGATGATCGCGTCGCCGGCCCGGTAGCCGCGGCGCTGGAAGCGGTCGACCAGGAGGTAGCGGGTCGACTCGTCGAACTTGGTGAACAGGGGCGAGGTGCGCACCAGGTTACCGATCAGCCGCTTGCGGCAGTACTCGACCAGCTCCTCGGCGATCGCCGGCTTCTGCTTGGCCAGGGCCGTCACGTCGGCGCGCGACAGCTCGAAGATCTCCACCTCCTCGGCGGCGGTCACCGTCGCCGAGCGCGGCGCACCGGTGATCAGCGCCATCTCGCCGATGACCGAGCCTGGGCCGAGCTTGGCCAGCTCGGCCCCGCCCTTGCTCACCGTCACGTGCCCGGAGGCGACGATGAGCAGCGTGTCGCCCGGCTTGCCCTCGATGAGCAGCTGCGCGCCGGGGGCGACGCGCTGGTAGCGCAGCCGCTTGACGGTCTCGACGAACGAGTCCTCCTCCAGCTCGCAGAACAGTGGCATCGGCAACGGGATCGCCGCCTCGCCGGCCGGCGGGAAGGTGGTGCCGAGCTGGGTCGCGCGCTCGAGCCGCTCCTGGCCGGCGAGGGCCAGCAGCGCCTGGGCGGTGGTCGCGCCGGCCTCGGGGGCGCGCGGCTTGAGCGGCGGCGGCGTCGGCAGGTTGCCGGCCTTGGCCCGCACGCCGCGCACGTGCAGCCGGCGCAGCGTCGAGGTGAGGCTCGGGTCGTCCTTGGCCCGCTCGAGCCCCTGGCGCACGGTGATCATCGCCGCGAGCAGGAAGCCGTCGTGCGCCAGCCGGTCGGCCAGCGCGCGCATGATCTTCAGCGCGCCGGCCGGGAAGCCGGCGTCGCCGATCGCGATGGCCAGCGCCAGCCGGGCGTGCCGATCGGCGGGGCTGAGGTGGACGATCTCGCCCAGGTAGGCGACCGCGTCGGCCGGCCGCTTCGCCGCCAGCGCTCGGTCGACCTCGGCGCGCAGGGTCGTCAGGTGTTCGCTCATGGTCGGCAGCTTTGTCCGTCGCGGGGGCTCGCGTCAAGCCCGCCGCGCCGCCGGCGCGCCCGAGAGCCGACCGGCCCCTTCCGGTTGCCAGCCGAGGCTCGGGCGTGGTACGCGCAGCGCTCGATGAGCGCCGCGCGCACTGAGCGATTGCTCAACCTCTTGACCCTGCTGCTCAACGCGCGGCGGCCAATCTCGCTGCGCGAGATCCGCGAGCTCGAGGAGTTCGTCGCCTATCGCACCGACGATCCGAAGAGCGGCGAGCGTGCCTTCGAGCGCGACAAGGCGGCGCTGGTCGAGCTCGGCGTGCCGCTGCGCTGGGTGCCGCCCGAGCAGGAGGAGGAGGAGGAGGGCGGCTACGTCGTCGATCGCGAGCGCTACTACCTGCCCGAGCTCGAGCTGGCGCCGGGGGAGCTGGCGCTCTTGTCGATCGCCGGCTCGGCGGCGGCGGCGATCGAGGGCTTCCCCGGCCGCGCCGCGGTGGTGCGCGCGCTGGCCAAGCTCGGCTTCGACGTCGACGAGACCGGGGCGCGCACGGGCTTGGCGCACGCGCCGATCCGCGAGGGCCGCGATCCGGTGCGCGTCGCCGAGCACCTGCAGCTGCTCCACGACGCGGTGGCGGCGCGGCGGCGGGTCAAGATCCGCTACCAGGCCCGCTCCGGCGCGGTCAGCGAGCGCCAGGTCGACGGCTACGGGCTCTACTACCGCCAGGGGATCTGGTACCTGGTCGGCCACTGTCACCTGCGCGCCGCGGTGCGCACCTTCCACCTCGGCCGCCTGCTCGACGTCGCGGTCGAGGGGGGCGAGCGACGCACGCCCGACTACGATGTGCCCGGCGACTTCGTGCTCGCGCACTACGTCCACGGCCGGCCGTGGGAGCTGCCGGCCGAGCCGCCGTTCGAGGTGACCATCGGCCTGAGTGAGCGGCTGGTGCCGGCGATCCCCGAGCTGTTCGGCCGGCGGGCGGTGCTCGAGGCGACCGCCGACGGCCCGCGCGTTCGCCTGACGGTGGCCAACCGGGCGGCGCTGATCGCTGCGGTCCTGCCGCATGGCGCCGCGGCCGAGGTTCTGGCGCCCGCCGACCTGCGCCGCGAGATCGGCGAGATCTACGCCGGGCTCGCCCGCCGCTACGCCCGCCGCCGGCGGCGCGACGCGACGGGCGCACAGGTCGAGGCGGAGGCCGAGCGATGAGCCTGAGCGAGCGCCTCGGTCGGCTGCTGTTCATCGTCCCGTACGTCGCGCACCGCGACGGCGTGCCGCTCGCCGAGCTGGCCGAGAAGACCGGCGCGACCAAGCAGCAGCTGCAGGCCGATCTCGACCTTCTGGCGATGGTCGGCCAGCCGCCGCTGACCCCGGACCACCTCATCGACCTCTACGTCGAGGACGACGTCGTCTATGTCGACCTCGACCAGAGCCTCTCCCGCCCGCCCCGGCTGACCCACGAGGAGGCGCGCGCCCTGGTGCTCGGCGCCAAGCTGGTCGGCAACCTCGGCGGGCTCGGCGTCGAGCTCGGCCGGGTGCTCGAGCGCATCCTCGAGCATCTGAACCCGGTCGACCGCGAGATCGTCCAGTCGCTCTCGACGCGCATCGGCGTCTGGCAGGAGCAGGAGGAGCCGAGCCCCACGGTGGTGGCGCTGCGCCGGGCGATCGAGCGGCACCGCGAGGTGGAGATCGACTACTACTCACTCTCCTCCGACCAGACCAAGGTTTACCGCCTGCAGCCGCTGGCGCTCTTGACCCACAGCGGCATCGAGTACCTGGTGGCGCTCGACGTGCACAGCGAGCTGCACGAGAAGTTGTTCCGCCTCGACCGGCTGGCCGCCGTGCGCGAGCAGCGCGCCGCCTTCTCGCCGCCGGCTGATCTCGATCTCGAGCGCTTCCGCACCCCGCGGCTCTACTTCGGCAACGACGACACGCGGGTCGAGGTGCGCTTCGGCCGGGCCGTGGCGCGCGAGGTGCGCGAGCGGTTCGCCGACGCCGAGTGTCACGACGAGCCGGACGGCGGCGTGCGCGTCCAGCTGTCGACCTCGAGCCCGGCCTGGCTCGCGCGCTGGGTCCTGCCGTTCGGGCTCGAGGCCGAGGTGCTCGCGCCCGAGGAGCAGCGCGCCT
>JBFYZW010000557.1:0-4301 GCA_041309305.1 Deltaproteobacteria bacterium | reverse complement strand
CCGCCTGCGCGCGCCCCTTCAGCTCGGCGGGCAAGGTGAGCGCCAGCGCCCGCTCGGCCAAGGCGCGGCCCTCCTCCGGATTGCGCAGCCGCTCGAGGCTGAGCTCGGCCGCCTGCACCAGCGCCTTGCCCGCCAGCCCCGGGTCGCTGGCCGCGGCCTCGAGGCAGCGGCGGGCCAGCCGCGGGTGTCCGGCCAGCCAGGTCTGGGCCGCGCGCCAGGCGACCGCCGGGCGCCACGTCGACGGATCGAGCTGCTCGCCCGCCTGCTCGGCGATCGCGGCCAAGCCGTCGGCGGCGTTCTTGCCCAGGAGCGCCTGAACGACGCCGCCGACCACCCGGCTCGCCCCGGCGTGATCGCCGGCCTGCTGCCTGAGGTCGAAGAGCCCGAGGCCAGCATCGACGTTGGCCGGATCGTCGCGCAGCACCTTCTCGAGGCTCTGCCGCGCCGCCGCGGTGTCGCCGCGCCCGCGCAGCTCGAGGGCGCGCGCCACGCCCGGGTGCTGTTGCCATTCGCCGCGCTGGCGCGCGAGGCCCGGCTGCAGGACGTCGGTCTCGAGGCGGGCGAGGCGCACCAGCACCGCGGCGAAGAGCCCAAAGACGAAGCCGCCGATGTGGGCCATGAAGGCCACGCCGGCGTCGGCGCCGACCAGCTTGAAGGCGGCGACCTCGCGTGCGAACCAGATGCCGGCCCACAGCCAGGCCGGCAGGCTGAAGGTGCCGACCAGCACGAAGAGGAACCAGTAGAAGAAGCGCACCTTGCGGGTGGCGAAGCGGAAGGCGAACGCCCCCATGCAGGCGGCGATCGCCCCCGACGCCCCGACGATGGGCACGGTCGACGCCCCGTCGAGCCCGGCCTGCGCCAGCCCGGCGACGACGCCGCCGGCGAGGTAGAAGACGAGGAAGAACGGCCGGCCCCAGATGTCCTCGAGGAACGGCCCGACGAGGTAGAGGAAGAACAGGTTGCCGAGCAGGTGCAAAAGGCCACTGTGCAGAAACAGGTGGGCGAGCAGGCCCAGCTGCGCGAAGCCCTTGGCCGGCACCAAGGCCCAGCGATCGAACAGGTTGGCGCGCTGCAGGGTCATCGCCCGGCGGGACAGCTCCTCCAGCTGCTCCTGCTCGAGCTCGACCACCGACGGCTTGGGCACCTGGCCGGCCCGCTCGGCCGCCTGCTTCGCCTCGCGGGCCAGGGTCACGACGCCGTCGGGCAGGTAGCGCTTGCTGAACGCCGGCGGTAGCTCGAGGTAGGGCCGCTCCTGCCAGTACTCGACCACGTCGTTGATGCCGCGCTCGAGCTCCGCACCACCGCCGCGGGTGCTGCTGTAGACGAACACGCCGATCGTCGCCGCGGCGATCAGGATGTTGATCCACGGCACGCGGTGGACCGCGCCATCCTCGAGGCCGATCGGGAAGATCATGGCTGTCGATCACCGTAACACAACAACGGCGCCGGCCGCAGCACCCAGGCGCCGACGGGACTTGACCCCCCGGTGGCCCGGCGATTGGATGCGCCATCGACACCCTACCGGGAGGACGCATGCACGCACGGACCATCTTCGCCCTCGCGGCCATCGCCGCGGCCGGCTGCGCCAGCAGCGCCACGAGCGGCACCGCCGCCCGACGCACGGCGCTCGACGCGACGCCGGCGGTCGACCTCTTGCAGGCCAGCCGCTTCGACGAGGCCGCCGCGAAGGCAGCCGAGCTCCTCGCCGCCGATCCCGACAACACCGTCGCCCGCGCGGTGGCGGCGCTCACCCTGTACAAGAAGACGATGCACGACCTGGTCGCCGACCTGATGACCCTGGGCATGAGCGCGGCGCGCGGGTCGTTGAATCACCGCTACGCGCGCTGGACGCTCGAGGAGACCGACCGGGCGCTGGCCGAGGTCGACGCGCACCTCGAGGTCGCCGCGCGCGACCCCGGCTTCGCGCTGCGTCAGAACCTCTCCGCCTGGCGCGCCGACTGGAACCACGACGGGCGGATCAACTGGCGCGACGAGACGCTCTTTCAGATCGAGGTCGACGCCGACGGGCGGGAGATCCCCGAGGACGACCCGCGCCGCACGCCGACCTTTCGCTTCGATCAGGGTGATCTCTACTGGGCCCGGGCGATGGTCGCCTTCCAGCGCGTCCCCGTGAACCTCATCCTCGCCTACAAGTTCACCGAGCTCGACGCGCTGCTACGCGACCTCGACAACCGGCGCGCCGAGGAGACGGTGATCACCATCCGCATCGACAGCCGCGACCGGGTCCACCGGGCCCGCGACCTGTTGCGCACCGGCTTCGCCCACGCCGATCAGGCGCGCCGGCTCTACCTCGCAGAGACCGACGACGAGGGCGAGTGGTTGCCGAACCCCCGTCAGCGCAACCACCCTCTGCCGTTGCCAGTCGACGAGGCGCTCTACCAGACCTGGGCCGGCGTGCTCAGCGACCTGGACGCGCTCATCGCCGGGAAGGAGGGGCTCGACATCGCCGAGCTCGCCCAGCTCGGCGATCACCAGTGGCAGGATCCGCCGCGCGGCTACCTCAACCTCGGCACCCTGCTCGACGAGCCGGGCGACATCATCCTCGACGGCAAGCACCTTGCCGAGCTCGACCGCGACCGCACACGCCAGGACATCGAGCGCGTGCTGCGCGACGTGTTCGGCCGCGGCTACGTCGCGCAGATGAAGCCGACCGGCCTGATCCAACGCCTGCGCCGCATGCGCCAGGAGATCGACCGCGGCGAGGAGTCGCTCGAGCGCAAGCTGCGCTACCTGTTCTGGCTCAACTGACCGCCGACGCTCACCCGCCGACGAAGCGCTTGACGCAGCAGAGCGTCTGCACCAGGTGGGTGTGCGAGACCGCCTCGGGCAGGACCGCATCGGCGCCGCCGTGCAGCGCCCGCGACGCGGCGTCGGCGTCGCCGCCCCCGAAGCAGACGATCGGCCGCTCGGTGTGCTCGCGCAGGCGGCGCAGCTCGTCGAGCCGCTCGGCGAGCGGCGCGCCGAGCTCGACGAGCAGGACATCGGGCTGGCGCATCGCCAGCCCCTCGAGCGCCTCGTCACCGTTGTGGGCCGGGATGATCACCGCGCGCCCGCGGGTCGCCATCGGCGCCAGCTCGCCGCGCACGACCATCAGCCGGCAGGCCGAGGCGTCGTTCGCGGCGGGCGCCGGCGGCTCGACGCACAACTGGGCGAGGCGGAGCAAGGCCTCGCCGCCGCGCGCCACCTCGACGCCATACCCGGCGGCCTGCCAGGCCGAGGCCGGCCGCGCCCAGGCGACCGTCCCGCCCACGACCAGCGCCGGCAACCAGCGGGGGAAGAAGAGCTCGAGCTCGATCGCCGTCCCGACTGGCACCGGCGTGTCGCTGCGCACGAAGACGCCGCCGGCCGACAGGTTCTCCGACCACTCGGCGGCGCCGCCGGCGCGGCGGGTCAGGAGGTGAAACGGATGCCGGGCGTGGCGGCGGCGTTCATCGACGGTGGTCATCGCGGTCCCCTCACTGGCTCGCCAGAGCATAGCGCGAAGACCGGCCCGCCGGCCAGCTGTCCCAGCGCGCTCAGGTCGCCACCGACTTCGTCGAGGTCACGTTGAGCTACACGCTCCCGTGATCCGTGGTACAGGTGGGCCCGTGCACCCGCCGTCGTCCGTCCGCACCCAGGTCCCCCTCGCGCCGCTGACCACGCTGGAGGTCGGCGGGCCGGCCCGCTACCTGGCCGAGGTCGACGACCGCGCGGCGCTCGCCGACCTGCTCGCCTGGGCCCACGCCGCGCGGCTGCCGGTCGCGGTGCTCGGCGGCGGCAGCAACCTGCTGGTCGCCGACGCGGGCTTCGACGGCCTGGTGATCCGCTTCCTCGACCGCCGCGTCGAGGTGGGCGCGCACGGCAGCGTCGTCGCCGGCGCCGGGGTGGAGTGGGACGCTCTCGTAGCCCGCACCGTCGAGGCCGGGCTCGCCGGCCTCGAGTGCCTGAGCGGCATCCCGGGCCTGTGCGGCGCCGCGCCGGTGCAGAACATCGGCGCCTACGGCCAGGAGCTCGGCGACACGCTGCGCCGGGTGCGCGCCGTGCGCCTGACCGACGGCGCGCCGGTGGAGCTGACCAGCGCCGCCTGCGCGCTCGGCTACCGCACCAGCCGCTTCAAGCGCGACGGACAGGCGCCGCACCTGATCGTCGAGCTCGAGCTCGAGCTCAGTCGCGCCGCCCCGGCGCCGCCGCGCTACGCCGAGCTGCGCGACCGGCTCGGCGACCGGCCGGCCGGGCTCACCGAGGTGCGCGAGGCGGTGCTGGCGCTGCGGCGCCGCAAGTCGATGCTGCTCGACCCGGCC
>JBFYZW010000556.1:0-7907 GCA_041309305.1 Deltaproteobacteria bacterium | reverse complement strand
TGCCGGCGCCGCTGGCGGCGAGCAGCGTCGCCAGCACCGTGACCATCGACCAGGCCGGCTCGCCGATGATCCGCACCAGGCTCTGGATCAGCACCACCTCGACGGTGATGAAGCCGAAGCCGAGCGCCGCGAAGTAGACGCCGTGGCGCGCTGCCTGCCCGGCGGCGAGCCCGGCGCGGCGGAGCGCCGCCGCTGGAGGGATGACGAACAGCAGGGCCAACAGGCCTACCTCGAGCAGCAAGAAGAGGATCGCCACCTGGCCGATCGGTAGATCTTCGAGCCGCGCGCGCGCGTCGCGCCCGGCGCCGAGCACCGCTGCGAGATCCGCCGCGCCGATCTCGCGCCACGGCCGGTGCAGGTTAAAGAAGGGGCGGTCGTCGGTGGTCGGGGTGAGCTGCGCCGGACGGTAGGGGAGCCGAGCCGCCGCGGCCGCGGCGCGCGCCTCGGCCTCCGGGTGCCCCCAGGCGAGCGCGGCGGCGAGAAAGGCCTGATCGGCCGGGGCGCCGTTGCCGTCGGGGAGGTAGACCGCACGCCCCGGCCGCATCGCCCGCAACGCAGCGATCGCCGCGGCGTCGAGCGGCCGGCGCGAGACGACCAGCGCGGTGAGGAAACTCGGCCGCGTCTCGTCCTCGGCGAAGACGGCGACGTGCTGGTGCACGTCGCCCGGGTAGGGCCAGGCGGTCGCGAGGGTCGCGCACAACCGGCCGAGCTGCTGCTCCGGCCGGCTCATCACCAGGACCCCGTCGTCGGTCAGCCGGTCGAAGAGCAGCGCCAGCGCCTCGCGGGTGAGCAGGTAGTTCTCGGCCAGGCTCATCGCCCCGGTGCTGCTCGCCGCGTTCGAGATGGTGTGGAAGGCGGCGATGACGTCGAAGCGCTCGTCGTGGGCCGCGAGGTAGGCGCGCGCCTCGGCGGTAACCAGCTCGACCTCGTCGCGGCGGAACAGGCCGCCGAGAATGCCGTCGAGCCGGCCGCGCACCAGCGCGTTGACCGCGCCGTCGATCTCCACCGCGACGACCCGCCGGCTGCCGGCGCCGAGCGCCGCGTAGACCTCGACCCCGCCGCCGGAGCCGACGACCAGCGTCGAGCCGCCGGGCTTGAGCGCGTAGGCCAGGCCGCGCAGGCCCTGCGGCGCGGGGATCGGCGCGTGGCGCTTGTGCCGCGGCACCCAGCTCATCGCCGTGCCACCGTCGACGACGATGATCGGCATCGCCTCCTTGCTCGGCTCGATGACGTCGATCGCCGACGACAGCGTCCACAGCGAGCCGCGCGGCAGCGCCCGGGCGATGTCGGTGCCGAGCAGCTTGTTGGGGGTGACGCGCAGCGGCACGAGCCGCTCGACCTCGGCGCTGCTGCCCAGCAGCGAGGCGACGAGCAACGCCAGAGCCAGGCGCGTGCCCAGACCACCGCGGTGGACGAGCAAGGCGCCGGCGCCGGCGAGCGCGGCGGCGACCATCAGCGTCCCCGGGCCGCCGAGCGCCGGGAGCAAGAGGACGTAGGCGAGCACCCCGGCGGCCGCGCCGCCCAGGTCCGCGGCGTAGAGCCGCGGGGCCAGCGCCGGCCAGGCGGCGAAGGTGCGCGAGATGAACAGCCCGGCGCCGGCGAAGGGCAGGGTGATGACGACCAGCAACAGCGGCACCCAGACGAGCTGCGCCCGGTCGTCGCCGAGGCTGAGCGGATCCACCGGCAGCGCGTTCCACAGCGGGTAGCCGCCCGCGGCGCTGAGGCAGACGCCAAGCGCGGCGAGCCCGAGGAGCGTCTCGGCGGGCACGGCGCGCAGCCGCGCCGACAGGCTGACGGTGACCGCGGCGACGCCGAAGCCGAGCATCGCGGTCGACAGGCCGACGTAGGCGAAGGGGTACCAGAGCGCCACCGAGAGCAGGCGGACCAGCGTCACCTCGAGCAGCAGCGCGCTGGCGGAGACCAGGGCCAGCGCGGCGTAGATGCGGTGGTCGGCGGCCGGCGGCGTGGTCATCACCTCCTCTATCGACCGGCGCGGGGGGCGGAGTCAAAGGGCATCCAGCCGGGAGCACGGTGATCGGACCGACCGAGGTGGATCACGGTGTCCGGCGTCGGCTGCGCCGGGTTGCCGCGTGGCGGCGATCGGTCGTGGGGGTGGGCTGCGCTCGGGGGACCGCCCTCATGTCGTCCGTCTCAGCAGGACGGCCTGCAGATCGAGTAGACAACCTGGTTGTCGCGGTCGCGAACGGGACAGCACGTGTCAATCCCGCACACCGGCGCCACACCGTCGCACAAGCGCCGGCAGACCCCGCCGTCGCAGGTCAGGCCGAGCGCGTCGTTGGTCAACGGATCCCGCTCTCGACAGGGCGCGGCGATCGGGTCACACAGGTCGCCGGCCAGGCCTCCGTCGCTGTCGCTCCGCCAGGGCAGGCAGGCGAGCGTCGGTGCCCCTGGCGCGCCGACCGGTTGGCAGTACAGCGTGGTGTCGCCTGCGTCGCCGCAGTTGTCGCTATATGCGGCGCCGGTCGACCAGCTGTAGGTGCAGGTCGGCAGGCAAGTGCCGGCGCTGGCGTCGATCTCGGCGCACTCCTGGTCCGGGGTACACGCGTCGTCGAGCGTACACTCCGAGGGGACACAGCTCGAGCGAGGCTGTGAAGAGGTGAAGCCACTCGGGCCCGGCTCGGGCCTACAGTACTCGGCCGCGGCGCATTCTCCGCCGGACTCAAAGGGGGCCGAACAGGCCGCGCGGCAAAGGAAGGGCGCCGCGCCGCACAAGACCTCCTCGCCGGCGCATTGTTGGTCGGCGCTGCACGTCTGGCCGAGCGGGACTGAGCCATCCTCGCCGATGCCGGGGCGAATCAGCTCTGGGTCATTGAGCTCGGCGGCGGGGAGGACAGCGAGTCCTGGAGCGTCGAGCCGCTCGCCGGCGCGCCGGAGGCCGGCTTCGCCGACGGGCTGCTGGTCGACGCCCGGTTCTCCGAGCCGGGCGGGCTGGCGCTCGACGCGGTTGGCGGCTTTTTGTGGGTCGCGGACACCGGCAACCACGTGGTCCGGCGCATCGATCTCGCCGCGGACACGGTCGAGTCGGTGGTCGGTGTGCCCGAAGCTCCGGGGGATCTGACCGACGGGGTAACGGCGAGCGAGGCGCTTCTCGGCCGGCCGGTTGGGCTGGCCTTGGGACCCGGCCCGTCTCTGTATATCGCCGACGAGGAGAACCACCGGGTCGTACGCTACAACTTCGGCGCGCCGGCGGTCGCGGGCGAGAGCGAGGTGAACCACGTCGCCGGGACCGGGCGGCCTTCGAGCGCCGGCAGCGAAGCGGCCGCCGCTCGCCAACTCTCTCTCGACTCGCCGCGCGGGCTCGCGGTGGACGGAGACGGCAACCTGTTCATCGCGGCGAGCGACGTCATCCGACTCGCGGTCGCCGACGACTCCGGCGTCGTGACCGGCCTGGGCCCGGCCTTCACCATCTTCGGCGACTATCCGAAGGACGGGGTGGTGGAGGCGGCTGCCACCCGGATCTCGGCCCTTCTGCTGGCCGACTCCGGCGGTCGCCTGTTCCTGGTCGACGAGAACCTCGGCTTCCTGGCGGCGTTGCGGCGGGTCGAAGGGCCGTGACCCAAGCCACGACCGCGACGAGATGCCGCAACCAGCGGTCACCTTGATTGACACCTTCGGGAATCCTGGTGCGCGGCCGACAGCGCAGGTGCGCTGTTGGCTTGGCATCCATGGCTGCTAACGTCCTTGCCAGCCCCATCTCGATCGTGGCACGGCCCGTGCTTGAGCCTCGTGGTGGAGGACGGTCCGATGAGAAAGCCTGCACCGCACGGTCTTGCGTTGGTGCTCGTGGTCGCCTGGTCGAGCGCCTGCGGGCCCGGGACGATCGAGCTGCCGGGTGGGGCGGGGTGTCCTGGTGATGATCCGGCCTGCGGCGGCGGAGATCCGGCGGCGGCCGGAGATACCGACGCTCCAGGAGACGAAACGCCGGCCGGCGATTCTCCTGCCGGCGCTGATCCCTCTCCAGGCGACGACGCCGGCTGCCAGCCGGTCACCTGCGAGGCGTTGGCGGCGGAGTGCGGCGAGCCGGACGATGGTTGTGGGCAGTCGCTCGCGTGTGGCGGGTGTGATCTCCCGGCGGTGTGCACGGCGGCCTTCACGTGCGTCTGCGAGCCCGAAGCGTCGGCGGCGATGTGCACGCGCCTGGCGAAGAACTGTGGCACGCTCTCGGCGCTCGACCATTGTGGTGATCTCCGGGTGATCGATTGCGGCACGTGCGCCACGCCGCTCGTCTGCGGCGCGCAGACCGCCAACGTCTGCGGGTCCGGTGTGTGCACGCCGACCGACTGTGCGACCCTCGGGGCGGAGTGTGGCGCACCGTCCGACGGCTGCGCCGACGTGTTCGACTGCGGTGGCTGCGATGTCGGTGAGCGCTGCAACCTGGCCTTCACCTGCGAGTGCGCGCCGGAGAGCGACAGCTCCTTCTGTCTGCGGCTGGGCAAGGACTGTGATCTCGTCACCGGCCAGGACAACTGTGGCGATCCCCGCACTGTTGACTGCGGCGACTGCTCAGGGGGCGAGGTCTGCGGCGCCGGTGGAGCCGCGAACGAATGTGACATCCCCGCCTGCGAGCCCGAGACCTGCCAGTCCTTGGGCGTGACCTGTGGCCAGGCCTCGGACGGGTGCGGGGGCTGGCTCGATTGTGGCCCTCCCTGCGTGGCCGGGCGCGACGGGGAGGTCGTGGTGGTCACCGGCGCCGGTCTGCCGTCGAGCCGCGGCATCTCAGTGACTGTGTGGCGCGGCTACCGCTGGAGCGGCAGCGCCTGGCTCGAGATCCCGTTGCAGGTCGACGAACGGGTCCAACGCACGATCGACTCGTACCAGCCCAGCGGCGTGCTGACGCTCGCGTCTCCGGAGCAGAGCTACGTCTACACAACCTGGGGTACGAAGCACGGCCTGCCGACCGAGTCGCAGCAGGTGGTCGACGACGACCTGGCGCTGGCAGTGGACGAGGACGACGAGCTGGTCTTCTTCGCCGCCGACGCCGGCGCGCGCGCCGGCGCCGCGGACTGGGTGGCTGGCGCCGACGGCCGGCGATGGGAGCTCGGCCTCACCGACCCGCTCAGCGGGGGCACGACCTGGGTCTATCTCTACACCTTCACGGCGCAGGCGCCGCCGGCAGCCCTGCCGCCAGCCGTCACCTACCTGCGCGACGCCCCGACCGAGGAGGTGACCGCCAGCGCCACCGGCTACGGCGTGCACTGGGCTGGCCGTTGGAGCCTTGACGAGCTGCGCGTCGCCGGAGGCGCCGACCTGATCGATCGGTTCAAGGGGCGCGCGTTCAGCCTCGCGGCGGGGTCGCTGAGCGAGAACGAGGAGACGTGGGACACGTTGAGCGTCTACGTCGGCGACAAGAGCGGCCCGGTGCGCACGCTGCGCGAGATCCAGGGCGCGGCCAGCGGGTTGACCACCACCGCGATCACCGAGCTCTATCCCGAACGCATGCGCGTCACCACCTACCTGCGCGTCCACGTGATCGAGAACGTCTGGCAGTACCTCGACCTCGACAGTCGCCGGGGGACGATGTCCTACACGGACAACCTGACCACAGGCGGCGTCACGGTCGACGGTGCACCCGACAGCGTGAGTACGGCGCTGCGCAGCTGGGCCCAGGTGAGCGGCGCGGCCGGCGAGCTCGTGTCTCTGTTCGAGCTGGTGGACACCACGCCGCTCGTCGGTGGGGCGGAGGCCGACCTGTCCTACTTCTATGTCGACAACAACGCCGGGGCCGCGGGAGGCGGGACGCCGACCGGTGACGGCACCGGCGACGACCAGCCGGCCGCCTGGGGCAACCACGGCCTACACATCGAGCGCGTCTGCGGCGGGAACGGCGCGACCGCGCCTTCGTGCGCCGACAACAACCCGCTGAGCGCACCCTGCTGCCTCTATCAGCCGCCGATCGGCGCTCCGGTCAACACCGGGAGCTACTACCACCCGCTGATCATCCGTCAATCGATGATCGTTCGGCCCGCAGGCACCGGTCCGGCAGCCTCGGTGTTACGCCAGCGCCTCGATGCACCGCTGGTCCTCAGCGTGGTTGCCCAACAGCGGTGAGCGACTCGTGCCCATACGCGCGGACGCGGCCGAGTGGACTCTCGCCGACTGCTGCCTGTCTTGTGGTGCGTCTTGGCGGTCTAACCGGAGGTGGGGTCATGGATGTCAGCGAGCGACGAGTGGGACGAGGCGTGCGGCCGGCGATGACGAGGCTGGGGGTGTGGCTTGTCTTTGTTGTCGGGCTCGTCGAGGCTTGTGCGGCAGTGCAGCCCAGGATCGGCATGGCGGTCGTGGGCGACGACGTTCACGCCCGGCGTCTCCGGGACGCGATGAACGAGGTGCTCGGGGAGTTGGGCTATCAGGTGAAGGATCTGAGCGTCGAGTACGATTACTTCAACGGCATCAGTCCCCTCCCGACCGGGAACATCAACGCCGCGCGACCCGGCTTTTGGCCGAGTGACCTGGCAGATGCCTGGGATCAGGGCATCGCCGCGTGCCTGGCACGCGCTGGCGCACCGCCCTACGGGACCACCAATCGCGAGGCGTTTCTCTGTGGCCGTCAGCTCGCGGCGGCGTTGTGGCAGCGATACCTCGACCATCAAAGGCTCGCGCGGTTCGTGGTGGCGCCCGTCATCGAACCCATCTCGGGGGCGCGGCTCTCGGTCGAGGGCGTGTCGTTCGTCCCCGATGAGACCGTCGCTCACACTCTCGCCACCACGCTCACGCTCAGCGTGATGCGCGAGCAGGTGCAATCGTGGTTGGAGGAGATGCTGGCCGGGAAAGGGAAGTCGATCACGCGGAGGTTCGAGCGTGAGCTTCCCCGGCCGCCAAGCGCTGCTCTTCCGCGGCGGGAACCCGACGTGACGGGCTTCGATCTGTCTCCGGTGCCGCTCCCGGCGAGCTGCAGCGCTTCGTTGCCGCCGGATCTCCTGATCGAACCCGCCACGGATTGGATCGCAATGGTGACAGCGGCGCGCTGGCGCGCGAGTGTCGCGACCCGAGACCGATCAGCCGACGCGCTCGGTTGTTCGATCCAGCTGATTGATCACGGAGCGTTGATGGGCACGTCGATGCGGGACTTCGTCGTCAACCTGACCTGTGGCGGGGTCTCGCATGTGACGCGTCACGCGTCTATCGACGCGACCCACCGCGGGTTTGTCGAGCGCGTCACCGCCGAGCTGATCGCCAAGCTGGGCGCGTCACTCTGCGCAGGGTGAGGTCGAGCGTCGTTTCGCCGTGCCCTTCGGTCGGCGGGGCATGAGCGGCCGCCTCTGCGTGTCAGATACGCGTACAGTACAACGACCTCAACGACCGTGGGGAGCAGGCGCCGCAGAGCACAGTCGCTCGCGCCGCGCCGTGGAGATGTGCTATCGGGAGCGGATGATGGACGGCCGGGCTGAGCGACCCGCGACGTGGATCCTGGTGGCGGCCCTGGTGTTGGTGCAGGGGTGTCGCGGGAGCACCTACCCGGCGCGGCTGGCGACCGGCGATCAGGTGCGCCTGGCGCGGCCGATCAAGGGCAACGACCTGGTGGTCACCAAGGGGGTGGAGCGGGCGCGCGTCCGGCTGGTCGGCGTCTACGCCTTCGATCCGGCGGCCAACCAGGGGCGGGAGCTGAACGCCTGGGCGGCGGCGGCCCTCGAGGCGGTCGGCGGGGAGCTCGGCGATCGCTGGCTGGGCGTCGAGCTGATCCGCGCCGAGCTCGACCCGCGCGGCCGGCACCTGGGCTTCCTCAGCGCCGGCGACACCGACGTCGGGCTGTGGCTCATCGAGCGTGGCCTGGGCGCGGTCTACACCGAGTATCCGTTCGCGCGCGAGGAGCGCTACCTGGCGGTCGAGCGCGAGGCGCGTGCCGCCGGGCGCGGGCTGTGGCAGAGCGCGGCGGCGCGGACGCGCCT
>JBFYZW010000555.1:0-13133 GCA_041309305.1 Deltaproteobacteria bacterium | reverse complement strand
CGCCGGGGTCGGCGCCGGAGCCGGCGCGGGCGCGGGGGCGAGGCTCGGAGTCGGGATCGGCGTCGCGCCGCCGTCGAGCTGAACCAGCCGGCGGGCCTTGGTCACCGTGACGTTGCCGTGCGCGCTGTCGTTGACCATCACCACCGGCGCCAGCGCGCAGGCGCCGACGCAGTTGACCGCCTCGAGGCTGAACTTCTGGTCGGCGGTGGTGCCGCCGGGCGAGATACCGAGGCGGGTCTTCAGCTCGCCGAGGATGAGCGGCGCGCCGCGGATGTGACAGGCGGTGCCGGTGCAGACGCGCAGCACCTTCTCGCCGCGGGGCACGAGCGAGAAGGCCTTGTAGAAGGTCGCGACCCCGTAGACCTTGGCCAACGGCACGTGCAGCCGCTCGGCGACGACGCCGAGCGCCTCGCGCGGCAGGTAGCGGTAGCCGAGCTGCAGGTCCTGGAGCACCGAGATCAGGTGCTGCGGCTCCGGCGGGTACTTGGCCAGCGTCGTCTCGGTGAGGCTCAAATCGACGGCGGTCATCTCAGTCCTTCTTGGCCTTGAGCGGTTTGGCGGCGGCGACGCCGCGGGCCAGCGCCTTGACGTTGATCTCCACCAGCTGCGGCTTGTGCGCGAACGACTCGCGGATCAGGTGCTCGACGGTCTCGACCGCGACCGCGCCGGTGCAGCCGACGTAGGCGCCGAGCGCGACCATGTTGGCCGCCTTGCCGGTTCCCTCGGCCAGGGCCAGCTCGTTGCACGGGACGCGCTGCACGTCGATGTCGGTCCGTTCGCTCGAGACGTCGATCAACGAGCTGTTGATGATCAACAGGCCCCCGGCCTTGACCCGCGGGCCGAACTTGTCGAGCGACGGCCGGTTCATCACCACCGCCGCCGACGGCGAGGCGAACACCGGCGAGCCGATCGGCTTGTCGCTGATCACCACGTTGCAGTAAGCGGTGCCGCCGCGCATCTCCGGGCCGTACGAGGGCAGCCAGACCACCTCGCGCCCCTCGTCGAGCCCGGCGTGGGCGAGCAGCTTGCCGATCAGCATGATCCCCTGGCCGCCGAAGCCGGCGAAGGTCACCTCACGATGCACGACCCACCTCCGTGCCCTCGGGGCGCTTGAGCTCGCCGAGCGGGTAGTAGGGGAGCATGTTCTCGGCCAGCCAGCGGGTCGCGTCGGTTGGCGTCATCCCCCAGTTGGTCGGGCAGATCGACAGGCACTCGACCAGCGAGAAGTAGCCGCGTTGCTGGTAGGCGAAGGCGCGGCGGATCGCCTGCTTCGCGGCGACCGAGTGCAGCTCGTCGTGGACGCTGACCCGGGCCAGGTAGGCAGGGGTGCGCAAGGTGGCGAGCAACTCGACGATGCGGATCGGCCAGCCGGCCAGCGCCGTGTCGCGGCCGAGCGGGCAGGTCGAGGTGACCTGGCCGGGCAACGTCGTCGGCGCCATCTGCCCACCGGTCATGCCGTAGATCGCGTTGTTGACGAAGATGACGGTGAACTTCTCTCCCCGGTTGGCGGCGTGGATCGTCTCGGCGGTGCCGATCGAGGCCAGATCGCCGTCCCCCTGGTAGGTGAAGACCGTCAGCTCCGGCCGGGCGCGCTTGATGCCGGTGGCCACCGCCGGCGCGCGGCCGTGCGCCGCCTCGTGCATGTCGCAGTTGAAGTAGTTGTAGGCGAGCACCGAGCAGCCGACCGGCGCGACGCCGACCGCCTGCTCGATGAGCCCCAGCTCCTCGAGCGTCTCGCCGACCATCCGGTGCAGGACGCCGTGCGTGCAGCCTGGACAGTAGTGCGTGGTGCGCTCCACCAGCCCGCGGGTCTTCTTGAACACCAGCTCCATCGCACCCTCCTCAGGCGGAGACCGCCGACGCCTTGCCCCCGGTCGGATCGCCGAGCGCGTAGACCTTCTCGCCGGCGAGCACCTGCCGCGCGACGTGGGCGACCTCCTCCGGCGAGCAGACCGCGCCGCCGCCGCGGCCGAAGAAGTCGACGTGCACCTCGCGCGGCAGCGCGGCGCGCACATCCTCGATCATCTGGCCCATCGACAGCTCGACGGTGAGGATGCGCTTCGCCTGCGCGGCGCGCGCGGCGAGCGCCGCAGCGGGGAAGGGCCACAGGCTGATCGGCCGGAACAGCGCCACCTTGTGCCCTTCGCGGCCGAGCTCCTCGAGCGCGGTCTTGGACACCCGCGCCACGGTGCCGTAGGCGACCAGCAGCAGGTCGACCTTGCCGGCCGGCCCGGCCTCCTCGAAGCGTTGCTCGGCCGCCTCCATCGCCTGGAACTTGCGCTTCAACTTGATGTTGTGCCGCTCGAGCGTCGCGGCGTCGAGGTAGAGCGAGTTGATGATGTTGCGCGGCCGCCCCTTCGCGCCGGTGGTCGCCCAATCCTTGGCCGGCAGCGCGCGCTCCGAGCGGGCCTTGAACTCGACCGGCTCCATCATCTGGCCGATGAGCCCGTCGCCCATGACGATCACCGGGTTGCGGTAGAGGTCGGCGAGATCGAAGGCCTCCATCATCAGGTCGGCGGCCTCCTGCACGGTCGACGGCGCGAGCACCAGGTTGCGGTAGTCGCCGTGCCCGGTGCCCTTGGTCGCCTGCAGGTAGTCGCCCTGGCTCGGCAGGATGCCACCGAGGCCCGGGCCGCCACGGACGATGTTGATGATCACCGCCGGCAGCTCGGCGCCGGCCATGTAGGAGATCCCCTCGGCCATGAGCGAGAAGCCCGGGCTCGAGGTCGAGGTGAAGACCCGCACCCCGGTGCCGGCCGCGCCGTAGAGCATGTTGATCGAGGCGACCTCGCTCTCGGCCTGCACGAACACTCCGCCGACCTCGGGGAAGCGCTTCGACAGGTACTCGGGCACCTCGGTCTGCGGCGTGATCGGGTAGCCGAAGAAGGCCCGCGCGCCGGCGCGGATCGCCGCCTCACCGAGCGCCTCACATCCCTTGAGCAGTTGTTTGTCAGCCATGGTCAATACTCGAAGAGACGGTATTGCGTCCCGTTGAGGCCCACCTGCACGGCGCAGTCGGGACAGGAGATGGCACACAGGCCACAGCCAATGCAGCGCGGCTGGTCGAGAACCTCGGCCGGGAAGTAGCCCATCGCGTTGAGCTCCTGGGCCATGCCGAGGATCCGCTGCGGGCAGGCGTTCACACACCGCTCGCAGCCCTTGCACAACGCCTGCTCGATGAGGACGCGTGGCACGTCGCGCTCCTTACTTCGCCCCGAGCATCTCCGTCGCTGGCGGCGGGCGGCCGATCGGGCCGCGCCGCGTCGACGGCTCCCAGGGCGAGGTCATCAACCGTTCGATGAGCAGCACCGGACACCCGACCGCCGCCGGCGAGAGCCGCGCGGCGATCCTCTCCTCGATCGCGGCGAAGACGAGCGGCACCCCGAGCTCGGCGCCGACCTGACGGGCGAAGGCGATGCCCTGCTGCACCACCGCCGGGGTCGTCTCGTCGATCAGGTGGGCGTTGGCGACCAGGCCGCCGATCTGCAGCCGCGCCGCCGCCTGCAGCTCCTCGTACATGCGCCGCCCGCCGGCGAGGGTGTTGGTGAACGGCCGGCGCTCGTTGAGCACCTGCAGGACCAGCGGGTCGCGCGGCGCGAGCGCCGCGGCGAAGCCGCCGAGCACGCGCGCGCCGAGGTCGTCGCCGCCGACGTCGAGCACCAGGTGACTGTCGGCCCGGCCGATCGCGCCGCCGACCTCACGCAGCAGGATCGGCAGATCGGCGAAGGCGTACTCGCCCTCGGGGGCGATCACCGCGACGCCGCGCTGTTCGACGAAGGCGCGCGCCTCGCGGCTGCGGAAGTAGGGGTTGACGATGTCGAGATCGGCGAGGCTGACCGGCCGGCCCGCGCTCGCCAGCCAGAGCGCATAGTTCAAGGCGATCTCGGTCTTGCCGCTGCCGTAGTTGCCGACAAAGACGGTGACCGACCGCGGCGGCGGCAGGTCCCAGGCCCGTGCGCGCCCCCCAGCGTTGCCGCTCACCATGCCGGCCTTCCCGTCCCCCCGGAAGTCAGCGCCACCAACGCCTCTGTGCTGCCCTACCTTCGGCCGGGTTGGGCGTCAAGCCGATCTCGTCCGGGCGTGGGTGAGGAGGAGGGCGCGCTCAGAGCTCGTTGAACGCGGCGGTGATCGCGGCGGCGGTCGCCGAGCCGACGACGCCGTCCACCTCGAGCCCGTTGGCCTCCTGGAAGGCCTCGATGGCCAGCTGCGTCTGCCCGCCGAAGTCGCCGTCGACCTCGAGCCGGTAGCCGAGCCCCTGCAGCATCCCCTGCAGGAAGGTGACCGCCTCGGAGCTCTCGCCGCGACGCAGCCGGTCGTGGCCGGCGAGCACCTGCTGCCAGGCGGCCTCGGCGCTCTGGTTGGCGACGTTCTGATCGAGCGACGTGCTCTGCAGCCCGGACATCAGCGCGATCACACCGGGGCGCTGGTCCCACGAGCGCGGATCGAAGACGCCGTCGGCGACGTAGCGCCCGCCCTGGTAGATCGAGGTGCCCGACCAGGCGTAGGGGCTGGCCAGCCCGCGGTTGTGGTAGCCGAGGCCGTTGTAGCGCTCGGCGAAGGTCGCCAGCGCCGCCGCGTCGGTGGTGTCGGCGGTGATGCCGAGCGCCTGGCGGACGCCGTCCTTCTGCTGCAGCGCGTGGATCGCCGCATCCTCCCAGCGGTGGAAGACCGGGATGTCGCGCGGGTGGTGCACCGCCGGCCGGCCGAGGGGATCTCCCTGGTGCAGGTAGGTGCCGAAGTTCATCGACGACTCGCGGTAGTGGATCGCCGCGATCAGCTCCGCCGGGATGCCGGTGGCGCGCGAGACGGTCTCGTAGCGCTCGCGGTTCTGGGCGAAGATGGTGGCGAAGCGGCGCACCTCGCCGGCCTGGTTGCGGGTCAGACTCAGGCGCATGCGCGCGGCGTCGCGCTCGTTGTCGAGGAACGGTTGGCGCAGCGTGCCCTCCGGCTCGACCCGTGTCGGGTTCGGGCTGGTGGTCAACACCGCCGGCGCGTCGGACGAGGGTGCGTCGGCGGAGGGCGGTGGCGGCGCGGGCGCGGGGGGCGGCGCCGCCGAGGGCGACTCGACCGGGGGCGCGCTCGTGCCGTCGGGCGGCGCCGAGGAGGTCGAGAGGGTCACCGTCGGCGCACCCGCCGGCGGGGGCGCCGGCAGCTCGATCGGCGCCTGGCGGGTCCGGGTCAGCTGGTTCAGGTCGACCCCGTACGAGCGGGCGAGCTCGGTGGCGCGGCCCCAGCGTTGACCACCGGCGCGCAGGAAGTGGTTGATCAGGTCCTGGTGGGTCTTCAACGCCGGGTTGCGCTCGACCAGCCGCGCGAGGCTCCGCCCCGCCCTGGTCGTCGGCTCGCCGCGCTCGATCGTCGCACCGCGATTGGCCGCGGCGGCGTTGAGGTCGACGCCGAAGCGCATCGCGATCCGCTGGCCACGCTTCCAGTCGCCGCCCGACAGGCCGAGGAAGTGGTTGAGCAGGTCTTGGTTGGTCTTCAGCTCCGGGTGCTGGGTGAGCAGCTGCTCGATCGGAGCCGCCGCCCCTCGGACCGGCCGGTCGACGGCCACCGCGGCCAGCGCCGTGACGACCCGCCCCAGCTCGGTGGGGGCCCGCTCCCCGCCGACGTCGAGCGAATGCCGCGAGCCGTCCCGATCCAGCTCGTCGAGCCCCGAGAACAACCGCTCGAGCTCGCGCCGGCCGGCGATCTTGCCGTCGCCGTTCGCGTCGGCCTGCGCGATCCGCGCCCGCAGCTCCGGCGTCAGCGACTGGTCCTTGGCTAGCTCGGCCAGGTCGATCGCCTTGCCCGCAAAGCGCTCGAGGAAGGTCTCGCGAGTCAGCCGGGTCATTGCGCCTCCCTAGTCCATTCGCCTGTCGAGCACCATCGTACTTGTATCATACACGAAAGGCCCCGCAACCGGTTCATTGGGCTCGACTTTTTCCGGCCCTTTTTTTGCTTACCCCCTCCCCTTCGAGGTCCGCCGAAACGGGACGGTACGCAGAAAAACACGCGTTATTCCATGCAGTTAATGTTGCTCTCCGACGACTCACTGGGCCTCGTAGCTCCAGACCACCAGCCGGTCGCCGCCTGAGATCGCCCGGCGGTAACCGAGCACCTGGAGCTTGGCGCCGCCGACAGCCACCGCGAGCGCGCGGTCGTCCATGGTCGCGGCGAGCGGCAACGTGACCCAGTTGGTCGCGATGTCGGCGGCGCGACCGGCGGGGAGGACCGCCAGGCGGCTGCCGCTGACCATGACGCCGATCGGGCTGCGGTAGCTGAACGGACCGACGAGCAGGAGGTCGCCGGCGTTGGTGACGAAGCCGTCCCGAATGTCCCACCCCTCCTGCGGGCTCGGCCGCTCGACGCAGGCCCAGTTCGGTGGCGAGGTGCACTCCGAGATGTGGCCGCCGCCGCCGGCGAAGAAGATGTCGTCCCAGCTGCGCGCCACCGCGACGCCGAGCTCGGTGTCCGGGAAGCCGCCCCCGCCGCCGCCCGAGACCGCGGACTCGATGGTACCGCTCGCGGTCGGGCCGTCGTCGAAGATGGTCGCCACGCCGTCGTCGGAGACGAAGGCGGCGAGCATCCCCCGGTGAACGCCGCCGCCGTCCACGGCCACCGCGACCGCGGTGACCGTCGCGTTCGGACGCAGGGTCGTGCCCAGCCGGTTGTTGGCATCACAGTCCCACGTCCCGGCGGCGACATCGATCAGATCACAGGCCACCAGCGCCGCCTCGGCGCTCGACTGGTGGCGGCCGGCGAAGACGTAGCCGGTGGCCGAACGGGCCAGCGACCTGCCGAGCCCGAGGATGCTCCCGGCCACCTGCCCGTTGAGGCTGCCTGAGGTGTAGACGCTCTGGCCGGCCAACCGCCCGACGCGCGCGTCCGGCATCGCGGTGTAGGCGAGCACGGTGGTCTCGGCGATCCGAGCGGTCGTCGCATCGAGGCGCGGTCCGTCGCCCGTCGAGGTGTTGACCTGCAGATCGAGCGTGAAGGTGCCACCGCCGACGTGCCCGAAGTAGGAGTGGACGCTGTCGGCGACGCAGGCGCCGGCGTCGGTCTCCTCGGTGACGTTGGCGACGCCGACGAAGCGGTGGGCCTGGCTGCCGCTGTCCCACACCACCGTTAGGTCCTGGCCGCGCCAGTCCATCGTACAGTCGCCGGCCGGCGAGGTGACGATCCCCTTGAGCTCCACCGCGCAGACGGCCGAGATGCACACCCCGCCCGGGCAGAGCGTCGCGAAGTCGGTCACCGGATCACCACCGCACGCGCCGGCGGCGCAGACATCGTCGACGGTGCACGGGTTGCCGTCGTCGCACTGCTCGCTGTTGGCCGACGAGGTGCAGCCGGTGCTCGGGTCGCCGGTGAGCGGGTCACAGACCGCGTCGGTGCAGCCGTTGCCATCATCGCAGGCCCCGTCATCAGGCGCGTGGCGACAACCGAGCGCGACGTCGCAGGTGTCGATCGTGCAGTCGACCTGGTCGTCGCAGGTGGCGTCGACCGGCGTGAAGACACAGCCGTCGACGGCGGGGTCGCAGGCGTCGGTGGTGCAGTCGAGCGCATCGTCGCAGACGGTGGGCGTGGTGACGCAGTCGCCGAGGACCGTGCAGGTCCCGGCCTCGGTGCACGGCACGCCGTCGTCACAGGCCGCGTCGAGCGGCGCGAGCTGGAGCACACAGCTCGGGGTGCCGTCGGTGTCGACACAGGCGTTGACCCGGCACGGGGTCGTCGCCGGCGGGCAGGTGAACAGCTCGCCCGGATAGCAGTTGTTGTTGACGCAGCGCTCGCTGCCGTTGCAGGCGTCCTGATCGTCGCACTCGCTCGCCACGGCGCAGGGGCAGGCGCCCGAGGGCTCGCGCACGCACTCGGCGGCCTGGTCCACGGTCCGGCACACGGCGACGAAGCAGCTCTCCCCGGTCGGCGGACACTCGACCGGCGTGCCCGCCGCGCACCAGCCGTTGTCACACGTCTCCGCGCCGTTGCAGGCGTCGCCGTCGTCGCAGTCGCCGGCCTCGCCGCAGCGGCACGGGGCGATGCCGTAGCACAGCCCGGAGGGGCGACACTCGCCGCACGGGCCGCAGTCATCGTCGGTGGCGCAGACCGGCCGGCAGACGCCGCCCGCGTCGCACCGGGTGCCGGTGCCGCAGCGACAACCGGTCGGCGCCTCGTCCTGGCAGGCGGTCACGGACAGGCCGACAGCGACGAGCGCCCACGCCCCCCGCCCCACGAGGTCGAACGCCAGTGGACGCACGGTCATCCCCCCTTTCGCGATGCGACGCGACGCGCGCGGTGAGCGGGCACCATAACGAAACGTGGCGCCGCTGAACAGCCGGCGCGCGACCGGACCGCTGCAGTCGCCGGCCTCGAGCCGCGCGTTCTGCTACAATGGTGCGCTCGCTGCGCGATCGGAGCGCGGCGGCTGGAGGTCGCATGCGCAGCGTCCGCGCCGGAGCCCCTCGCCTCTCGGCCCTGGTCGCGCTGGCCGGCGCGGCGGTTGGCTTGGCCGGGTGCACCGGGACCATCGGCCGGACCGACGACGCCGTTCCGCCCGCCAGCGACCGCGACGCCGACGGCGGAGGAGGCGGCGACCCGCGCGTCGCCGACGAGCGAGCGGACGATGAGCCGACGCCGAGCGATCCGGGCCCGAGCGGTGATCCGAGCCCGACCGGTGATCCGAGCCCGACCGGTGATCCGAGCCCGAGCGGCGATCCGAGCCCGAGCGGCGATCCGGGCGGCGCGCCGGGGCTCTATGCCCCCGACAACGGCCCGAGCCACCTCGGCGGCACGGTGGTCGCGGTCGACTCCGAGGCCGAGATCCTCGCCGCCATCGCCGCCGCCGACCCCGGGGACGTGATCACCGTCGCGCCGGGCAGCTACGCCTTCGCGCAGCTGATCAGCGTCGCCCGCGACGGCGAGGCCGGCGCGCGCATCTTCCTGCGCGCCGAGCAGCCGGGCACGGTCACCTTCAACCTCACCCACCTCGAGAATTTCAAGATCAGCGCCAAATTCTGGATCATCGAGAACATCAGGTTCTTCGGCGCCTGCACCGGCGCGAGCGCCTGCGAGCACGCCTTCCACATCGTCGGCGACGCCGACGACCTGATCCTGCGCCACAACGAGGTGGTCAACTTCGCCTCGCACGTCAAGCTCAACGGCGAGGTGGTCGGCGCCGGGCCGGCGAAGAGCTTCCCCGACCGCACCTGGTTCATCGACAACTTCTGGCACAACACCCGCTACGTCGAGAACGACGCGCCGCACAACATCCTCAACCTCGACGGCGGCAAGGACCACGTCGTGCGCGGCAACATCTTCGCCGACTACGCCGCGCCGGACTACCTGCCCAAGTCGGCCTCGGCCGTCTACCCGAAGGCCTCGACGCTGCGCATGCTCATCGAGCAGAACCTGATCGTCTGCGAGAAGGCGCGCACCAGCGGCGAGACCACCCGCGGCGTCCAGCTCGGCGACGGCGCCCCGGCGAGCATCTGCGACGGCGACCTCGACCAGGACGGCAACGGCGACTGCCTCGAGAACGGCCAGAACCAGGAAGCGCTGGTGCGCAACAACATCATCCTCAACTGCAACAACGGCGGCTCGTCGGCGGGGATCATCGTCAACAGCGACCGGCTGTCGCTGGTCGCCCACAACACCGTGGTCAACACCGGCCCGCGCGACGCGGTCTTCTACCAGGGCCACCCCGACTTCGACACGCTCTTTCGCGCCAACATCCTCGAGGACGGCTTCGACACCGCCGCCGCGACCCGCCCGCTGAACGAGGCGAACAACCTGACCCCCGACGCCGCGGCTGTCGGCGCCCTGTTCGTCGATCCGGCGGCCGGCGACTTCGCCCTCGCCGCAGGGAGCAGCATCCTCGAGCAGGTCACCACCGCCCCGGAGGTCGGGTTCGACTTCTGCGGCTACCCGCGCGGCCCGAGCGCCGACCTCGGCGCCGTCGAGTACTCGACCACCGTCACCGGCGTCCCCGCCTGCGCGCAGGTCATCCAGGCGATGTTCGAGCGCATCCCCGGGCCGTAGCACGCCGCCCGGTTGCGAGGCCGGGATCGGCCGCCCCGTTGCGCTTTGGCCGCGGTCGCGATAAGCGCGGTGGTGCCGCGGGTGATGGCAGTGCGTCACTATGCCGCGGAGCGATGGGGAGCCGGAGTGGGGTTCGTTGCGCGACGAGCCTTGCGTGCGGCTTACCCGCAGGTGGGGTGGATGGCGCAACGGATCGGCCCGACCGACGAATGGCAGGCGCTGCAGGCGGGCCTACGCGCGCTGCCGCACCCGGGCTTCGTCATCGATCGGCACGGGCGCTACCGGCTGGCCAACGACGCCTTCTTCCACCTGTTCGCGGTGACCGCCGAATCGGTGATCGGCCGCACCGCGGCCGAATGGGCCTCCGTGGCCGAGATCGCCGGTCATCAACATGGCGACGACGAGGTGCTCGCCGGCCGCGGACCGGTCGTCTACGAGATGACGACCACGCTCGACGCGTCGGCGCGCGAGCTGTTGGTCCACAAGGCGGCGCTGATCGGCGCGGACGGACGGCCGGACGGGATCATCGGCTCACTGGTCGACCTCACCTCGGTCACCGCCGAGCGGCGGCTGCTCGAGCGAATGCTCGACGCGATCCCGGACGCGATCGGTCTTCAGGATCTCGACCACCGAGTCCTGCGCTACAACGCCGCCGGCTACCGTCTGGTCAGGATCGACGCGCGCCAGCTCGACGGTCGCCGCTGCTGGGAGCTCACCGGGGAGAGCTCGCCGTGTCAGGCCTGCGCCACCTCCGAGGTCTACCGGACGCGGAGCGCGGCGCGGTGCGAGAAGCACTGGCCCGAGCGCGGACTCTGGTTCGACGTGCGCAGCTACCCGGTGCTCGACGAGCAGGGTGAGCTGGCGGCGGTGATCGAGCACCTGCGCGACGTGACGCGTGAGAAGCAGGTCGAGCTGGAGCTGCGCGAGAGCGAGCGACGCTACCGCGAGCTCTTCGAGCACGCGCCGGTCGGCATCTACCGCACCACCCCCGACGGGCAGATCGTCGCCGCGAACCCGGCGCTGATCGCGATGCTCGGCTTCGCCAGCTTCGCCGAGCTGGTCGAGCGCGACCTCGAGGCCGAGGGCTTCGCCGATCCTTCCGCCCGCGACACCTTCAAACGGCAGCTCGCCGCCGCCGACGTCGTCACCGGTCTCGAGACCAGTTGGCTGCGGCACGACGGCCGACGCATCGTCGTGCGCGAGCACGCGCGGGTCGTGCGCAACGACGCCGGCGAGGTGCTCTTCTTCGAGGGCTTCGTCGAGGACATCAGCGAACGGTGTCGGCTGGAGGAGCAGCTCCGCCAGGCGCAGCGCATGGAGGCAATCGGTCGGCTGGCCGCGGGCGTCGCGCACGACTTCAACAACCTGCTCACGGTCATCTGCGGCAACCTAGAGATGCTCAAGTCCGACCTCGCCGGCCAGGACGAGGAGGTCGAGCTGATCGACGAGGCGCTGACCGCGACGTCGCGGGGCGTGAGCCTGGCCCAGCAGCTGCTGCTCTTCAGTCGCAAGAAGCGCTCGGCGCCAGCCCCCCTCGATCTGGTCGCCGCAGTCGCCGAGATGGCCAAGCTGCTCGGTCGGCTGCTCGGCGAGCAAGTTCAGCTGGTTCTCCCTGGCGCGCGGCCCCCGCTGTGGATCTGGGCCGACCGCGGGATGATCGAACAGGTGTTGATCAACCTGACGGCGAATGCGCGCGACGCGATGCGGCAGGGTGGTCGCGTGGTGATCGACCTCGACCGGGAGGTCGTCGACGTAGCTCGCGCCAGCGCCGAGCCGCGGCGCAGGCCGGGGACGTTCGTGCGCCTGAGCGTCACGGACACCGGCGTCGGGATCACGCCCGAGAACCTGGCACACATCTTCGAGCCCTTCTTCACCACCAAGGAGGTCGGGCACGGCTGCGGCCTGGGCCTGGCGACCGTGCTCGGCATCGTCGAGCAGCACGGCGGCTGGGTCGAATTGACCAGCGAGGTCGGCGCCGGAACCCGCGTCCAGGTCTACCTGCCCGAGACCGAGGCCCGCCCAGGTGCGCCGCCGCCCGCGGACGCGACGCCGCGCGTCGCCGG
Source organism: Deltaproteobacteria bacterium (assembly GCA_041309305.1). Lineage (GTDB taxonomy): Bacteria > Myxococcota > XYA12-FULL-58-9 > XYA12-FULL-58-9 > XYA12-FULL-58-9 > JBFYZW01. Next base: position 1,056 of record JBFYZW010000555.1, on the reverse strand, counting down.
CGAGGGCGAGCGGATCCTGCTGGTCGAGGACGAGGCGGTGGTCCAGGATCTGGTCGCGCGGATCCTCGGCCGCGCCGGGTACCGGGTCACGCGCGCGCCGTCCGGCGCGGCGGCGCTGGCGCTGGACGACGAGACGTTGCGGCAGATCGACCTGCTGGTCAGCGACGTGGTCATGCCCGGCGGCGTCAACGGCTACCAGCTGGCCGCGTCGTTGCGCCAGCGCCTGCCCGACCTGCCGGTGGTGTTGATCAGCGGCTACGCGCCGGACAGCGAGCGCGACGCCGCGCCGTCCCTCCCGGACATCGTCCTGGTGCCCAAGCCCTTCACCTCCGACGAGCTGCTCGGCGTCATCGCCGACCACCTCCGAGCTCGGCGCCGGCCAGGCGGCTGACCGAGGCCGACGCGCCGCCCGAGCGTGTGCGAATCCCGATCAGCGACCGGCGACGGAGACGGTCACCACGCGCCCGCCGCGTAGCAGGCCGAGCTCGATGCCCGCGGCCGCCCCGTGGCGGAGCAACGGCGCGAGCGCGTCAATGCCGGCGAGGCCGTCGACCGGCTGGCCGCGCACCGTGGTCAGCACGTCGCCGCGGCGCACGTCGGCCCGCGCTGCCGGTGAGGCGGGTTGCACCTCGAGCACCACCGCGCCGTTGACCGGGCCGTGCACCCAGGCGAGCGGGGGTAAGAAGTGGGTCACGACCAGGCCGATGGCCGGCAAGGCCCGCGTCTCGGCGTAGTAGCTGAGGTCGGTCGGCGTGGGCCGCAGCGCGAAGCTGGCGTAGGCGTCGACGAAGCGCTCCGGGCCGGCGAGCGTCTGCTGCTCCCGCTCCTCCCAGTACAGCGCGTCGAGCGTCAGCGCGCCGGGAAAGCGCGCCTCGAACATCGTGAAGACGAACCGCTCGATCCCCTGACGGTCGGCGCGCGCCTGGGCGACCCCGGCTTGATCGCCCCGGGCCTCGAGCTCGCGCAGGCGCTCGTCCAGCCGCGCCTTGGCCTCGAGCGCCGGCAGGTAGACCGCCTCGCCGTAGCCGCCGAGGTGCGCGCGGCCGGCGAGCGCCA
>JBFYZW010000554.1:0-4010 GCA_041309305.1 Deltaproteobacteria bacterium | reverse complement strand
CGGCGAGCTGCAGGTGGTGCGCGCCCGCGAGCTGGCCGAGGCCAAGGCGCTGCGCGACGTCTCTGAGCCGGAGCTGCAGATCGATCGCACGGTCGACCTGGTCGCCGAGGAGCAGTTCGAGCTCGGCGAGCTGCCTGAGCTCGGGGAGCTGGTCGCGCCGGCGCCGCTCCCCGACGTCAGCGACGAGGTGATCGAGCTCGAGCCGGAGGAGGTCGAGCTGGTGACGCCGATCCGCGCCGCTCAGCCCGAGCCGCTGGTCGTCGCCAACCCGGTGCTCCTCGAGGACGACGAGGTGGAGGAGCTCGAGCCGGTCGCGCTGCCCACGGCGGCGAAGGGTGCCGGCGACGACACCCGGCCGGATCTGCCGCTGCCGGTGGACGAGCCGAAGAGCGCCGTGCGCGGCCGGCGGCGCCGGCCCCGCGAGCCCGAGATCGTCGACGTGCGGCCGGAGGTCGACATGGCCGCGCTCGAGCGCGCCGCGGCGGAGAAGGGTGAGGACGCGCCGCGCGACTTCACGCTGCCGACGGTGAGCCTGCTCGACTACACCGCCGAGGAACGGGCGCCGCTCGATCCGGAGCGGATGCGCGACAACGCGCAGAAGCTGACCAAGACGCTCAAGGACTACGGCATCGAGGGCAACGTGCGCGAGATCCGCCCCGGGCCGGTGGTGACGATGTACGAGTACGTGCCCGGGCCGGGGGTCAAGCTGTCGAAGATCGCCGCGCTGGCCGACGACCTGGCCATGAGCATGGAGGCGCTGCGGGTGCGCATCGTCGCGCCGATCCCGGGCAAGGGCGCGGTCGGGATCGAGATCCCCAACGAGACGCGCGAGACGGTCTACTTGAAGGAGATCGTCGCGCACGACTCCTTCCGGCGCGCGAAGCACAAGCTCACCCTGGCGCTGGGCAAGGACATCGAGGGCAACGCCTACTCGGTCAACCTGGCCAAGATGCCGCACCTGCTCGTCGCCGGGGCGACCGGCGCCGGCAAGTCGGTGGCGATCAACGGGATGATCATGTCGATCCTGTTCAAGAGCACCCCCGACGAGGTGCGCATGATCATGGTCGACCCGAAGCGGCTCGAGCTCAAGGTCTACGACGACATCCCGCACCTCTTGTTGCCGGTGGTCACCGACCCGAAGAAGGCCTCGCTCGCGCTGCGCTGGGCGGTGGAGGAGATGGAGCGCCGCTACCAGGTCCTCAGCCAGGTCGGGGTGCGCAACATCGACTCCTACAACCAGAAGGTGAAGGCGGCCGCCGAGGGTGGCGAGGCGCTGACCATCCCGAGCGGCGTCGAGGGCCAACCGCCGCAGCCGTGCAAGGCGATGCCCTACATCGTGGTCATCGTCGACGAGCTGGCCGATCTGATGATGGTCGCCTCGCGCGAGGTCGAGGCGTCGATCATGCGCCTGGCCCAGATGGCGCGCGCCGCCGGGATCCACTTGATCCTCGCCACCCAACGGCCGTCGGTCGACGTGATCACCGGCGTCATCAAGGCCAACTTCCCGACCCGCATCGCCTTCCAGGTCGCCTCGAAGCACGACGCGCGGACGATCATCGATCAGAACGGCGCCGAGCACCTGCTCGGCCGCGGCGACATGCTCTACCTGTCACCCGGCGCCGGGGGCCTGGTGCGCGTCCACGGCGCCTTCGTCTCCGACGAGGAGATCGAACGCACGGTCGACTTCCTCAAGCAGCAGGCGCGGCCGGAGTACGACGAGTCGATCCTCGCCGAGCGCGAGGACGCCGGCGGCGACGCGCCGGCCGACGAGGACAAGGACGAGATGTACGATCAGGCGGTAGCGATCGTCGCCGAGACCAGGCAGGCGTCGATCTCGATGATCCAGCGCCGGCTGCGCATCGGCTACAACCGCGCCGCGCGGCTGGTCGAGATGATGGAGGCGCAGGGGATCGTCGGACCGGCCGACGGCGCGAAGCCGCGGCCGATCCTCGTCCCGCCGGCGGCCTATTGAGCCGGAACGTCAGCGTGAACCCGGAGGGTAGACCATGACCATCGGAGAGGTCGTAGAGCTCGCCGCCCACACCGCCCGCCACGAAGGTTGGCAGCTCGGTGAGCCGATCGACGTCGTGCGCCAGCGCCGCCGCCTGCTCGGCCCGATCGAGTGGGAGGTGCTGGCCAGCGGTCCGGTCGAGGGCTCGCACCGCTGGGTGCGCATCGACGACCGGAGCGGCGACGTGATCGCCTCCGGCTGGCGGCGCGGCGGCTGACCTGAGCTGAGCCCGCCGCGCGCCGGTCGCTGGGCTCGCTGCGTCGATCGCGCTATCCTCTACCCGATGCTCGGGTCGGGCTCATCATGGCGACGCTGCGGCTGGGGAGCGCTGTTGGTCGTCGTCGGCTGCGGCGAGCCCGAGCTGCCGCCGCTGGTCGTGGGGGCTGTGAGACCCGACCGCGGGCCTGCCGGGCAGAGCGTGCCGGTGACCATCTCCGGCCGGGGCTTCTTGCTCGACGTGCAGGTCAGTCTGCTCGATGAGCAGGAGAGCCGACTGGGCAACATCTTCCTCGCTCAGCTCAACGGCCTGCCCCTCCGCGAGGTCCGCTACCGCGACGCCCGACACCTCAGCGCGGTGGTGCCGGGGCTTCTCCCCGAGGGGGCGCATTCCCTGCGCCTGTTCGACGCGCGCGGCCGGTCGGCTGAGCTCGCCGACGCGTTCGTCGTCGAGCCGGCCCCCTGGTGGGACGGCGCCTGGGGGAGGCGGCGGCAGCTGATCGTCGAAAACGCCGCGCTCACCGAGCCGCTCGACGACTTCCCGCTGCTCGTCCGCCTCGAGGCGGCCTGGTTCGACTACGCCTCGGTGGCCCCCGGTGGTGCCGACCTGCGCGTCGTCGCCGCCGACGGCCTGACGGTGCTCGATCACGAGCTCGAGCGCTTCGACCCGGCCGGCGAGTCGTTGCTCTGGGTCCGGGCGCCGCGCCTCGAGATTCCGCCGGCGAGCGTGACGCTGATGCTCTACTACGGCAACGCGGAGGCCGTCGACGACACCAACCCGGCCGGGGTGTGGCGGAATGGCTACCAGGCGGTCTACCACCTCGAGACCCTCGCCGACTCGACCGGCCGGCTGCCCGACGCCGAGGACAGCGGGGCCACCGCCACCACCGGCGTCGTCGGCCTGGGGCGCGTCTTCGACGGTACCGACGACCTTGTCGCGCTCGGTGAGCAGCTGCCTCTCCTCGGCGAGGTCGGCGCGGCTACGCTGTCGGTGTGGGCCCGACCGACCAACACGACGCGCGAGCAGTACGTCGTGGCGATCGCGCGCGGCAACGCCGGCGGGACGATCGCCGAGTCGCGCGCGACGCTCGGTCTGACCGCCGGCGCGCGGGTCATCGGCGGGGGCCGCTCGACCGACAACGAGGCGCTGCGCAGCGTCACGTCCCCAGGAGAAGCGGTGATCGCCGGGAGCTGGTACCACCTGGCGGCGGTGATCGACTACGGCGGCGATCGGGTCAGCCTGTGGCGCGACGGCGCGGCGCTGGCGAGCAACCCGGTGAGCTTCGCCGCCGACGCGACGCCGGCGACACCGGCGCGCAGCGGTGCGCTCGGGGCGCAGGACAACGGCCAGGGGGCGTTCTTCGCCGGCCAACTCGACGAGGTGCGGGTCGCTGCGGTCGCCCGCTCGACCGGCTGGCTGGCCGCCGAGCACCTGAGCGTCGATCCGGGGCTGGTCACGGTCGGCCCGGAGGAGACGGCGCCCTGAGCCGACCGCGCAACTTCCGGCCGGCAACGCCGATAACGATATTGGGTGGGTTGTGCTCAGGAGGGCGAGATGAGCCGGGTGAGCGCTGACCGCATCGTCGTTCAACCTCCCGTCGACCAACCGATCGAGCCGCAAGGCGGCGTCGCGGCGCCCGCCGGCGAGGGCGTGCAGGGCACCGGCCAGCCGTCGCCAGGGCCGGAGGGGGATCGGCTGATCCCCAGCTCAGCGCGTGCGCTCTCCGCGGCGATGGCGGCGTCGCCGCGACCGGCGCCGCGACCGGCGCCGCGACCAGCGCCG
>JBFYZW010000553.1:0-18010 GCA_041309305.1 Deltaproteobacteria bacterium | reverse complement strand
GCCGCCAGCGCCCGCGCCAGCGCGCCGGCGATGAGCGCCTCCGGCGGGATGTGGTGAGGCGACGCTCGTGCTATAACCAGCGGATGGTCCGGGGTTGCCTCGCCGTCCTCCTCGCCGCCACGGCCTGCTCGGGCAAGGATCCCGGCTCGACGCCGCGACCCCGCACGGTCGGCGTCGGCGAAGGCGGCGCCTGCGTCACCCACGACGACTGTCCGGCGACCCAGTGGTGCCTGCACGACCGCTGCAGCGATCGACCGGTCCCCGGTCCGCCGCCGTCACCGCCCAATGCGGCGTGGACGGCCTCGCCGGAGGTGCTCAACTTCGGCAGCGTGACCGCCGGGCAGACGCGCAGCCTGACCCTGGTGGTCACCAACGTCGGAGAGACCCCGCTGACCCTGAGCGACTGGCAGGTGCTCCCCGCCGGCGCACCGTTCGCGCTCGCGCCGCTCGGCTACGGACCGTTCTGGCTGCGCCCCGGCCGGAGCCGCGACCTGTTCGTCGTCTTCGCGCCCGAGCAGCCAGGGCGCGTCGACGCCACGCTGGTGCTCGGCGCCGAGGCGCCGCCGCTGACCGTGCCGCTGATCGGCAACTGATCCGCGGCGCTCAGTCGACCACCGCCAGGCCGGCCTCGAGCAGGCGCTGCTCCTCGGCGGCGGCGCGCACCCGATACTCGGACACGCCGAAGAAGGCGTGCATCGCGTCGCTGACCGCCATCACGTGCTCGAGCGGTTGCCAGAGGACCGGCGTGCCGTCGGCCAGCCGCAGCTGGCCGTGCTCGACCAGGTTGGTGGCCTCGGCCCAGTCGACGCCGCGCAGCACCCGGCGTAGGGCCCGCACGCGCCCCTCGACCACCGGATCGAGGAAGTGGAAGCCGGGCGAGACGTGCGCCGCGGTGTGGTAGTGCGCCGGCCGATTGAGCAACCCGTCGAGCGCCAGCCGATCGCAGATGCGCATCAACAGCTCGATGAACTCGCGCGCCATCCCCAGCCCCGGGTAGGTCTGCCCGGGAAGCCTCGGCCGGGCGAGCGAGAAGTGCGCGGTCGGATCCTGGAGCAGCAGCCACTCGATGCCGAGCAGCGTCACCGGACCTGCGGGCGCCGGTCGACCAGGCAAGACCATCTGGCTGCGGCGCAGGACCAGCTCGACGAGCAGGTGCCGCGCGCTGTCCGCGCCCTGGCCGGTGATGCGCACCAGCTGGCGGGACGGATCGTTCGGCTCGACCTCGATCTCGAGGGCGCGGTAGCCGCGGCTGCGGATGCGGTCGAGCAGCCCGTAGCGCTCGAGCGCGAACTCGATCCCTGGCCGCGAGTAGTAGTCGAGCACCAGCCGCGGGCCGCGCTGTCCGCCGAGGTCGGCGAACAGATCGGCCTCGCTGAGCTCGAGGTCGAGCTCCTGCCGTTGCAGATCGAACGGATCGATCTCGGTGAACACCCGCCGGTAGTGGGTGCGGATATCGGCGGTCACGTTGCGGCGCACCCGCCGGTCGCCGGTCAGGATCCAGCGCAGCAGGTTCGCCGACGCCTGCCAGGCCCCGGCGCTGTAGCCGCCGCCGAGCAGGACCACCAGGCGGGCCCCGAGCTGACGCGCCAGCTCGACGACCAGCCGGTCGCGCTCGAGCACGCCGTGTTGGCTCAGCCGGAAGTCGCCCAGCCGATCGCCGGCGAGCACGTCGTTGCCGGCGATGTAGAAGACCAACCCCGGGGCGTGGCGTCGCAGGACGCCGGGGAGCGTCTCGCGCAACCGCGCCAGATAGCCGGCGTCATCGGTGCCGCTGGGCAGCTGCACCTGGAGGTCGGCCTTCGCCTCGCTGTGCGTCCAGCGCGCCCCGTGCAACGAGTAGGTCAGCACCGTCTCGTCCTCGGCGAAGGCGACCAGGTTGCCGTCACCCTGGTGGAAGTCCAGATCGACGATCGCGATCGGCGCGTGGAAGTCGAAGCGGCGCAGCCTGGCCACCGCGACCGCGACGTCGTTGAAGACGCAGAACCCCCCGCCCTGCTCCGGGTGCGCGTGGTGGAAGCCCCCCCCGAGGTGGAAGGCGATCTCCGGCCCACCGTCCGCGACCACCGCCTCGGCCGCCGCCAGCGTGCCGCCGGCCTGGAGCAGCTGGGCGCGCAAGAGCGGCTCGACCTCGACCTCCTCCTCGGCCAGGCCGAAGATCCGGGCCAGGCTCTCCCGCCTGGCGCTCCGCTCGAGGTGGGCGGCCGGATGAACCCGCAGCAGATCGGCGGTGGCGACCGGCTCCGACCTGCGCACCTGCCCGCGACCGAGCAGCCCCTCGCGTGCCAGCTGATCGATGATCAGCTCGCCCCGCTCGAGCTGCAACCCGGTGCGGTTACCGCGCGACAGGCTGGCCGGCGCGTAGTCGGGGTGGTACCAGACCTCGACCGTGTGACCGAGGCGGAGCCGCGCCTTCGCCCTCCACCACCAACCGAGCATCAGCGCTCGCCCGCCTCAGTGAGACAAACCGGTCTCGTCGAGGAGCTGCATGGCAATGTCGACCGCCTTGCGCGCCTTGTCGCGCACCTTGGCCGCATGCTGCAGCTCGATATCGAGGTCGGAGCGCGACTTGGCGTGCGACTGGAGCTCCTTCTGCAGGGTGTCGCGCTCAGCGGCGAGCGACTTGACCTTGTCGACCAGCTGGCCGATCTTCTCCGACAGGACGCCGCGCTCCTGTTCGGCCTGCTCGACGTCCTGGCGCGCCTGCTTCAGCTCCTGGCGCGCCTTCTCCAGCTCGGCGTTGGCCTTCTCGGTCAGCTGCTGGTACTTGGCCAGCTCGCGCTCAACCTGAGCGATCTTCTTCTTCAGCTCGGCGGCATCCCGACCGCGCGAGCTCTCCTCGAGCAGCCGGTCGTTGAACTCCAGCTCCTTCTCCTGCAGGGTCTGCTCCAGGCGCGTGACCTTCTGGCGCAGCTGGCGGATCTCGGTGCGCAGCCGCTCGCCCTCGGCGTCGGAGAGCAACACCTGGGTGGCCATGCCGCCGAACCCATGGTCCTCGCTGGCCGCCGGCGCCGCCCTGGCCGGCGACTTCGGCGCCGACTTGCTCACCGCGACCGTCGTCATCGCCTCGTCGAGGCCATCGTCGAGGCTGACGTCGAGCAGATCGTCGCCGCCCTTGTTCTCCGCCTCGAGCACGCCGTCGTCGAGCGAGACCTCGAAGTCGTCCCCCGCCGCCGGCGCCGGCGCCGACGACAACGACACATACTCGCCGGCGATCTTCATCAGCTGGGCGGGTGGATAGGGCTTCTTCAGGTAGGCCTCGGCCCGGGTACGCAGCTTCTTGTGCTGCTCGAAGGTCTCGTCGGTGGCCTGGCTGGAGGTCAGGATCAACGGGATCGCCGCCAGCGCCGGGTCCTTCTTCAGCTTGTTGCACACCGAGTAACCGCTGCCGCGCGACAGCTCGACGCACAGCACGATCAGCTTGGGTTGCTCGTCGCGCGCCAGCCGGATCGCCTCGTTGCCGTCGTCGGTCAGCGACACCTCCACGCCGGCGGCCCTGAACTGCTGGGTCAACGACGCGGCCAGGGCCTGATCGCTCTCGATGAGCAAGACCTTCGCCATGGCGGCAGTATACGTAAGGTCCCTGCGGCGGAGCAAGTTGGCCGCGGCATTTGCCCAGCGCGGTGATTCTTGTTAGGAAAACCTGGTGCATACCATCTACACCCTCTCGCTCCGGGTGCTCCTCTCGGCCGCGGCGTTGCTTTGCGGCGCCGGCTGCTCCGAGCGGAGCCTGCCCATCGTTCACGGAGACTACGACGGCGGCGACAGCCTGCCCGCGGGGGACACCGGCGGCGGCGACGGAGCGGCGCCGCGCACCTGCCGCGGCCAGGCGCCGTTCATCCGGGTGGCCAACGCCCAGACGTTGGCGACGATGGCGGAGAACCCCGAGCAGTGCCTGATCTACGGCGCCGACGTCACCGGCACCGAGGTCTACTTCATCGACACCGCTGCCGACGTCGTTCAGCGCGTCGTCGCGGTCGGCGCGGTGCCGACCGACCTGACGCTCTCGGCCGACCGCCGCCGGCTGTACGTCGCGGTGTTCGGCGAGAGCAAGGTCGTCGTCCTCGACGCGTTCGACGGCAGCCTGATCGACGAGGTGCCGGCCGCGGCTCCGCCCTACCGCATCGCCCGCGCCCCGGGCGCGCGGCTGTACTACGTCGAGGAGGACGTCTTCTCGCCAGTGCACCTGTTGAACCTCGAAACCGACGAGGATCTCGAGGTCACCACCACCTCCTTCCACGAGCCCGACCTCGAGGCCTCGGCCGACGGCACGGCGCTGTACGTCGGTGAGGCCAACCAGCCCGGCTCACGGCTGCTGCGCTTCGACGCCGGCGACCCGGCGCTGCCCGAGGTCGACCGCTACCGCTTCGACGGCGGGTTCACCCTCCCCTCGCCGCAACGGCGCATCTTCCTGGCCGAGGAGGCCAATCGGATCTTCTTCGCCGATCGGTCGTTCATCGCCGACCGGTTGACGCGGATGCAGGGCTGGCTCGGCGATCAGGTGATCGCGGCGACCGACGACGGCCAGATCCTCGCCACCCGCGAGTTCATCTTCGACGGCCAGACCTTCGTCCGCTTCGCCAACCGGCCGCACGCCGGCGGTGGCGCGCTCTTCTCCGCCGACGGCGCGTGGCTGTACGAGTTCGACGCCGTAGGCTCGCTCCTCCACCGCACGGCGGTCGCCACCCTCCTCGGCGTCCACGTGCTCGGCGAGACCAACGTCCCGCCCGGCTCGTTGGCCCAGCACCGCCTCAACCAGCTGATCACCGATCCGCTGCGGCCGGTCATCTACGCGCTCGACGCGCAGCAGAACCAGCTGCTGTTCATCGACCGCAACCTGCTCGCACCGGTGCGGGCCGAGATCATCGGCTCGAGCCCGACCGACATGACGCTCAGCCCGAGCGGCGACGAGATGCTGATCGCCACCTTCGGCGCCACCGCCATCGCGCTCATCGACCTGGCCGCGCCGGACAAGGCGCTCAAGGCGGTGTTGCCGGTCCCGGGCAACCCGTTCAAGGTCGCGCTCGGCGCGCGCGGGCTGCTGGTCTACGCCGAGCAGGACCAGTACAGCGACGTGACCCTGGTCGACTTCGACTCCGGCCAGGTGCTCGACTCGCTGGCGAGCACCGTCTTCCAGCCGGACGTCGAGTTCGACCCGACCGGCCGGTACCTCTTCGCCGGGGAGTCGGCCGGGCCGAGCTGCCGGCTGCGCAAGTTCGACCTCGACAACGACACGCTGCTCGAGGTCGGGGCCAGCGCCGGAACGTACGCCTACCCGGCCCGCCGGGTCATCTACGCCGGCGGCGCGGTCTACTACGCCGGCCACAAGTTCGCCGCCGACACCCTCGCCGAGCTCGGGGACTTCGGCGAGGACATCGTCCTGGTCACCCCCGACGCCCAGTGGGCCGTCTCGCGCCGGCGGGTCTTCAACACGACGACCTTCGCGCAGGTCGGCGGCCTGCCGGTCGACTCGGGGCTGGTCACCGCCGACCCGGCCAGCGAGCTGCTCTACCAGTTCGACAACGACACCGGTGCGTTGTTTGTCCAGGCGTTGCCGGATGACTAATCTAGGGGCAAGGCACTGACCATGGCACTCGACCTCTTCCGCCCCTACCCCGGGGTCGCGCTGTTGACCACCGAGCGCGGCTCGGTGTTGCTCGGCGCGCCGACCGACGCGTTCAAGGCGACCAAGGCCCTCTGCCAGGCGCACAACCTGGCCTTCCCGCGCGTCCTGGTCGCGCCGCAGCGGCTGCTCTGCGGCGGCCACCCGCAGTTCAACCCGGAGTTCTTCCTCTACGACTTCCTCTTCGTCTACGGCGCGGCCTTCAAGCCCGAGCTCGAGGGAGAGCGCCTGCAGCTCTGCGTCGACGAGGCGCAGGTCGAGGAGCAACGCCAGGCCCTGCGCATCACGCTGGTCGGACCGACCCGCGCCGAGATGGAGGCCTACCGCGACGCCGGCGGCCGGCCGACGATGACCGCCGCCGAGATCGACCGTCTGGCGCGCGTCGCCGAGCACATGGCGATCAAGAAGGCCGGGCGCAGCCGCACCGTCGACGAGATGGTCGAGTTCTCGACCTTCGATCAGCAAGGCCGGGTCGACCTGCTCGACGGCCAGCTGGTGCTGGTGCGCGAGTCGCCGACCAGCTTCAGGGCTCGACACGCCGGCCGCGAGCTCCAGGTCGACCTGGCCTTCACGCCGCCGGTGCGGCCGTTCGCCGAGCTGCCGGCGCCGAGCCTGGTTCAGACGCCCGAGACCTTCGGCGTCAAGCCGATCGGCACGCGCAGCGGCTTCGATCTCTCCGGACCGACCACTGGCTTCGTCATCTGGCTGAACGGCCGGGCGATCGTCTATGACGGCCCGGTCGGCACCCGCTACCTGCTCGAGCGCCAGGGGATCAGCCTCACCGACGTCGGGGCGGTCATCCTGTCGCACTGCCACGAAGACCACATGGGCGCCTTCGTCGAGCTGATCCTCAGCGGCCACCGGCCGATGGTGCTCACCGCCGAGCCGATCTACCGCTCGGCGCTGGCCAAGCTCGCCGGCGTCTTCCAGCAGCCCCCGGAGGAGATCGCCCGACTGATCGACTACCACCCGGTCCGCCCGGGCGAGCCGATCGAGCTGTACGGCGGACGACTCGACTTCTTCTACACCGTGCACGCCATCCCCACGGTCGGCCTCGCGGTCAGCCTGCGCCACGGCGGCGCCGAGCACCGGGTCCAGATCTCCGGCGACACGATGCACCACGACGGCCTCGACGAGATGCGCAAGGCCGGCGTCATCGACGACCCGGTGCACCGGGAGCTGCGCGCCCTGGTCCCGACCAGCAAGGACGACAACGCCCTGTTCTTCGCCGACGTCGGCGAGGCGATCATCCACGGCCACCCGAAGGACTGGCAGGACAACCCCAACCGGGTGCTCTACTACCACTGCCCCGACAACGAGCACACGCGCTCCTTCGGACACCCGATCGCCGTCCCGGGCCACAACGAGACCCTGGTCGAGGCGCCGCGCCTGCACGCCTCGGTGCCGGTCCGCTTGCTCGCGGCGCTCGCCGCCTTCGACCTCGACCCCGGCCAGCTCGCGACCTTCCTGCACACCGGCCGCGCCCGCCGCGTCGAGGCCAACGCGGTGCTCGGTCGCGCCGGCGAGCCGAGCACGACCTTCACCGTGGTGACCAGCGGCAGCGCCAGCGTCCAGCGCGGCGGCGACCAGCCGGCCGGCATCCTCCGGCCCGGCGAGTTCTTCGGCCACCGGGAGCTGGTCGACCCCGAGCGGCGCCTCTCGGCCACCATCGTGGCCCTGACGCCGATGGAGCTGTTCGAGCTCGATGGGGCGCTGGTCGATCAGCTCCTCGGCGCCCCGAGCCCGGACGAGCAGACGGCGCTGTGGCGCCGGCGCGCCAGCCTGGCCGCGGCGCCCCTGCTCGCGCACCTCGACCTGCCGACCCGGCACGCGTTGGCCCAGGCCGCGCACGAGGAGCGCCACCTGGCCGGGGACACGATCCTCACCCAGGGCCAGCTGGCCGACGACTTCTTCCTGCTCATCGACGGCGAGGTCGAGATCACCGCCACCGGCCAGCCGGTGGCCACCCTGAAGGCCGGCGACGCCGACCGCTACTTCGGCATCACCGCCGCCCTGTTCGCGGCCCAGCCGCAGCGGGTCACGGTGCGGGCGCTGACCCCGACGACCACCTTGCGCCTACCCGGCCGAACGATGCGCGCGCTGACCGCCGGTGACATGGGTCTCCGGCTGACGCTCAGCGAGGCGCTGCGCCAGCGCAGCCGCCCGGCGGCCTGACGCGCCCCCCAATCGCCGAGCCCGAGCGACGGACCCTTGTCGATCCCGGCCTCGCCGTGCTTTGGTACCGCCTTCGCCCCGGGAGGCCCCTGATGCATCGACCCCTTTGGCTCACGCTCGGCCTGCTGCTCGTCACCGCCTGCTACGCCGGCGGCGACCCGCTCATCGGCTTCGCCCGCACCCCGGGCGGCGACGGCCCGGTGATCGCCTGGGACCTGTTCGCCGAGCCGCTGCCTGAGATCCCCTTCCCCAACGACGTGGCGACCCGCCCGGATCTCGACGCGGCGACCGGCCGGCGGGTCAACGCCTCGCTGCAGGCGTCGACCAGCTTCGAGCGCAAGCTGCGCCGACACATCGCCGAGCTCGACGGCTTCGGCACCTTCAACCCGATGTGGGTCCGCTTCACCTCGCCCGACCCCGACCGCCCCGAGCTGGCCCGCCTCGACGTCGAACAGATCGCCGCCACCCAGAAGGCCGACACCGACTTCGCGGACGACGTCGTGCTGGTGATCAACGTCACCCCGGGGAGCCGAACCTACGGCCAGGCGGCGGTGCTCGACTTCGGCAACGGCAACTTCCCGATCACGCTCGAGGACGAGGACGAGTACTTCGAAGACGACCCGCGCCGCTGCGCCAGCAACATCCTGTTCGACACCTACGACGAGGACCTGGACGGCGACGGCGTCTTCGACGTCTGGGAGGACGTGAACCAGAACGGCACGCTCGACCCGGGCGAGGACCGCGACGGCGACGGACGGCTCGACCTGCACGAGGACAGCGACGGCGACGGGCACTTCGACCAGCCCAACCTGTGGGGCACCGCCCGCGGCACGCTCGCCGGCTACGACCCGTGCTCGGCCACCGACTGGCGCGACTACGACGAGCTGCTCACCTTCTACGAGCTGGCGACCGAGACGCTCTGGTTCCGGCCGGTCTACCCGCTCGAGGAGCGCACCACCTACGCGGTGGTGCTGATGCGCGATCTGCGCGGCACGACCGGCGCGAGCGTCCAGTCGCCGTTCCCGTTCGTCCACCACCTGCAGCAGACCGAGGCCTTGCGCCCGCTGTTCGCCGACGGCCTGCTCGCCGCTTTCGGGCGCGACACCGACGACGTCGCGTTCGCGTGGAGCTTCACCACCCAGAGCGTGACCGAAGGCCTGGTCAAGTTGCGCGAGGGGCTGTACGGCATCGGCCCGTTCGCATCGCTGTCGACCGCCTATCCGCCGGTGGTCGAGCGGATGGTGCCGATGAGCGACAGCGCCGGGGTCGACGCCTGGCTGCTCACCCCCCGGCAGATCGTCGACGTCCTCGACCTCATCTTCGACAAGATCGACATCGGCGGGTTCGACGACAACGGCGTCCAGGAACTGGTCGACACCTACGGCGCGGTCGACTACGTCGTCGCCGGCGACTACGTCTCGCCCAACTTCCTCGACGCCGGCGGCGGGGTCTTCGACCTGGATCTCGAGCGCGGCACCGGCCGCCACCAGGGCGAGTCGCTGCGCTTCATCCTGGCCGTGCCGAAGCCCGAGTACGGCACGGCGCCGTTCCCGGTCGCGCTCTACTGCCACGGCTACACCTCGCTGAAGCTCGAAGCGCTGGCCTTCGCCGGCGGGCTGGCCAAGTTCGGCATCGCCACCTTCGCGGTCGACGCGCCGAGCCACGGCCTGCCGCTCGGCGGCGAGTACGAGGCGGTGCTCAACGACCTGATCGCCGAGCTCGGCGGCCGCGGCCTGCTGCCCTTCTTCAACGCCGTGCGCAAGGACCGGGCCAAGGATCTGAACAACGACACCTTCACCGATCCGGGCGGGGACTTCTGGACCAACGACATGTTCCACACCCGCGACATCGTCCGCCAGACGGTGCTCGACTACATGCAGGCGATCCGCGTGCTGCGCGGCTTCGACGGCGATCGGCGCTGGACCATCGACACCAACGGCGACGGGGTCGCCAACGACCTGGCCGGTGACTTCAACGCCGACGGCGTGGTCGACGTCCGCGGGCCCGGGGCCGCCTTCTACGTCCTTGGCACCTCGATGGGCGGCATCAACTCGACGATCATCGGCGGCATCGATCCGGCGATCCGCGCCGCCGCCCCGGTCTCCCCCGGCGGCGGCCTGCTCGAGGTCGGCCTGCGCACCGAGCTGGGCAACGTCCTGCGCGCCGTGATCCTGCCGATGATGGGGCCGATGGTCATCAGCCGGCCGCACGCCGGCGACAGTCGCCTGCGGGTGCTCGAGTGGCTGGTCAACGACGTGTTCAGCAAGCGCACCGTGCCGTTCGCCGTCGTCGGCGAGCTGAGCGGCGGCGCGCTCACCGGCGAGCTGCGTCCCGGTGACCGGGTCGAGGTCGAGAACCTGCGCAGCGGCAAGCGCGACGAGGTCATCGTCGCCGCCGACTTGTCCTTCCGCGCCCACCTCGGGGCCGACAAGTACGATCCGGTTGCGGTGCGCATCCGCCGGCCCAGCGGCGAGCTGGTGCAGGAGATCACCGAGTTCGGCCTCGAGGTCGAGGGGTTCCAGGGCGACCACTACCGGATCGGTGATCCGCTGGTGGCCATCCAGGAGGGGCTCGGCTACCGGCGCAACACGCCGGACCTGCGCCGCCTCATCGGCCTGGCGCAGATGGTGCTCGAGCCGGCCGATCCGGTGAACTACGGTGTGCGCTACGCCGACCCAGTGACGGTGCGCCCGGAGGGGGCGTCACCGACCAACGTGCTGCTCACCATCACGCTCGGCGACATGACCGTGCCGATCTCGACCGGGATCGCGCTGGCCCGCGCCGCCGGGATCATCGACTACCTGAACGTCGATCCGGTGTACGGCAAGCCCCACAACCAGCTACTCATCGACACGCACGTCGTCGAGGCGGTCGACAAGCGGCGCTACTTCGCCGCTGAGCCGTGCCACTTCCACGCCGGGCAGGTGAACTTCGACATCGACGACCTCTCGAACGGCCTGCACCCCGCCGCGCTGCCTCGCCTGGCCGGCATCGTCCGCCCGCCGGCCTGCGCCGAGTCGTCGCCGCCGGCCGCCTGCGCCACCACCTGCGCGCCGCTGCCGCCGCTGCGCGCCACGACGAAGACCGCGCTGGGCATCCGCGCCGCGCGCTTCCCGGCGCTGAAGGCCACCGGCCAGCACGCGATCGAGCTGCCCAACGCATCGCTGCCGTTCGACCCGAGCATGTTCGTGCTCAACCAGATCGGCCTGTTCCTCGGCAGCGGCGGGCAGACCATCTCCGACCACCCGTGCCTGGCGAAGAACGACTGCTCGACCTGCGCCGGCGCCGCCGACTGCCCGTCGATCCCGCCGCCGCCGGTGATGCCGGCCTTCGACCCGTGAGCACCGGTCAGTAGCGCGCCGGCGTCACCCCGAGGACACGCGGCAGCTCCTGCGCCGGCAGATCGGTGACCACCGAGTAGACCAGGCCGCCGGTCCGCCAGCGCGCGACCGTGTAGCCGCGCACCTGCTGGACGACCATCCGCTGGCGACCGAGGCGGTAGAGCGGCTCGACCTCGGAGAGACGCACCCCGGGGTCCTCGTAGACGAAGACCGCCATCCGACCACGCGGCATCTGGTAGCGGACATACGCCGCCTCCCGATCTCGGACGTGGGTGACCCGGCCGCCGAGCAGCTGCACCGGCGCCTCGTTGATGTGCGGCAGCTGCACCGCGAACGGCAGCTTGCCGACGAAGTAGCGCTGCACCTGGGCGACGTCGGCGGCGACGACGTCGAGCGGCAGATCACGCGCGTGGCGTAGCGCGGCCTCGTCGAGCTCGGGGAGCGGCGGCGTCGTGCTTCCCTTGACGATCAGGGCGATGAAGATCGCCGCTGCCGCCGCCGCCGGCCAGTACTGGACCCACGGCAGCCGCCGGCGCTCCTCACGGTCGAGCAGCTCACGCACCCGCCGGCGCAGCCGCGGCGGCGCGACCACCACCGCCGCCGCCCGGCGGAGGGTGTCGCGCAGGGTCGCCTCGTGCTCGAGCGCCGCGCGGCACTCCTCGCAGCCGTTGAGGTGCTCCTCGAGCTCGAGCATCTGCGTCGGCTCGATCTCGTCGTCGAGCAGCCAGGTCACGGCGCGGCGGGCCTCGTCGCAGGACAGGGTCATCACGCCTCCCTTCCGCCGGCGCCGTGCTGCTGGCGCCGCCGGTACTGCTGCAGATCGACCGGTCGCTGACCGG
Organism: Deltaproteobacteria bacterium; assembly: GCA_041309305.1. Classification (GTDB taxonomy): domain Bacteria; phylum Myxococcota; class XYA12-FULL-58-9; order XYA12-FULL-58-9; family XYA12-FULL-58-9; genus JBFYZW01. The sequence continues at coordinate 6,035 of JBFYZW010000553.1, read as the reverse complement.
TCTGGGCCGGCTCGCGCACGATGCCCTGCTCCTTGGCCAGGGCGTAGAGCTCGCCCTCGAGGATGCGCCGGCCCCGGTACAGGCGGCTCATCACCGTGCCGACCGGACAATCGATGACCTCGGCGATCTCCTTGTAGCTGAGCCCCTCCAGATCGCACAGCGTCACCACCGTGCGGTACTGCTCCGGCAGCTGATCGAGGGCGCGGATCACGTCGTCGGAGAGCAGCCGGTCGAGGTAGGCCTGCTCCGGCCGGGCGGTGCGCAGGCGCGACTCCTCGGAGCGCAGCTGCGCCTCGACGTCGGCGCGGCTGTGCCCCTCGAGCAGCTCCCGCTCGCGCTTCTGTCGCCGATAGCGGTGGATGAACGTGTGGGTCAGCACCGTGTAGATCCACGCCTTGAAGTTCGTGCCCAGCTCGAAGTGGTCACGGAACCGCAACGCCCGGACGACGGTGTCGTGGACCAGGTCCTCGGCGAGGCTCGGGTCGCGGGTGTAGCGCAACGCCAGCCGGAAGAGGCCGTCCAGGTGAGCCTCGATCAACGCCTCGAACTCGTCGTTCTGCTTGGGTTTCTTCTTGAACGGCAAGATGCCCATCGCGGACCCCACAAACCCTCGGTCAGGGGTAGAACCGGCCAGCGCCCGAGCCTATTCCGGAGCCGGGCGGCGAGACAACAGCGTGGTTTTGCGCTACAGTTTCCCAGGCGCGCCATACGATAGCCAGCGTCAAGGAGACCGCACATGCCGAAGCTCCCGTCCGTGACCGCCCTGGTGCTCGTGGCCCTCGCCGCCGCCGGCTGTGACAAGAGCGACCCGCTCGGCTGCGCCACGGACAAGCAATGCCCGGCCGGCAGCGTCTGCCTCGACCGCCGCTGCGAGCTGCTCTGCCAGGAGGACCGCGACTGTACCGCCGGGCAGTACTGCAACGGCGAGATCTGCGTCACCGGCGACCGCCAGGGGCCGCGCATCACCGCGATCGACGGCAGCGGCAGCACCGCCTGCACCGGCGCGACCGGCAAGCTCTGCCTCGGCGAGCACCTGGTCGTCATCGGCCAGAACCTGGGCGGCTCCTCCTTCCGCCTGGTGCGCCCGGGCGGCGGCGCCGACGTCGCCCTGTCCGTCCCCGCCGGCGGCCGGGTGCAGAACGACGTCGTCGACCTGGCGCCCACCCTCGCCGGCGCGCTGGTCGCCGGCGAGTACGTGCTGGTCGCCTCGAACTCCGCCGGCGAGGACCAGGCCGGCATGACGCTGCTGCAAGGTGAGCCGGGGCCGGACGCCGACGGCGCCGAGATCGTCACGCGCATCAACGCGTCGACCGCGATCATCGACGCCGCGCGCGTCGCCGGTGGCGGCGGCGGCGCGATGACCGGCACGCAGATCATCATCGCGATCAACGACGCCGCGACCAGCGGCTTGATCAGCGCCGACCGCGTAGCCGGCGGCGGGGGCGGGGGCGCCAGCCTCCACCTGTACGACAACTCGACCACCGTCGCGACCTCGGGCTTCACCGGCGACCGGATGGTCGTCAAGCTGAACGCCAGCACCAGCGCGGTGCAGTCGCTGGCGATCGACAACACCCAGCTGCACGCGCTGTGCGCCGACGACGACGGCTGCCAGGTGAGCCTGGCGACCATCGGCTGGCACTTCGCCGGCCAGCCGGCGCTGGTCATCGCCGCGCCGTACGTCAACAGCTCGTGCCGCTTCTTCATCAAGCCCGGCGCCGGCCCGAGCGGCTCGGACGCCTGGGCGGTCTCGGCGAGCTGCGCCGAGTGGTACGGCGTCTTCCGCGACACCAACGCCGACGGGATCCCCGACACGCTGTCGGCGAACAACACCCAGGCCTACATCCCCTACTACTCCGGCGCCTTCGGCAACGACGGCTCGGCCGACGAGTCGCTGGCCGTGTTGCACAACCGCGCCTGCTACCTCACCGAGTCGGCGCCGACCGGCAGCGCCTCCGAGCTGGTCAACGACACGGCCAAGGGCTTCTACCTCGTCGCCTCGCACCCGACCTGGGCCGGCAGCTACTGGGTCGGCGACGCCTACTGGCCGTCGAGCGGCACCGGCCGGAGCTGCTCGCTGATCGTCGAGGATTGAGGCGCGATGCTGCTCCGGGCTGCGCTCCTGTTCGCGGCGCTCGCCGCCGGCTGCCAGAGCGCGATGCCGCCGAGCAACCGGTGCCAGGACGACCGGGACTGCGGCGAAGGCGAGCACTGCCAGGGGGGCATCTGCATCGACCAGCCGCGCGCCTGCGGCGCCTCGGCCCCCTGCCCCGAGCCGCAGCACTGCTGCGGCGGCTACTGCTCCTTCGCCGCCTGCTGCCTGGCCGACTTCGAGTGCCCGGGCGGCTACTGCGCCTCCGGCACCTGCCGCACCGGCCAGCGGCCGACCTGCTCGGCCGAGATCCCCTGCCCGACCGGCCGCTGCCTGACCGCCGCGTCACAGTGCGTCGAGTGCCTGTTCTCCGACGACTGCGCCAGCGACCAGCTCTACTGCTCGCCGGGCCACACCTGCCTGCCGGCCGGCACCGGCTGCACCGCCGCGAGCTGCGGCGCGCAGGGCCTGGTCTGCGGCGCCGACGGCACCTGCCGGCCGTGCGTCTCCGCGGCCGAGTGCGGCGACCAGATCTGCGTCGCCGGCGCCTGCGTCCCCTGCACCGTCCCCTCCTCCTGTGGCCTCGGCCGGGTCTGCGACGGCGGCGTCTGCCGGCTCGATCCGGGGGTCGAGTGCACGACCAACGCCGACTGCGGCGAGCTGTACTGCAACCCGATCACCGACCGCTGTGATCAGTGCCTGCTGGACGAGGAGTGCGGCCCGCCGGCCGCGTTCGACTGCGACGAGGCGCGCGGCACCTGCCACGCGCGGGCGCCGGATTGCCTCGCGGACAGCGACTGCGCCCCGCCGGCGACCATCTGCCTTACCGGCCTGTGCTCGCCGGGGTGCACCAGCGGCAGCTGCGGCACCGGCCAGGTCTGCTCACCGACCACCGGCCGCTGTCAGGTGGTCTCCACCGGCAGCGCGCCGCTCGGCGCCGATTGCACCGCCCACGGCCAGTGCGCCTCGGGCGTCTGCTGGGCGGCGCTCGACGACGGAACACCGCTGCTCACCTGCTCGAAGGCCTGCATGCGCCACGGCGACTGCCCGGACGACTTCGTCTGCTACGAGCTGGGCGAGGGCAACTTCTGCGTCGCGAAGTCCCGCTTCCCCGATCTGCCGCTCGACGTGCCGCCCGGCGGCGCCTGCTCGGCCGAGTTCATCAACCCCCACTGCACGAGCGGCTACTGCGACACCGCCGCCGGCGCCTGCATGGAGATGTGCGGCCGCGACCAGGACTGCGTCGCGCTCGGCGCCGGCGCGGCGTGTATCCTGCGCTGGCCGGTGGGCGTCGACCTGAACAACGACCAGACCCTCGATCCGTCCGAGCTGTTCGGCTTCACCGCGCTGTGCCAGGCGGAGCCGTGGGGCCCCTACCCGCCCGGCGAGCTCTGCCCGCAGGCGGTCGACGGCACGCCGATCCACGAGGCCTGCTCGGCCGGCTACTGCGTGCAGACGCCGGACCTCACCCTGCCGCCCCGCTGCGCCGAGCCGTGTTGCACGCCGCACGACTGCGACCCATCGCGCAGCATCTGCAAGCCGATCTCGGTCTGGGACGGCATCTACCAGGCCGGTGACCCGTGGGCGTTCCAGAAGGTCTGCCTGTGGCGCGAGCACGCCGGCGGCAAGCTGGTCGGCGAAGCCTGCGCCGCCGACGGCGAGTGCGCGACCGAGATCTGCGTCGCCGGCCCATCGGGCGTCAAGCGCTGCAGCCACACCTGCTGCACCGACGCCGACTGCGCCGACTACGATTGGGCCGGCTCCTGCCGCACGCCCTTCTCCGGCGCGCACGCGGTGGCCGACGCGAACTTCGAGGCCATCGACGACGCGCTCGGACGGCAGGCCTACACCCCGGTCGGCACATTCTTGGCCGAGGGCGCCGGGATGCTCTGCCTGCCCCGCTGAGTCAGCCGCATCAGAACTGGCCGACGAGGCCGAGCCGGAGCTCCTGGGTGACGAACCAGGAGAACGGGTTGCCGACGTTGCGCCGCGTGCTCAAGCCGGCCACGTCGCCGCGCTCGAAGTCGGCCCGGTGCTCGAGCGCCAGGTCGACCGCCCGGGCCAGCGCGTAGCGCAGGGCCAGCGTCGAGCCGAGCAGCGTGGTCATGCGCGGCACGTGGGGCAGGCCGAGGAACAGGTCGTCGTCGTGCACCAGCTCGAGGCGCCAGGCGGCGCGCAGTCCGCGCAGAGCGTCGACGCCGGTCGCGGTCGCATCGTAGCTGGTGGTCAGCATCCCCGCCCACCAGCGGGCCGCGTGCTTGCCGTCGATCAGCCGCTGGCGGTTGTAGCCCTCGCCCTGCTCGACGGCGTAGAGCAGCTCGAGCGCCAGCGTCAGGCCGGCGATTGGCGCCAAGGTGCCGCTGTAGTCGACCATCAGGCGCAGGTCGTTGACGCCGCGCTGCTCGGGCCCGAGCGTCCCGGCCAGGGTCCCCTCGAACAACCAGCTGCCGTCGGCGCGTTGGCCCAGGCGATGGACGAGCCCGCCGGCGAGCGTCTTCGAGCGGTTGCCGTCGAAGCTCAGGTTGCCGTCGAGGGTCCGGTCCCAGCCGTTGGCGACCAGCACGAAGCCCGACAAGGCCGGCCAGACCTCGTAGCCGGCCATCACCCCGGTCAACAACGTCGGCGCGGCCTTCTGCGACAGCCACGACCGGCCGAGCGTCAACCGATCGGCGGCGTCGATCGGCTCGCTGCCGAACGGCGCGTTCATCTTGCCGACCCGCGCGGTCAGCCCCCACCGCCGCCACTCGACGTAGGCCTGCTCAGCCAGCGCGTCGAACAGCGCCTCCTCGGTCAGATCGGCCTGGAAGGAGAGGCGCTGCGGCAGCGGCGAGACCAGCAGGTTCAAATCGAGGCGCACCGCCAGCTGGTCGCCATAGCCGGCCACGAGATCGAGCTCGAGCTCGCGGGGCAGGAAGGTCGTGTCGTAGCTGCCCGCGTCGGAGATCGCCGTGTAGAGCTCGGCCTGGACGACGCCGTGCAAGGCGAGCTCGAGCTGGCCGAGCAGCCGCGCGTCGGCGCCGCCGGCGACCGGCACCGCCCCGTCGGGCAGCGGCGCCGACGGTCCGCCCTGCACCACCGCGTCGGCGCTCCCGCCGATCAGGCCGGCGGGCGAGAAGCCGGCCGGCATCCCGCCGGCGTCGCCGTCGACGACCATCGGATCCTTGTCGCGGCCGAGATCGTCCGGCCCCCCCGGCAGCACCGGGGGCTTGACCTGCTCGAGGCCGGCGTCGGTCGCCGGGGCGTCGGCGCGTTCGTCGCCCGCGCCGTCCGTCGCCGGGGTTTGCGCCTGCGCCGTCGCGACGACCAACGACAACAACGATACGCTCACCAGGTGGTGCAGCATGAGGTCCCCTCGCTTTGCGCCACCCGCGCGGCGGCGTGGCCGAGCCTTAGCCTACCGCCCCGGGCCAACGCAAGCCGCCTCGGGGGGGTTCGCTCCCGACCCGGACCGCGTTAGATTGGCGCGATGACCGCGCCCCCGCCACCCCAGCACGGCCAGCTCTGCGACGCGCTGGCGCGCGGCCGGCTGGCGCTCGCCGAGGTCGCGGCGATCCCGCCGCGCGAGCTCGAGGCGCTCTACGAGCTCGCCGCCCAGTGCCTCGACGTCGGCCGCGACGCCGAGGCGGTCGACCTCGGCGCGGCGTTGACGACCCTCTTCCCCTTCTCCGCCCGCTACTGGCGCGCCTACGCCATCGCGCTGCACCGGCGCCTGCTGCTCGACCGCGCCCGCGCCGCCTACGAGGCGGCGCTGGTCCTCGACCCGCAGCACCAGCTGACCCGCTGCTATCGCGCCGAGGTGCTGATCTACCTCGGGCTCGCCGACGAGGCCGCCCCCGAGCTCGCGGCGCTGCGCCGCGCCGGTGATCGCGCGGTGGCCAGCCGCGCCGCCGAGCTCCTCGCCCAGCTCGACCGCCTGCGCGCCTGGCGTCCCCCGACGCCGCCGGAG
>JBFYZW010000552.1:0-10731 GCA_041309305.1 Deltaproteobacteria bacterium | reverse complement strand
CGGCGGCAGCCTCGACGTGAGCAGCCTCGCGTACCCCGCCTATTGGGGCTTCGGGCCGAACGGCCCGGCGCAAGCGTTGCGCGGCGACGCCAACGACGCCGGCGGCTCGCACGGCGGCCTCGCCGGTTACCGCAACGCGCCGAGCGAGGCGGGGCCTACCTACGGATCGTTCCGAGAGCCCCGGTACCCGGGGGCGGGGGGCGAGTCCTACCCGGGTGGCGGCGTCATCCGCGTCGAGGCCGCCGGCGTCTGCCAACTCGAGTGGCCGGCGGTGATCCGCGCCAACGGTGGTGAGGGCGCGGCCGGCGGGAGCATCCATCTGGCCTGCGCCAGCATCGGCGGCAACGCCGGGGCGGACGCGATCACCGCGGACGGCGGCGGCGCCAGCAGCTGCGGCGCCGGCGGCGGCGGCCGCATCGCGCTCCACTCGAGCGGCGGCCGCTCGAGCTTCGCCGGCGTCTTTGCCTACCCGACCACCGGCGCCGGCCTGACCACCTTCTCGAGCGCGATCCACGCCCGTGGGGGCGCCGGGACGACGAGCTACGGCAACGGCGGCGCCGGGACGATCTACCTGGCCAGCAGCGACGGCACCTACGGTGATCTCATCGTCACCAACGCCGGCGTCACCCCGCTGACCAACGGCGGGGTCACCCTGATGCCCTCGCTGGCCGGAGTGGCCGCCTTCCCGCACACCGCGGGGAGCACCACCCTCGCGGTGTCCGTGACCAGCAACCCGGGCTACGGCGCCGCCTACAACGACTTCTACGTCGGGCTGCGCCTGCGCCCGGACCTCGGCTTCACCGCCGGCACGCCAGCCAACTGGCTCGACGATGGCCTGGTCACCGTCGCCAGCAACGACCCGACCAACGTCGTGATGACCGCCGGCTTCCCGGCGGTCAGCGCCGGCGCGGGCTTCCGCAGCCTCGACGTGCTCGACCACCTCCTGGTCACCGGCAACGCCACGCTGGCCTCCTTCGGCGATCTCTACCTGCTGCACGGCGACCTGCTCGCCCCCGACACGGCGATCTTGACCTTGCAGGCCGGGATGCTCTGGCTCCAGGGCGGGGCGGGGATCACCTACCCGGCCCACACCGGCACCGTCGAGCTCGAGCTGACCGCCGGCAGCCTGGTCAGCCCGGGGACGGCGCTCTCCGGCGCGCTGCGCGTCTCGGGCGGCAGCGCCACCTTCACCGGCGGTCTGACCTCGGCGAGCGTCGCGGTCAGCGGCGGCGGGGCGCTCACCGTCTGGGGAGACCTCACGGTCAACGGTGACATCACGGTGTCGAGCAGCAGCACCGGCGCGCTCGTCGCCGATCGGGTGACCGCCGACGACCTGAGCGTGACCGCCGGCCGGGTGAGTCACCGGGCGACGACGACGACGACCGAGCACCTGCTCGACGTCGTGCTCTCCGGGAGCCTGAGCTTGACCGGCGGCAGCATCGACGTCAGCAGCCTCGGCTACCCGGCCTACTGGAGCTTTGGTCCAAGCGGTCCGTCGCAGGCCTGGCGTGGCGACGCCAACAACAGCGGCGGCTCGCACGGCGGCCGTGGCGGCCACCGCACCGCGGCGAGCGAGGCCGGTACGACGTATGACGACCTCGCCGACCCCCGTCACCCCGGCGCCGGCGGCGAGTCCTACCCCGGCGGCGGCGTGATCCGCTTCGACGTCGCCGGTGGCTGCCGCCTCGATTGGCCGGCGGTGATCCGCGCCAACGGCGGCGAGGGCGGGGCCGGCGGCACGATCGCGATGACCTGCGCGGGTTTCTCCGGCACCGCGGCGGCCAACGCGGTCACCGCCGACGGCGGCAACGGCAGCAGCTGCGGTGCCGGCGGCGGCGGGCGGATCGCGCTCTTGTCGACCGGCCCGCGCGCCAGCTTCACCGACGCGTTCGCCTATCCGCTCGGCGCGGCGTTGTCACCGTTCGTCTCGGTCGTCCACGCGCGCGGCGGGCAGGGCACGACGACCTACGGCCACGGCGGGGCCGGGACCGTCTACGTCGCCAGCGCCGAGAGCAGCTTCGGCGACCTGATCGTCAACAACCAGGGGGTGACGGTCTACGCCAACGGCGGGGTGACCCTGCTGCGCGCCACGACCGTCAACGACAACCACCTCTACGCCAGCGCCGGCGGCAACGAGGCGACCATCCAGTTCGCGGCGACGCCGCTCGCCGGGCTGGAGAACCTCTTCCGCGATCTGTTGATCCACGTCTACCCGCGCGCCGCCGCCAGCGATCCGCGGCACGTCTCGCACATCCCGATCCTTCTCGACCTCGGCAATGGCAACAACAGCCTGCGCAGCTCGAGCGGCCTGTTCCCGGTGATCAGTGACGATCACGACTACCGCTTCGTCTACCACCTCGATCGCCTCGACGTGAGCGGCAACGCCTCGGTGTCGCTGGCCGGGGCTGACCTGCTGCTCGAGTTGTGTGATCTGCACAGCGCCGACGCCACTGCCTTCGAGGTGCCGAGCGGTTCGTCACTCATCGGCCACGCGCTCGCCTCCCCGACCTGCATGGCGAGCAAGCTCGTCGGCGGGGGCAGCACCATCGTCTTCGACGAGACCTACCTGCCGTAACGACGCGTCTTCTGCCGCGCTGGCGCGCCCCGGACGCACCATGGTAAGGGGCACCACTCGCCGGGGATGCCCTCGTCGAGCCTGAACGGTGACCGGCAGATGCGACCCTACACACTGGGCGAGGAGATCGGCAACGCGGTCACCCACGGCGTCGGCATCCTGCTCTCCTGCGCCGGCCTGGCGACGATGGTCGCCTTGTCCGCCCTCTACGGCGACGCCTGGCACGTGGTCTCGACCGCGGTCTACGGCACGACGCTGGTGTTGCTCTACACCGCCTCGACGCTCTACCACGCGCTGACCCATCCGAAGGCGAAGCGGGTATTCAAGATCCTCGATCACTCGTTCATCTACCTGCTCATCGCCGGCACCTACACGCCGTTCACCCTGGTCACCTTGCGCGGGCCGTGGGGGTGGTCGCTGTTCGGCACCGTCTGGGGGCTCGCGGTCATCGGCGTCGCGCTCGAGGCGTTCTTCGTCAGCCGGCCGAAGTGGCTCTCGGCCCTGGTCTACGTCGGCATGGGTTGGATCATCGTCGTCGCGATGCGCCCGCTCCTCGCGGCGTTGCCCACCGGTGGGCTCTGGCTGCTGTTCGCCGGCGGGCTCGCCTACACCGGCGGCACGCTCTTCTACGTGATCAAGAACGTGCGCTACATGCACGCCGTCTGGCACCTGTGGGTGCTCGGCGGCAGCGTCTGCCACTTCCTCGCCATCGTCCTCTACGTCGTCCCGGACAGGGGTTGACCGCGGGCGCCTCAGCGCGCCGCGGGGGGACAACGGCGCGCGAGCTCGTCGCGGAAACGGGCGTAGAGCCGCCCTCCGACCTCCTGGTAGGCCTCCTGGACGGCGCGCAGGTCCTCGGCGTCGAGGCCGAGGGCGCCGACCAGCGCCGCGTAATCGTCGCCGCCGTCGCGCTGGGCCGCGCGCACCGCCTCGTCGAGCAGGCCGGGCGCCGCGCCGCGCAGCGCCAACCGCTCGTTGACCAGCGCGCGGGCGAGCTGGGCGCTCGCCGCGTAGGGGTGGTCGGGCGGCAGGTCGCCGTGCATCAGCACGCGGTAGAGGTCGCGCGCGTCGGTGGCGATGCTCGCCGCGTCGGAGACCAGCTCGTCGGCCTGGAGGTTGCGCGTGATCGCGACGCCGGGGCGGCCGAAGTCGAAGCCGTCGAACCAGGCCCCCTCGTCGCTGTCGCGCATCAGCTGTTGCCGGCGGGCGGGATCCAGCTGCGGGTCGTGATCGAGCGCGGCGCGGAAGCGGGTCTCGAACCAGAGCACGCTCGCCAGCTCGTTGTTGCGCGTCGCCGCGACCGCGGCCTCGGGGTCTCCGGGCCCGATGCGGGCGGCGAACGCCGCCGAGGCCTCACGGTTGACCAGGGCCCAGTGGCCCTGGGTGCGACCCATTGCGCCGCGCAGGTGGGGGGTCTCGAGGTAGGGTAGGCGCCCGTCGGCTGGTAGCGGCGCGCCGGCGAAGAGGCGGGCGAGGGCTGGCTCCTGGCGCGGATCGAGCTCGAGCCGACGGAAGCCCGGCTCGCCACGGCGGGCGCGCTCGACCAGCTCGGCGTTGGTCGGCGGTTGGTGCGCGCCGTTGCGCAGCGAGACCCGCTGGCCGCCGCCAGGTCGGAGCCCGGCGGTGAGCGTCGCCCCGTGCGCGCCGGTGTCCGGCGCCTGGGCCGGCTGTGGCCCTGCTGGCGCTTGGCGCTGCCCCGCCGCCGGCGGCGGTTGGCCCGCGGGCTCGGGGGCCACCGGTGAGGTGACCTCGTGGGGGTGACGCTCCGGGATACGCAGGCTCATCGTCACGTCCTGACCAGACGCGCTATTGCAATTCAGTTCGTTCAGGATACAGATTGAGGCGTCGGTCGGCAAGCCTGACCGCCGTCAGGTTCGGTCCGGCGGCCCCGGGGGATGACCGTGACCAGACGCGCAGCGTTCACCTCATTGTTGTGCCTCGTCCCGTTCGTCGCCTGCGGCGACGACGAGGACATCTCCCGTTCGTCGCTGCTCGACCCGGAGGTGGCGCCGGTCAGCGACGGCACCTGGTACGAGCCCGAGGTGACCACCACCTGGCAGTGGCAGCTGCTCGGCACGTTGAACCTCGGCTACGACGTCGACCTCTACGACATCGACCTCTTCGACACGCCGGCTGAGACCATCACCCAGCTCAAGAACGCCGGTCGCCGGGTGATCTGCTACTTCTCGGCCGGATCGTCCGAAGACTGGCGCCCCGACTTCGACGAGCTCGACGAGGCGGTGATCGGCGACCCGCTCGACGATTGGGAGGGAGAGCGGTGGCTCGACATCCGCAAGGATAACGTCCTCGCGGTCATGCGCCAGCGGCTCGACCTCGCGGTCAGCAAAGGGTGCGACGGCGTCGAGCCCGACAACGTCGACGGCTACAGCAACGAGACCGGCTTCTCGTTGACGCGCGCCGATCAACGGGCCTTCAACAAGTACATCGCCAACCAGGCGCGCTCGCGCGGCCTGGCGGTCGGGCTGAAGAACACCGGCGCGCTGGCCGACGAGCTGGTCGCCTACTTCGACTTCAGCCTGAACGAGCAGTGCCACGAGTACAGCGAGTGCGACGAGCTGGCGCCGTTCGTCGCCGCCGGCAAGCCGGTGTTCAACGCCGAGTACGCCTCGTCGCTGGCGCGGGCGACGACGCTGTCCCAGACCTACTGCCCGGCGGCGTTGGGCGAGAACCTGCGCACCTTGATCCTGCCCCTCGACCTCGACGACGAGTTCCGCGTCAGCTGCGATTGAGGGGCAGCGCGAGGCGCGTCAGACCGTCACGCGGCGGTGTCGATGACGGCATCGACGCGCAGCGGGTTGACGCGCAGCGCGCCGAGCAGCAGCACGGCGATCACCAGCGGCGCCAGCTGCACGGACCAACCGAGACCGGGGTCGCCGACCAGCAGCGCCAGGCGCACCCCCACCACGGCGCCAGCGCCGGCGATCAGCCATCCGCGCCGCGGCGCGCGCCGGGCGATCAGCTTCGGCCGCAGCTCCTCCCAGGTGCCTGGCGGTTCGGGGTGGGCCAGCGCCATCGGGGCGAACGCGGCGCGCAGGGCCTGAGCCTCATCCACGGCGCGCCGGCACTCGGCGCAGGCCGCCAGGTGCGCCGCGAGCGCCTCGCGCGACAGCGGCCCCGCCTCGCCGTCGGTCAGCGCCATCCCGGTCAGTCGGGCCTGCTCGCACTCGGGCGTCATCGTCATGGCTCACTCCGTCGTCGGGGCGGTGGGTCACGCATCGCCTCGCGCAGTCGCCCGCGGGCGTGAAACAGCCGGCTCATCACCGTGCCGGCGGGGATGGCGAGCAGCTCCGCGATCTCGGCGTAGGTCAGCCCGTCCAGCTCCTTGAGCACCAAGAGCTCCCGGTCCGCCGGCGTGAGCGCGGCCAGGCCTCGCTCGAGGTCGAGGCGCGCGTCGGTCGCCGCCGGCGGCGCAACGAGCAGCTCGACCCCGGCGCTCACGTCCCCGCCTCGCCGGGCGCCGAGCAGCTTCAGGCAGCGGTTGCGCACCAGCGTGTACACCCAGGGGTAGAAGCGCCGCTCGAGGTCGAAGCGGTCGAGGTGACGCCAGGCGTCGAGCAGGCCCTCCTGCACCGCGTCGTGGGCCAGCGCCGGCGACCGGGTGATGGCCAACGCGTGGGCGTAGAGCTCGCGCTCGTACCGCTCGACCAGGTGGCCGAACGCCGCCGTGTCCCCGGCGCGGCAGCGCGCGATGGCAGAGGCGTCGTCCATGGCTACGGCAGGCGCTCGAGGGCCTCGAGCAACGCGCCCACCCGGTCACGGAAGACGATCAGCATCGTCGGGACCGTGATCCACATCAGGACGCCCAGCCCCACCCCGACCTGGGCCAGAAGGCGCCTGGCTGCGAGCGTCGGCGGTGGGGTGGTGCGCAAGGCCAAAAAGCCGAAGACAATCGCCAAGGTGGCCTTCTCGAGGCCGAGCAGGCTGATGAAGGTCGAAAGCCCCACCATGAGCGAGGCGGCGGCGAAGGCGTACTTCTGGCCCAGGACGGTGGCGTCGGTGTTGTCAGGCATCGATGGTGCTCCTTTCGCCTGATCGTATCCCCCTGGCGGGCCGACTCTTCACCGCAAACGACCGGCGCGGCGATGCGGTCGAGCCGGGGACGGGGGCCCTACATCTCCAGCGGGGCGCCGGCGACCTGGCGGTGCGCCGCCCACCAGGCGCGGAAGCCCGGGATGTCGAGCTGTGCGGGGGCGCCGGTGCGCTGGCGCAGGCAGCCGAGCGCCAGGCGCGCGGTCTCCGGGTCGGCGTCGAGGAAACGGATCAGCTCGTCCACCGCCTCGGGGCGGCGACTCTCGGCGATGAGCAGGTCGAGCAACCGGACGGCGTGGGTCGCGGCGCGGCGCGGGTCCGGCGGCGGCTCGTCGGCCTCGGCGGGCGACGCTGCGCCGGTGCGGCGCACACGACCGGGGCCGGCCGCGTGACCGTCGGCGACGCTCTGGCGCCAGGCGGCGATCGCGGCGGCGCGTGCCGTCGGGGCGGCGAAGGGATCGTAGCCGAAGGCCCGGCCGTCGCCGCCGCTCAGCGCCAGGAGCTCGACGTGGCTGGCGTGACGCAGGGTCAGGGATGGGTGGTCGAGCAGCTCGGTGAGGCTCGTCGCGTCGCCGCGTGCCGCCGCTGCTTGGCAGCGGTGCCAGTCGTCGAGCAGGGCGCGCAGCTCGTCCATCGCCGGCGCCTCAGTCGTCGGGCAACGTGGTGCGATCGTAGAGCACGCCGAGCAGATCCCGCTCAGCATAACGATCCAACGCGCCATAGCAGGGCCCATAGTAGGTGATCAGAGTGTCGGTCTTGTGCGCCAGCGTCTCGGCGAAGCTGAGCATCTGGGTCGGCTTGCCCCGATCCTGGTGCTTGTGGGCCGGGTCTTCGCAGTAGTCGTGGAACTTGTCGTACACCCCGGCGGTGCCGCACGAGCCCATGACGATGAAGGCCAGGTCGTCGGGGCAGCGCTCGGCCCACTCGGTGGCGAAGATCTTGTGCGACGTCGCGTTCGGCAGCGCCCGGGTGGTCCACACCCGCGAGACGAGGTGATCCGGGTCGTTGTCGCCCGGCGCGTGCGACATCCAGCCGTGCGACGACCAGACGAGCCCGGCCATGTGCTCGTCGTTCATGGTCTTGCGCCACTCCTCGTAGGTGGTGGTCTTGTTGACTACCACCTTGTAACCCTTCGCCTTGAAGCCGTCGACCAGCGACTTGAACTGCGCCTCCTCCCGCTCGATCCAGTCGCTCTCCAGGTAGCCGTAGAGGATGTAGATGGTGTCACGGGTGCGCACGTGCTCGAGCGTCAGCATGCGCCGGATCGGCGTCGCGTCCTGCTGCGTGCGCACGTGCCCCGCTGCCATCGTCGTCAACCGCTGGACGACGTCGACCATGTCGGGGGGCGGGCCGATCTCGAGGATGCGCTTGAGCCAGACGCCGAGGTCGCGGTCGATGCTCTTGAGCCGCTCCGCCGCCGCGGCGACGTCGGTGTGCCAGCCGGCGCGGGCGCGATCGCCGCCGGGCGTGTGGTCGGTCGCCCCGGGCACCTGCCCGAGCGTCTGCAGCATCTCGACCACCCGGTTGCGCTCCTCGAGCGCGTCGGCCGCCTTGTTGCGCAGCTCCTTGAACTCTTTCTCGGTCGGCGAGGTCTCCGGGTGCGTCGGCTTGGCCACCTCGGGCGGGATCACCGCGGGATCCAGGCCGCCGCCTATGCGCTTGCTCGGCATCGTGCGTCTCCTATCGCGCCGCGGGCACGCGGCAGGGAGTATACCGCGTCGCGCGCCTGCGCGTCACAGCGAAAGCGCCAGCGGGCTCGGGTCAGGCCTCGCCGAGGAAGCGCAGCGCGTTCTCTCTGAGGATCATCCGCGTCACGGTCTGGTCGTGGGCGGTGACCATCAGCACCTTCGCCAGCGCCGGGGCGAGCGGGTAGAAGGGCCAGTCGGTGCCGTAGAGGATGCGGTCGGCGTCGATGGTCTGGAGCATCTTCTCCAGGTGGGGCAGCCCCTGGCCCGAGATCTCGAGCCAGACGTTCGGGTGCTCCTTCGCGATCGCCAGCGCCTCGTCGGCGTCGAGCCGGCAACCGGCGTGGCCGAAGATGAAGCGCAGGTTGGGGAACTCGGTCACCGGTGCCCAGTAGTGCTTCATCTCCGCGTAGCGCTGCGCCGACTCCGGCTCGATCCCGGCCCGGCCGGAGTGGAAGAGGATCGGCAGCCCGAGCCGGTCGCACTCCTGATAGACCGCCATCGACTCGTCGGCGTCCGGGTAGACGTGCTGCAGCGGCGGGTGGAGCTTGATCCCGTGGACCCCCAGGGTCTTGTAGCGGCGCAGCTTCTCGATCGCGTCCCCTTCGCCCGGGAGCACCGAGCCGAACATCACCAGCCGCTCCGGCGCGGCGCTGGCGCGTGCCTGCGTCAGCCACTGCTCGGTCGGATCGTTGTTGAACGGCAGGTCGATGGCCACCGGCAGGACCACCACCCGCTCGAGGCCCATCGCGTCCATCTCGGCGAGCAGGTTGGGGATGGTGTGCGTCCGGGCGGCTGGGCTGCCGCCCGGGAGGCCCGAGCGGACCAGCTCCCAGCGCAGCTGATCGAGGATCTCCTGGCTGGCGAGCTGGTTCTGGTAGATGTTGAAGTTGAGCAGGCAGGGCAGCGCGTCCCCGTCGCAGTCGAAGATGTAGCTGGTGGTCGGGGTCCGCCGCTGCAGGTCGACGTCCGAAGCGAACAGGTAGCTCATCCCCAGGTGGGTATGGAAGTCGATCGCGCCGAACGCCGCGTCGGCGACGCAGCGCAGGCGGCCGTCGGCGTCGAGCTCGAAGAAGGGCAGCTCGGCGAGCCCGCGGTAGCTCTCGAAGTGGGTGGGCAGCTCGGCCTCGCCGAAGGCCAAAGGCCCTTCCGGCTCGCCGGCCAATAGCGCGTTCGTGCGACTCAGGGGCGCGAAGCAGCCGCCGACCGAGGCCGAGGCCGCCGACGCGCTGGCCAGGCGCAAGAACTCGCGGCGTCCGATGCTCGTCTTCATCTCGTCACCTCGTACCGCCCCGCGGCGCACAGCTCAGAACGAGGCCCTGCGTGCCGCCGAGGCCAGCCGGTCGCGCTCGAGCGACCTGGTCCCGCTGTTCTACCGCAGAGGCGGCCCCACTGACACGCTGGCGGTGCGGAGAAATCCTGGAGATCGACGTAAACGGACGGTCACGATTCCCGATCACCAAAGAGCGGTCTCGCCCGAGGAAGAAACGCAAACGGGGTGTGCGCGAATCGCGCACCCCCGTTTACCACCCGACGTTGGCGTCGACCGGGGCGGTGAGCGTCGGTGAGCGGCGCCGCGAATCAATCGACGACCAGGTTCCCCGGCGCCGCCGGGGCGGGATCCGTGGGCAGCGCGCCGCCGTCGGTGAGCTTGTAGAAGTGGACGTTGGCGTCGATGTCGGTGACGACGACGAAGGCGTTGACCCCGGGGACGTAGCGCCAGCGCCCGTAGATGCCGTTGTTGGTCGTCGCCGGCGCGCCGGGCGGGTTGAACGCGGTCCAGGTGCGTGCCTCGACGTCGAGCGCGTAGACCGGGCCGCCGTGCCAGCCGACGATCCGATCGGCGACGGGGTCGTAATCCAGGCCGGGGGCCGACCGGGCGATGAACGCGTCGCCGCCGCTGGTCGACCAGGCCTGCCGCGTGTAGCTCTGCCCGCGGACGTCGTAGGCGAACACCTCGCCGTTGCCGACCACCACCAACAGGCCCCGCGTCGAGTCGTAGGCGCTGGTGTGCTCGTAGAAGTTGTCGTCGTTGTGCTTGGTCCAGGTGTTCGTGTCGTCGTCATAGGACCACAGGCCGGCGAAGCTGGCGGCGCAGGCGCCCCACCAGAGCTTGCCGGAGTCGGGCGCGTAGGTGGCGGTGCAGCCGAAGCCGCCGCCCGGGCTGGTCGCTGGCGCGCGGTCGGTCCAGCTCGAGCCGGCGAGGTCGAACACCCAGGTGCGATCGCAGCGGGCCGAGCCGACGCCGGCGAGCGAGCCGGCCTGGCCGAAGAAGCGATCGGCGTGGGCGAGGTAGGCCAGGCCGCCGTAGGTGTGGCGCGAGTTGGGCGTGCCGTCAGCGTTGACCTCCTGGTCCAACACCGGGTCGACGAACGGATCGGTCAGGCGCGCCCAGGTCAGCGTCTGGATCGAGAAGGCGTA
>JBFYZW010000551.1:0-4660 GCA_041309305.1 Deltaproteobacteria bacterium | reverse complement strand
GACCGAGCAGACGCGGGACTGTGACGCGTCGCAAATCTCCAGGTCCGTCGAAAGCGTCGCCCAGGAGCCGGCCGATTCGCCGCCCGTTGCCCAGGCCTGCAGGACCGCCTCGGTGTCGGGTGAACCGTACGGGTGGAAGGTCGCCTGGCCGGCGAACGAGAGCTCGAGCCCGTCGATTGTCCTTGCGTCGATCGCGGCACCGGAGAAGTCGACCACCCAACGGATGGCCGGCGCCCGCTCGGGCGGGAAGTCCCAGGCGTAGGCGTGGTCGCTGTCGATCGCGAGCATCGCGATCTCGGTCCCCAGCGCCGACGCGGCGACCGCGAAGTCGTCGTAGCCGGTGACCAGCGGCTCGCCGCCGATGGCCGCAGGCAGACGGGCCCAGGCGCTGCCGCTCCACACCCAGACCTGCGTCGGGCCGACCAGCAGCATGCCCTCGGCGCCGAGCGGCACCAGTGCGGCGCTATAGTTGCACATAATCGGCTGGTCTACGCCGAAGCCGGCGCACTCCTGCGGCGTCGTCGGCACGCCGGGCGGCGTCAGCTCCGTCCAGGTGGCGCCATCCCACCGCCAGGTGTCCTCGAAGTACTGCGGCGCGGTCGGGCTGCCAGCGCCGCCGCCGTGTAGCCAGGTGCGCCCGAGTCCGTCGGTGGCCATCAGCGGATCCCAGCGCGGCGTCGGCTGCGCACCGGTGAAGGTCACCGCCGCCCAGCCGGCGCCGTCCCAGCGCCATGCGTCGGTGCTGGTCACCGTGTCGGCCGACCGGCCGCCGAAGAGCAAGACGCCGGTCGGGTCGGCCGCCGCGCCGAAGGCGGCCAGCGGTGGCAGCGTCTCGCCGGTGTCGACCCAGCTCGAGCCGTTCCACGCCCAGGTCGTGGTCGCGCGCGTGAACGTCCAGTCAGTCGCCGAGACGAGCAGCAGGCCCTCGCTCGCGGGGTCGTAGACGAGCGGCCCCCAGTGCGGCGGCGGGCCGGTTTCGACCAGCTGCCACCCGGTCTTCGTGCCGAGCAGCGTACGCAGCTCGGCCGAGAACACACTCCAGAGCACCGCCAAGTCCTGCCCGAGGACCGGGTCGTGACCGAGCGCGATGCTCGGGTTGTCCAACCCCGCGGCGCTGACGCGCAGATCGGTCGGCTGCTGCCGCCAGCGCGAGCCGTCGAACGACCACAGGTCGCCGAAGACCGCGCCGCCGTCGCCCTGGCCGCCGAAGAGGTAGGCGAGCCCGCGGTTGGTATCGAAGGCCAGCGCGTGGAACCGACGAGGCGCCGGCTCGGGGGCCGGGGGCAGCTCGGTCCAGCTCGCCCCGTCCCAAACCCAGGTGTCGTTGCGCAGCTCGGTGCACGAGAAGGTGCCGTACGTGGTGCAACCACCGAACAGCAGCACGCGCTGGCCGAGGCGATCGTAGGTGAGCGCGTGGCCGCTGCGCGCCCCTGGGCCGTGCGCCTCGTCCGTGAGCACCTGCCACGCGGCGCCGTCGAAGCCCCAGGTCGTGCCGAAGAGGGTCGCCCGGCTCTCACCGTGCCCGCCGAACAGCATGACCATGCCGCTCGATTCGTCGTAGACCAGCGCCGCGCCGTCGCGCGGATGAGGAACTGGCGCCGCGTAGCTGCGCCACTCGCTGCCGTCCCACGTCCAGGTCGTGGCGCTCATCTCGTTGACCTCGAGCATGACCGCGAGGCCGCGCTGCGCGTCGTAGGCCGCCGCGAGCACCGGGGTGGATGGTCCGTCGAGGCCGGGCCGCGACAGGGTGTCGAGGACGGCGCCACCCCAGACCTGCCAACCGGGCAGGAGCATCACGACGCCCGCCCGCTGGTCGAGGTAGGCGGGGAAGCGCGACTCGATGCCGGCGTACCACGGATCTGGCATGACCCCACCGCTCACCTTCGTCCAGGCGGTTCCGTCCCACTCGTGCAGGTCGAACGCCAGGCTGCCGGTCGCGAAGACCCCGCCGGCGAGGACGAGCCGGCCGCGCCGGCTGTCGTAGACGAGCTCGTGGCCCCGGCGCGCCGCGGGCCACAGGCCGCCTTCCGGGAGCGGGCGCCAGCGCGGACCGGTCGTGGCACGAACCGGATTCCCGTCCAAAAGCGCGCTGTCGGCGTCGGTCGGCGGGAACGTGCTGACGAGCTGACTGTCGGCGGTCAAAGGCGGCGCGTCGGCGTCGGCGAGGGCCACCAGGGTCTGGCGGAGTTGCCCGGCGCGGGCGCGCGGGGAGGCGATCCAGGCGTTCTGCTCGATCAGCACGCCGATGCCGCCGTTGCAGGCGTCGTCGTAGCCGATCACCATGATCTGGGGCGTGTCCACCTGGCGAAGGATCGAGACCGGCCACAGGCCGTTCTCGGCCACGCGCAGCACCCCGAGCTCGGCGCCCGGCTGGTATGGTGCGCCGTCGAGCTCCGGGGGCTCGGCGACGTAGACGCCGACGGCCACCGGCGGCGTGCCGCCGAGCGTGAAGGTCGACAGCGGCAGGACGCCGACCGTATCCGGCCGCGACCCGTCCGGGTTGACGCGCGGCATCGGCGCGGCGGCCACGCCGAGCTCGAAGTAGGCCGCCTCGCGGTCACGCAGGCCGTAGGGCGCGCGCCAGTAGGTGAGCGCGGCCTGGTCGACCTGGAGGTTGGCAAACAGCTCGCGGACCACCAGCGGGTCGGCGGGCAGCACCTGGCCGTCGGGGGCGTTGGTGTTGCCGGCCAGGTCGCTCAGTTGAACCTTGATCGGGTGCGAGCCGGTCTCGAGCAGCCACTCATTGGTGACGTTGATCGCCTTGCGCGCCACCCAGTAGTTGTCGGTGCTGGCGGCGAGATCGAGTGGGAGAGTGCGCAGGTTGAAGCTCAGCGGGTCGCCGACGAAGACCACCGGGTTGGCGCCGAGCGGCTCGCTGACGGTGAAGGTCACGGTCACCAGCGTGCCCGGCTGCGCCGCGTGCAGCTCGTCGGAGCGCAGCGGGCAGATGGTGCCCGGGCCACTCTCGTAGGTGACCGTGGCGAGGGTGGCCACCGGCGGCGTGGTGTCGAGCGTCACCGAGGCGCGCAGCACCGGCGACGGATAGCCGAGCTCGTCGAAGAGCAGGACGAAGACGGTGCGCTGGCCATCGAGCGTGGTGACCGAGGTTGGCAGGCCGGCGTTCAGATCCCAATCGCTCCACAGCCCGTGCCCGGCCGTCACTGCGGCGTCGAGCCGCTCGGTCGTGCGCTCGGTTACGCCGGCCGAGAAGGCCGGGTCGTTGGCTACCCGCACGCGGGTAGCGCCGGCGACCGGCAGCGAGAGGTCGACGAGCGCGGTGTTGACGGTCGAGACGGCGACGCCGTCGCGCTCGATCCGTACGACGCCATCGACGTCCGCGTTCGTGCCGGGGGTGGGCGCGAGCTTCAGCGACACGGTGACCTTCGTCTCGCGACCGGCGCGCAGATCGAACAGCTCCGAGCGGCCGCGGTAGAGGACGCGCTCGCGCGGGTCGGCCGAGCCGCGCACCTCGGCCAGCACGACGCGATCGCCGCCGTAGCCGAGATCGGTGAAGCGCAGCTCCTCGTCGCCGCCGCCGCGGATCGGCCCGGCGGTGGCGAGCGAGACCGCCCGCGCCGCCTCGCCGTCCGGCCAGTGTTGGAGCACCGCGCTCAAAAAGAGCGCGCTGGTGTCGGCGGGCGCTTCGTCCGCCCAGGTGAAGCTGACCGTGAACGAGCCCTGGCCGCAAGCGGCGAGCGTCGCGGCGAGGGCGGCGGCCACGGCGACCAGAGAGGAGCGCGCGGGGGTGTGGGTCGATCGCATCGGCATCTCTCCTCAGAAGCCCTCGGCGGTGACGACGCCCGCCCCGCGCGGCGTCGTGGTCACGGCCCAGATGGTCAGCGACCCGGCGCCCAAGACCACCGCGCCGGCGATGGTCCACACCCACCACTGTTGCCACCAGGCCAGCGGTCGCTCGGTCAGGCTCGCCCACACCGCGCTCGTCTCGCCCGGATCGACGTAGACGTCGGACTGCCAGTCGAAGAACCCGTCGGCGGTCAGGCGCAGCGCGTGCCGGCCTGGGCTCAGGTCGGCCACCGGCGGCAACGGCAGGGCGCCGCGCTCGACCTCGTCGACGAAGACGAGCGCCTGCGGTTGGTTGGCGCTGACCGCGAGCGTGCCGACCTGCTCGACGGTGAGCCCCAACAGGCGCCGGGCGGCTTGACGCACGGCGCGGATCAACTGCTCCGGCTCACCGCGGAAGGACTCGCTGACCCGGTTGTCGACCCGCGCCTGACGCGGGTCGATCAGCTGCAGGCTGATGATGTAGGTCGTGTCGAGCAGGCCGACCTGACCGGCCACCAGGCGATCGACGCCCAACGCGCCGCCGATCTCGGCCATGCAGGCCAGATCGTCGGCGCAGCCGAGCACGTCCTTTTGCCGCTCGAGCTGCAGCATCGCGGCGATGTCCGCGCGACCGATCACCGTCGTGCCCTCGACCTTCTTGATCTCGGTCGAGAGGATCTGGGTCAGGTTGCGGGCCACCTCGTCGGTGACGCCGCTCGGGCCCAGATCGAAGACCGCGAACGAGCGCGCCGCCTCGGGGAGCTGGTAGCGCGGAGCCGCCGCGTCGGTCGCCGCGCCGGTCACCGGGCCGAACAGCCGCGCGGCCGCGCCGGGCAGGAGCGCGACGAGCGCCTCGGCGCTCGCGGCCGTCTCGCTG
>JBFYZW010000550.1:0-4156 GCA_041309305.1 Deltaproteobacteria bacterium | reverse complement strand
CCGCGACCGCGGCGCGGCCGTTCGCCCGGCCGGAAAGGTGATCCCGACCGCGGCGCCGGATAAGATGATCGGGTGGGCTCGCACCTCGTTCGTCTCGTGCCCCTGCTCGTGGGCGCCGGCCTGCTCGCCGCGGGCGGGTGCGGTCTGGTCGAGAAGCTGCGCCAGGAGGTGCACGGTGACGAGGTCGACGTGCCCGAACTCGGCAACGCCGGGTTGCGCGTCGAGGTCGAGCCACCGACCGGGTTGTCGATCCTGCTCGACGGGCTGCGCGTCGCCTCGACCGCGCCGTACGTCAACCGCCGGCTGAGGGCCGGCCCCCATCGCCTCGAGGTGCGCGCGATGGGCTACCATCCGTTCACGCTGCCGGTCGTGCTGACCGACGGCGAGTTGCTCACCGTCCCGGTCGCCCTCCGACCGCGAGCCGGCGCGGCGCCGGAGACACCGGAGCTCTCGCCCTCGGCCCCCGGCCCGGAGCCCCCGGAGGCGCCGGCCCCGCCGCTGCCGGCCGGGGTCAAGCCGATCGCGTTGACCCTCGCGCCGAAGCCGGACGTGCCGATCCTGCTCGACGGCGTCGTCCAGGGCCGCGAGGTGTTGCTCGAGCGGGTCTACGGCCGGCTCCAGGTCGGGCTGATCAGCCTGCGCTACACCATCGGCGGGGCGGGCCTGCTCACCTTCGAGCTGCCGGCCGACGACGCGACCTGGTACAAGCAGAGCACCCGGCTGCCCGCCGGCGCCACGGTGAAGCTGCCGCGCGGCCCCCTGCGCCTGCGCCGCGTCGCCGCCGACGGCACCGACCAGGTCGTGCTGCTGCGCCGCTGACCGGGGCCGGCCTGGCCGTTTTTTTGACCCGATCGATCTCCGGGTGTAAACCGGAGTCGTCCACGACGCCGCTGCGCAACCTCGGCGCCCGGACACGGAGGGTTCTCATGGCCGCGTTCTCCGGCAAGGCCTTTCTGCTCGGCATTCAACACCTGGACGCCCCGAGCCGCGAGCTGTTCGCCCACCACGGCGACGCGCTCGACGGCCGCCTCTCGCTCGTCGAGCAGGTGGCCGACGAGGCGATGCTGCGCCTGGCTCACGATTTGATCCTCGATGGGGGGCCGCGCCATGAGCGAACGCGATAAGGCGGGTAGCCACGGCGACTGGTCCGAAGAGATGAAGGTCACCTTCGACTCGGGCGAGCTGTCCAGCTTCTTCGCCGCCTTCGAGCCGCTGATCATCGGCGACGACGGCGTGCCAGTCCTGCCGACCGATCCACCGTCCGACGTCTGAGCCGGCCGCGACAGCTCTTCCTCCGCCAGCCGAGGCCCGCTATATCTGTCCGTCGGGCCGCCCCGGGCTCGCGGAGAGACGTCGCATGGCCATCCCCCAACCCACCCAGGTCGAGTTGACCCTGCAGGGTCGGACCATGACCTGCCCAGCCGGTACGCGGCTGGTCGACCTGTTGCCCGCGCGCCGTGACCCGGACGGCCGCACCTACCTGGGCGCGATCGCCAACAACCGCCTGGTCAGCCTCGACACCCGGTTGTGGACCCGCACCGACGTCCGCCTGGTCACCGTGCGCGATCACCACGGCGCCTCGATCTACCGCCGCTGCGCCACCTATATCCTCTGCGCCGCCTTCGCCGAGCTCTATCCGACGATGCGCCTCGAGATCGGCCAGTCGATGGGCAACGGCTACCACTTCCGGGTCAACGGCAACCACGGCGGCCGGGTCGACCTCGAGCTGCTGCGCGCGCGGATGCGCGAGCTCTGCCAGCTCGATCTCCCCTTCGAGCACAGCGACCTCTCGCTCGAGACCGTCAGCGAGGTCTTCGCCGCCAAGGGCTACAGCGACAAGCTGAAGCTGCTGCGCGTCTGGCCGAGCGCGACGGTGCACGTCGTGGCGCTGAACGAGTTCATCGACATCGACCAGGGGCCGGTGGCCCTGTCGACGGCGGCGATCGACGACTTCGAGCTGATCGCCAAGGAGCCCGGGCTGGTCCTGCACTTCTCGTCGCTGCGCTCGCCGGTCTGGCGCGGCGAACCGTGGAGCGCCAGCGAGCGACTGTTCGACAGCTACCAGGAGACGCGCGCCTGGAACGAGATCCTCGGCGTCTACACCGTCGGAGACCTCAACGAGC
Organism: Deltaproteobacteria bacterium; assembly: GCA_041309305.1. GTDB lineage: Bacteria > Myxococcota > XYA12-FULL-58-9 > XYA12-FULL-58-9 > XYA12-FULL-58-9 > JBFYZW01. The sequence continues at coordinate 2,033 of JBFYZW010000550.1, read as the reverse complement.
ACTGCCTGAGCGGCGGCGTGCGCGACATCATCCGCATCACCGAGGGTTTCCACGAGAAGAAGATCGCCCAGATCGCCGACCTGATCGCCTCGCGACGACCAGACGTCCGATTGATCACCATCGCCGGCCCGTCCTCCTCGGGCAAGACGACCTTCTCGAAGCGGCTGGAGATCCAGCTGCGCGTCGCCGGCATCCGGCCGAAGATCCTCTCGCTCGACGACTACTACGTCAACCGCGAGGACACGCCGCGCCACCAGGACGGCAGCTACGACTTCGAGGCGATCGAGGCGATCGACCTCGGCTTCTTCAACGAGCAGCTCCGCCACCTGCTCGCCGGCGAGGAGGTCAACACCCCGCGCTTCGACTTCACCACCGGCATGCGCGTCGCCGCCGACAAGTGGAAGCCGATGCGCCTCGCCGACGACGAGATCCTGCTCATCGAGGGGATCCACGGGCTAAACGACCGGCTCACCGAAGCGGTCGCGCCGAAGATGAAGTTCCGCATCTTCGTCTCGGCGCTCACCCAACTGGTCATCGACGGTGCCAATCGCATCCCGACCTCCGACGCGCGGCTCATCCGCCGCATCGTCCGCGACCGGCGCTACCGCGGCTACTCGGCCGCCGAGACCATCGCCACCTGGGGCTCGGTGCGCCGCGGCGAGCAGCGCAACATCTTCCCCTTCCAGGACCGCTCCGACGTGATGTTCAACAGCGCGCTGCTCTACGAGCCGGCGGCGCTGAAGGTGCTCGCCGACCGCTACCTGCTCGAGGTGCCGCGCGATCACCCGTCGGCGGTCATCGCCCACCAGCTGCGCAAGTTCCTCCAGCTGTTCGTGCCCATCTTCCCTGACGACGTCCCCCGCACCTCGATCCTGCGCGAGTTCATCGGCGGGTCGTTCTTCAGCTACTGAGCCGCCGATGGAGACCCCGACCACCACCGCCGTCGGCGACGCCCTGCGCCGGACCTTCCTCTTCAGCGCGCTCGACGACGACGAGCTCACCGCGCTGGCCGCCGAGGTCTGGCTGGAGCAGATCCCGGCCGGCTCGGTGATCGTCCGCGAGGGGGACGAGGCCGACGCGCTCTACGTCGTCGTCAGCGGCGGGGTCAATGTCACCAAATCCGACGGCCAGTTCCTCGCCTACCTCGGCCCGGGCGGCTTCTTCGGCGAGATGGCCCTCTTCCTCGCCGGCTCGCGCCGCAGCGCCACCTGCGTCTCGACCGCGGACACCACCTGCGCGATCATCCGCCAGGACGTGCTGACCAGCTTCTGCGACGCCCGCCCGCCCGCCGGGCTGAAGATCTACCGGGCGATCATCGGCACCCTCGCCGAGCGCCTGCAGTCGACCAGCGCTGACCTCGCCGCGTTGATGGGCACCCAGGTCAAGCGCCAGAGCACGATCGACGACCTGGTCGCCGCGGCGAAGGCCAAACGCGGCCGTCCGTGAGGGCTCAGGCGAGCGCCGCGAGCAGCGCCGCGACCTCCCGCCCCAGCGCCAGCGCGGCGGTCAACCCCGGCGACTCGATGCCGACGAGGTTCACCATTCCCGGCGCGCCGCGCGCGCCGCTCTCCTCGACGACGAAGTCGCGGAAGCCCTCGCCCGGGCCGTGCAACTTCGGCCGCACGCCGGCGAAGTCCGGGTTGAGATCCGCGGCGACGACGCCGGGAACGAACCGGGCGACCGACGCGGCGAAGCGCGCGGCCTTCCCCTCGTCGACCGCGTAGCTGACCTCGCTGACGTACTCGGCGTCGGGCCCGAGCCGGTAGCCGCCGCCGACGTCGCAGGTGACGTGGATCCCCAAGCCCGCAGCGCCGGGCACCGGGTAGACCAGGCAGCCCGGCATCGCCCGCCGGCGCGCGACGGTGAAGTAGTCGCCCTTGCACGGGTGGAGCTGCCAGCCGGCCGCCGCGACGTCGATCCCGGCCGCCCGCGCCACCTCGACCGCGCCGAGGCCGGCGGCGTTGACGACCAACGGCACCGCCCAGGCGAAGGGCTCGCCGTCCGCGGCGCGGGTCTCGACCAGCCAGCCGTCC
>JBFYZW010000549.1:0-5210 GCA_041309305.1 Deltaproteobacteria bacterium | reverse complement strand
GGCCGAGCCGATCGCCGCGCACGCCGGCGCCGAGCTGCAGCGCCAACGACTCGGCGAGCTGCTGCTCCCAGCTCGACGCTGCGACCAGCTGCCAACCCTGCTGGCGCTGGCGGCGCCAGTCGCCGGCGATCGGGTCGAGCAGGTAGCCGGTGTAGTTCTCACGCAACGCCAGGCGGCGGTAGCCGAGCGCCACGGTCGTGTGCAGCGCTCGCCCGCCGCGCTGCCAGCGGTGGGTCGCGGCCAAGAGCGCGCGCTCGGAGCGGCCGGCCCCGCCCCTGGCGTGGACGTCAAAGAAGCCGAGCTCACCGGCGGCGAGGGCCTCGTCGCGCAGCGTCCCCGGCAGCGCGAAGTCGGCGACATAGGCGGAGGCGAGCAGCGTCAGCGCGCCGGCGGCGGGCGAGTCGACCAGGCGCAGGCGGCCGAGCAACGCCGCCCGGTCGAGCCGCCGAGAAGGGCCGAAGCCGTCGTCGTGCAGCGCCTCCGCGGCGATGAACGAGTCACCGTCGGCCGCGGCCGGGCTGAAGGTCACGACGCCGCGCTGGCGATTTGTCGACCCGGCGCTGTAGCCGAGACGCAGGCCGCGCTCCGGCTCGGCCACCCCGAGCCGATAGTCCACGGTGCCGGCGAGCGCGAAGGCCCCCTGGTCGAGCGCGAACGGCCCCTTGGTCACCTCCACCGCGCGCACCACCTCGGGGATGATGAACCCGAGGTCCAGGTAGCCCTGGGCGTGCACGTTCGACCACTCGTTGACCGGCAGGCCGTCGACCGTCACCTCGAGGTCCGCGCCGTGCACCGCGTCGAAGCCGCGCAGGAAGAACTGGTGGCCCTTCCCCTCGCTGCCGTGCTGGACCAGGGTCAGGCCGGGGACGAGGCGCAGCAGCTCCTCGGCGTTGCGCCGCGGCGTGGCGGCGAGCTCAAGGGCGCCCAGGGTCGTGCTCGAGGCGGTGCGCACCCGCGCCTGCCGGGTCATCACCACCGCGGTGTACTCCGGTGGCGCCGCGGTGGCGGAGTCCTCGCGCTGCGCCTCGCCGCCGCCAGGCGCGGCGTCGGCCTCGACCGCGGACTCGGACTCGGCCTCGAGGGCGGCCTCTGCCCCGACCGGTGGCGCGGCGCCGACCGACGCGAGCCAGACGAGCAGGATCAGGCTCATCGAGCCGGCGCGGCGGCGGTCAGTCCGCGGCCTCGGCGTGGCAGTGGCCTTCGCCGTCGACGTGGCCGAGCGTCCGGGTCAGCGCGGTCAGATAGCTCCACAGGTCGTCGATGCCGCCCTCGCTCCCCGGGTCGTAGGTGCCGATGTCGGCCGCCGCCAGCTCGGCCTCGCTGATCACCCCGTCGTCGTCGCCGGCGTCGTCGGCGCCGGCCAGCGCCCCGAAGAGCAGCTGCGGCTCGTCGGCGACCAGGCTGTCGTAGAGCAGGTGGTCGGCGTGGATGGTGATCTGGAAGGTCGCCCGCCCGCCATCCGGCACCGAGGTCGTCGTCTCGCAGTCGTGGTAGCGGGTCGGCGCGGCGAAGACCCAGGCGAAGCTCTTGCTCTCGCTCGCCAGAGTCGCGCTCCCCTCGACCTCGACCCGCTCGACGACGAAGCCGCCACGGTCGTGGTCACCCTCGGCGACCCGCGCCGAGCCGAGCGGTTGGCCGCGCCCGCTCGACGGCGTGGTCAGCTCGACCTGGCCCGGCACCGCGATCGTCGCACCGGCGACGCGCACGTCGCGCAGCGCGACGACGAAGCGGGAGAAGCTCACCGCCCAACCGTCGTCGACCGCGTCGGCCGGGATCCCTTCTTCGATGAAGGCCTCGCCGTAGGCGGTCACCTCGACGGTGCCTTCGCCGGCGCCGCAGGCGCAGAGCAGCAGGGCAGAGCAGCACGAGGAGAGGTGTCGCTCGAACATCGTCTGACTCCAATCGTCAATCGACGGGCGGCGTCGGCCGCACGTCGAAGTGGTCGTGGGTCTGCAGCGTGCGCGCGAGCCTGGTGTAGGCGGTCGCCGCTGCGCCGCTGGCCGCCGCCGAGAGCAGCAGCTGGCCGTCTCCGTCCTCGTCGGCGGCGCCGAAATCGACGCCGTCGAACAACGTATCCCCCTCCAGCGGATCGCGGCTGAGCAGCCGCAGCCCGAGCCGCTCGCGACTCGCGGCCCGCACGCGTAGGACGAACGGCGCGCCGAGCAGCGCCCGGTCGACCGGCGTGTCGATCAGCGCGGTGAACGCCACCGTCTCGGCCGCGCGGGTGGCGACGCCGGCGAGCAGCGCCGTGTGCCCGGCCAGCGGGTCGTCCACCGCCAGGCCGTCCGCCTCGCCGGCGGCGACGAAGGTGAAGTTGGCGCTCTGGTAGGTGCCGGCGAGCAGCGTCGCGACGCCGAGCTCCGCACCGGCGCCGTCGAGCCAGTCGGCGACGAAGCGCCCGCGCAGCTCGCCGGTCACGTCGCCGGCCTGGAAATGCCCCGGGTGGGCATGCGCCACCGGCACCAGCGCGCCGGTAAGCGCCCGCCACAGCGCCGCGGTGTGCGCCTCGCCGGCGACGGTGAACAGCAGGTCCCCAAGCCCCAACCGCGCCGCGTCGAGCGTCACCTCGTAGCCGAGGTCGGTGGTGACCGGCTCGAGGCCGGTCGCGTCGACCAGCACCGTCAGGTCGACCCGCGTCGCCTCCTCGGGGTCACCGCAGGCCCCCAGGCCGACGGCGAGCCACAGGGCCACCAGCTCACGGGCGCGCATGGGTGACCACCACCTTGCCGTGCTTGACCCCCTTGAGCCCCACCAGGTGCTCGGCGACGTGGCGCAGCTCCTTCGCCTTGCCCTTGAGCGCGATCACCTCGAGGCAACTATGATGGTCGAGGTGGACGTGCAGGCTGGCCAGGGTCGCCGCGTGGTGGTCATGGCCGACCGCGAGCATCCGATCGGCGAGCTCGCGCTTGCGGTGGTCGTAGACCAGCGTCACGGTCGCCACCGCGTCACCGGCGAGCGAGGCCCACTCCTCGTCGACCAGCCGGTCGCGGATCAGCTCACAGACCACCGCCGAGCGGTTGCTCCCGGCGCGCGCGACCAGCGCGTCGAGCCGCGCCAACAACGCCGGCTCGATCGCCAAGCTGGTCCTCTCCTTGCTCGCCATCGCCGACCTCCAGTATTACGAACGCATTCAGAAGTACTACAGCGACGAGAGCGGGGCAACCGTGGACGGGCGGCGCCGACCGCGCCGACTGGCGGCGAACGTCCGGAGCGGTTTGAAAGCCAGCGGCGCCCCGGCTAGACTCCTTCGGCCACCGATCGGGGGCGCGCGGTGGCGCGCGTCGACGGCTCACGCGTCCTGCCGAGGTGACCCATGCGACGCCTGTCCATCCTTTCACTGGTGACCTGCGCGGCCCTGATGGCCGCGGCCTGCGGTGGCAAGGTCACCGGCACGATCCCGACCGGCGGCGATCCGACCGGCGATCCGGGTGGCGGCGATCAGAGCAACCAGCTCCCCTGCCCGGTGATCGAGGCGGAGATCTGCGACGGCCTCGACAACAACTGCGACGGCCAGTACGACGAGGGCTGCACCTGCACCGACTCCGACACCCAGCCGTGCGGCAGCGACGCCGGCGAGTGCGTCGCCGGGGTGCAAACCTGCAGCGGCGGCGCCTGGGGCGAGTGCGCCGGTGTGGTCGGCCCGGCCTTCGAGAGCTGCGACGGCCTGGACAACGACTGCGACGGGGACGTCGACGAAGGATGTCCGTGCACCGAGAATGACACCCAGCCGTGCGGCAGCGATGTCGGCGAGTGCGTTGCCGGCCTGCAGACCTGCACCGGCGGCGTCTGGGGCGCCTGCGCCGACGAGGTCGGGCCGACGGCCGAGAGCTGCGACGGCCTGGACAACGACTGCGACGAGGCGGTCGACGATGGCTGCGACGACGACGGTGACGACTACTGCGACGCGGCGCTGACCGTCGTCGGCACGCCGGCGGTCTGCCCGAACAGCGCCGCCGACACCGGCGACGACTGCGATGACGATGACCCGACGATCAACCCCGGCGCCGCCGAGGTCTGCGACGATCTCATCGACAATGACTGCGACGAGCTCACCGACCTCGAGGACGCCACCGGCTGCCCGGCGATCAACGTCACCATCGAGGGGGAAGACCCGCGGCGCATCCCGCACGGCGCGACCCAGACCGTCCGCGCGGTCTTCACGCCGACCGACCCGGAGCAGGTCTGGCCGCGCGTCTGGACCGTGCTCGCCGCCGAGCCGTCGGTGGGCTGCGCGACCGGCGACCTGACCCTCGGCGCGCCGGTCGACAGCGCCGGCGCGACGCAGGTGCCGGTGACCGTGCCGGACGACCCGGCCAAGCTGGGCTGCGCCTACACCCTGGAGGCGCGGGTCAACGGCTACGCTTTCGCCACCGTCGAGGTGCGCATGGTCAACGCCGTGCCGCGGATCACCGAGTTGCGCCCGGCGCTCGAGGTGGACGGCGCCTGGAGCGCGCGCGTCCCGGCCGGCAGCACGCCGACCTTCATCGCGCGCGCGAACAACGATCCGGACGCGCCGCTCAGTTTCCGTTGGGCCGGCGACGACCTGGCCCAGCTCTCCTGCGCTGGGACCGCTTGCGTCTCCTCCGACGACACCCAGCCGTTCGAGTCGCAGGTGCAGTGGGCGGCGCCGGCGACCGCCGGCTCCTACCAGCTGACCGTCTTCGTCCACGACGCCTTCGGCGGCGGCGAGGGCTCTGCGGCGCTCACCGTCGAGGTCGACGCCTGCGTCTGGGTGGCCGAGGGCGGCAGCGGTGACGGCTCGGCCGCGACGAGCCCGCTCGGCGTGATCCAGGCCGGCCTCGACCTGGCGAAGGAGAGCGCCGGCACCGCGGTCTGCGTCACCGGCGACGGCCAGTTCGACGAGGACCTGGTCGTGCCGGCGAGCCCCAACGCCCCCGATCTGCTCGGCGGCTTCGCGACCAACGGCACGCCCGACCTGACCCGCCGGCCGATCATCGTCAGCAGCGCCGCCACGGGCCTGCGCTTCGCCACCGGCTACGCCGGGGAGCTCAACCACCTGGCGCTACGGCAGAGCAGCGCCGGGGCGGCGGCGGTGACCGTCCGCGAGGCCGCGCCGGTGCTGGTGGACTGCCAAATCACGCTGGCCGGCGGCGCCGGCCCGATCGGCGTCGTGGTCGAGGACGACCTCGCCGGCCCGACGGCGCCGACCCGGCTGACGATGCGCGCCGGCTGGCTGCGCACCGCCGCCT
>JBFYZW010000548.1:0-2523 GCA_041309305.1 Deltaproteobacteria bacterium | reverse complement strand
CGGCGGGCGGGCAGGTTCAGGTGCGCGGCCTCGCCGGCGACGCGGACGACGCCGGCGCTGCGTGCCACCTCGTCGAGCGCGGCGACCAGCGCCGAGGCGGTCGCGTAGCGCTGCTCGCGGTCGATGGCCATCGCCTTGAGCACCACGTCGCCGAGCGCCGCCGGGTAGCCGAGCGCGGCGAAGTCGAGCGGCGCCGGCGGCTCGGTCAGCTGCTTGACGATGATCGACTGGGTCGACGGGCCGTCGTACGGCCGCTTGCCGCGGAGCAGGAAGTAGAGGATCGCCCCGAGCGCGTAGACGTCGGCGCGCGTGTCCGGCTCGACCTCCCCCTTGAGCTGCTCGGGCGAGATGTACCCGGGCGTGCCGACCACGTCGCCGGCGCGGGTCAGCCGGGTCTGGTCGCTGGTCCGCTTGGCGATGCCGAAGTCGAGGATCTTGATCGCCTCGGAGTCGTCCGACAACCGGGCGAGGAAGACGTTGGCCGGCTTGAGGTCGCGGTGGATGAGGCCGGTGGCGTGCGCGGCGCTGACCCCGGCGCACACCTGGCGCATGATCGCCACCACCTCGCTGAACGACAGCGGCGCGCGCTCGACCATCGCCTGCTCGAGCGTGACGCCGTCGAGATGCTCCATCACGTAGTAGACCAGTCCCGTGTCGGTGTTGCCGAAGTCGATCAGGCTGACAACGTTCGGGTGGTTCAACCCCGAGAGGACCTTGGCCTCGCGGTAGAAGCGCTTGACCGTGTCCTTGCCGCTGCGCACCGTCTCGAGCAGCACCTTGACCGCGACGTCCCGCCCGAGCGGCAGCTGCACGGCGCGGTAGACCGTGCCCATGCCGCCGGCGCCAATCTTCGCCTCGATGCGATAGGTGCCCTTGAGCACGACGCCGACCAGCGCCGTCTCCGGCCCCGGCCGCTTCTCGACCAACACCGCGCCGTCGTCGGGGCAGGTTGTGCCGTCGGCGAGCTCCCGATCGCAGACTGGGCAGAACTTCATCGTCGCTCGCGTCTAACTGAGCGCCTGCTGGCGCACAAGCTGGCGCCGCCGGTGCGCCTCATCCCGGCAGCCCCGTGTAGCGCACCTCGCGAGCGTCACAGTGCTCGATCCGGACCTTCTTCGAGTCGCCGGAGCGCGTCGCGGTGCAGACCAGCTCGCGGGTCGGTTGGACCGGCTCGTAGGCGTCGTTCCAGAAGGTCACCTCGACGCCGTGGTCGTAGCACCTGTGTCCCTGCACGCTCAGGGTCAGGGTCTCGCCGTCGTGCGGCAGGCGCCGCGGCTCGATGATGCCGGCGGCGACGTCGTTGACCTCCCGGTAAGGCTCGGCACCGAGGCAGCTCTGTTTCGCCCAGTAGAGAAACCGGTCGCGCACCCCCGGCTGGGCGATCGCGTCCTGGATGCTGGCCAGCGCCGGGCCGAGCAGCTCGGACCAGTGCTGCGGTTGGAGCTCCGGATGCTCGCGTCGCTCCTGCGCCGCGTAGGCCTGGAAGTTGGCGACGTAACGCATCAACCGCAGGCAGAGGTTCTGCTTGTCCGCGGCCTCGGGCAGCCCGGCGGAGGCGGTCTCCAGAAGCGCGCGCACCTTCTCCTGCGCGGCGGTCGGTCGCGCGGCGGTCCGCCCGGTGAGCAGGTCGAGCGTCGCCCAGACCGTGGGGTCGTCGCTGCTGGTGTAGAGCGCCTGGAGCGCCGGGCTGCCGCCGAGCCCCTGGCGCGCCTCGGCCGACACCGGGCCGAACATCCGGTCGAGCTCGCGCATGAGCTCCTGCGAGAGGCGTAACTTGGTCGCGGCGCCGCGATTCGAGGTCATGTGCTCGGCGTCGGTCGAGAACGCGACCGCCGAGACGCCGCGCTGCTCCATCCAGCCGAGCACCAGGGTGCTGACCGGGATGCCGCTCTGCTCGGCGAGCGCCCGCAGGCGCAGGTCCTCGCGCGTCGAGAGGAAGCCGCGCGGGTCGCCGTGCCCCTGGGCCTCGACGCAGGCGCCCTGCATCGCCCGCCCCTGGATGCCGTAGGCCTGATAGGCCAGGCTGTGCTGGGCGCACCAATCACGCACCTCCCGGTCGGGCGCGTACGGCGTGCACCGGTTCTGCACGCAGGCGAGCGGCGCGCCGAGCGCCGCGACCTGCTCGGCGAGCCCCGGCAGGTCGAGGGCGGTGACGTTGCTCAAGCCGATCGCCTTGCTGCGCCCGGCCCGCACCGCGTCGGCGAACACGCCGAGCGTCGCCGCGTTGCTGCGCTCGTCGCCGAGCTCGTGCAGCACCAGCACGTCGGGGTAGGAGCCGAAGTCTGTGGCAAACCGCTCGAGCGTCGCGGACACCCGCGTGCGGTCGGCCTCGGGCGCGACCTTGTAGACGAGCGTCAGCTCCTGGCGATCGATCTTGAGCTCGTGACAGGCGGCGGCCAGCTGCGCCGGGACGGCCTTCTCGTACTTGGCCGCCATGTCGAAGGTGCGGTAGCCCGCCTTCAGCGCCGCGACCAGCGTCGCCTTGATCGTCGCCTCCGCTGAGTTGGCCGGGAAGTCGGTGCC
>JBFYZW010000547.1:0-2564 GCA_041309305.1 Deltaproteobacteria bacterium | reverse complement strand
GCGCGAGCTGCGCGAGCAGGCCACCGCGCTCGGGTTGACCCTCCCCGAGGGCGAACGGGTCCAGGCCACGGTCGGCGCGCAGCGCAAGCGCCGATCGCCGGTCGCGTGAGCGTCCCCACCGGCGTTGGGCAGCAGGGCGCGATCCTGGTATGAGGGAGTCGATGACCGGCGATCCCCGCGCCCCCGAGCTCGGCAACCGCCTCCTCATCGTCGATGACGAGGAGGGGATGCGGCACATGCTGCGCACGCTGCTCGGCCACCACGGCTTCGTCGTCAGCGAGGCGAGCGACGGCCAGGCGGCGCTCGAGCGGCTCAGCGCTGGCGACGTCGACATCGTGCTCTCCGACGTCCGGATGCCCGGGCTCGACGGCGTCGAGCTTCTGGCGCGCATCAAACAGAGCAAGGCGCCGGTCACGGTGTTGATGATGAGCGCCTTCGTCGACCTCGACACGGCGGTCGCGGCGCTCAAGGCCGGCGCGGCCGACTACATCTCCAAGCCGTTCAAGAGCGACGAGGTCCTGCTGAAGATCCGCATGGCCCAGGAGCGCGTGCGGCTCGAGGAGGAGCGCGAGCGGCTGCGGGCCGAGAACGCCCGACTGCGCGGGCAGGGCAGCGCCGCCGTGGCGCCGGGCGGGATCATCGGCAAGTCGAAGCGGATGGCCGACATCTTCGCGACCATCGCGAAGATCGCCGACTTCAAGTCGACGGTCCTGCTGCAGGGGGAGTCTGGGACGGGCAAGGAGCTGGTGGCGCGCGCGTTGCACGACCTGTCGGTGCGGCGCAAGCAGCCGTTCGTGCCCATCAACTGCGGCGCCATCCCGGCGACGCTGCTCGAGAGCGAGCTGTTCGGCCACGTCAAGGGCGCCTTCACCGACGCGACTCGCAACAAGAAGGGGTTGATCGAGGAGGCGGACGGCGGCACGCTGTTCCTCGACGAGATCGGCGAGCTGCCGTTGCTCCTCCAGGTCAAGCTGCTGCGTTTCCTCCAGGAGGAGGAGATCCGCCGGGTTGGCGACAACCGGGCACAGCACGTCGACGTGCGGGTGATCGCCGCCACCGCGCGGGAGCTGGCCGAGATGGTCGGCGAGGGGACCTTCCGCGAGGACCTCTATTACCGGCTCAACGTGCTGCAGATCCGCATCCCGCCGCTGCGCGAGCGGCGCGACGACATCCCGCACCTGGTCGAGCACTTCGTCGCCAAGTACGGCGCCCGCCTCGGCCGCGACCCGATGACCGTGTCACGGGAGGCGCTGCGCGCGTTGATGGACTACCCCTGGCCGGGCAACGTGCGCGAGCTGGAGAACACCATCGAGCGCGCGATGGTCCTCGCCGATGCCGACCGGATCGACGTCGAGGACCTGCCCGAGAAGCTGCGCGAGCGACAGGACAGCGCGCCGCAGCCGCTGCTCGGCGACGACCTGTCGATCAAGAAGGCGACCCGCGCCATCGAGCGCGAGCTGATCCGCCGGGCGCTGGAGAAGACCAAGGGCAACCGCACGCGCGCCGCGGCGCTGCTCGAGCTCTCACACCGCGCGCTGCTCTACAAGCTCAAGGAGTACAATCTGAGCTGAGCTACGGCGGGCACGGGCCGGGCTGCAGCGACTCGTTGCCGCCCAGCGCGTTGTCGCCGAGGCGCACGACCCGGCCGCCGTTGACCGCGCAGTGGAGCACCGCGCCGCCGCTGTTTCTCGCCTCGAGCACCAGGCGGTAGAGGTTGTAGGTCGCGCGCGACGAGGTCAGCACCACCGGGATCTCGCGGATGACCAGCTCGCGCGACTGTGGGCCGGTGCCGCTCGACTCGCACGCCGGGCTCTGCACGCCGGTCATCGTCGGGGTGGAGGCGCCCTCGGCGTAGAGGGTGTAGGCGATGCTGCTCACGTCGGGCGGGCAGGTGAGGTTCCCGGCGAAGGTGGGGAAGAAGTGGATCTCGCCGGTGGCGGTGGGCAGCGTATAGGTCTCCTCGCTGTAGCTGCCCAGGTCGAACTCCGGCTGAGTGTAGCGATAGAGCACGGCGCCGGCGGCGGTCTTCGCCTCGATGGTGAAGGTGAACAGTTGGCGGACGAGCCCGGCGATCGGCACCAGCTTGCCGTCGATGCCGAGCGGGCAGTTGTGCTCCTCGTCGCTGCCCGGCACCTGGCCCTCCGGGTCCTCGAGCGCGACCCGCACCTTAGCGATCGGGCTGTAGGGTGGCTCGCGGGCAACCGCCGGCGCGTTGCTGCAATCGCGGAGGTCGGCCGCCGCCGTGTCGTCCTTGTAGTCGGCGTAGTCGAAGCGCCAACCGACCTTGGCCTGCACGTTGCCGTCGCTGTCACCACACCCCGCGGTCGAGAGCAGCAGGGCGGCAAGGAGAGCGCGCATGGGTCCTCCGGCGTGGATCGTCTGCTGCCCGCGGTCTTACCGTGCCAGGCGCGAACCTGCAAGCGCTGCCCCCTGAGTCATCCCTTCAAACACGACCGCTCGGCGCCGCTTCGCGCCGCGTGCCCTCGTCGGTCGCTGACTCAGTTGCCTGGCCGAGCCGGAATGAAGTGCAGTGCATCCAAGACCTGCCAAGCCAGGTCATGGCG
>JBFYZW010000546.1:0-4100 GCA_041309305.1 Deltaproteobacteria bacterium | reverse complement strand
TGGCGGGTCGGGGAGCCGATCCGCGTCGAGCGGATCCCCCGCGCCGGCCTCGGCCGCGGCGTCGCCGCGCCGGCGCCGGCGGGTGAGCGGCGCAGCGTGCCGCTGGTCAGCGTCGGCCGAGCGCTCGACGGTCACGCGCTGCGCGTGGTCGACGAGCGGGGAGCGCCGCGCCCCGAGCGGCGGGTCGGGGAGATCGAGGTGCGCGGGCCGTCACGGATGCGCGGCTACTACGGCGACGAGGCGCGCACCCGGGCCGTGTTCGACGGCGACTGGCTGCGCACCGGCGATCTCGGCTACGTCGCCGATGGCGACCTGTTCATCTGCGGGCGCAGCAAGGACGTGGTGATCCGCTTCGGCGAGAACTACTTCCCCGACGACCTCGAGGCGGTGGCCGCCGGGGCTCCGGGCGTGCGCCCCGGGCGGCTGGCGATGCTCGGCGTCGAGGATGGCCGGCTCGGCAGCGAGCGGGTCTGGCTGGTGGTCGAGTGCTCCGCGACCGGCGCCGCCGCCGAGCGCTTCGCCCGCGCCGTGCGCGACTTCGTGCGCGACACGGCCGGGTTCAAGTTCGACGGCGTCGCGGCGGTCCCGCCGGGTTTCGTGCCCAAGACCTCGAGCGGCAAGGTCAGCCGGGCCGCCTGCCGGGATCGGCTGGCGGCGGCGGCGCGCGCCGGGGCGTTCCCGCCGGCGGTCGGCGTCTGGCCGGCCGGGGTGCCCCAGGCCCGCTGAGATGGCGGCCGCGGAGCGATCAGTGTAGAGACGGGCGAGAGGACGATCTGGGTGTCGGAGCAGCTCCATCTGTGGCCCGAGGAGACGGCCGGCGGGCGCATCGCCTGGTCGCTCAGCCGTGACAAGCGGCTGCGCGACTGCCTGCGCAAGTACTACCTGCAGCATTACCTGAGCCGGGCCGGCGGCAAGCCGACCGCGACCCCGCTCGGGCGCGAGCTCTACCTGCTCAAGTACCTGCGCAACCGCCACATGTGGGTCGGCGAGGTGGTCCACGAGCTGATCGAGCTGGCGGTCGGCGCCTGGCGGCGCGGCGACAGCGTGCCGCCCGAGGCGCTGGTCGAGCGCGGCACCCGCCGGATGCGGGCGCAGTACGCCGAGAGCGTCCAGGGCCTCTACCGCGAGCGGCCACGCCAGGCCTGCGGCCTGACCGAGCACGAGTACGACGAGCAGGTCACGCGCGAGGAGTGGCAGGCGCAGCGCGATCGGATGGAGCGCTGCGTGCGCAACTTCTTCGCCCTCGAGCTCACCGCGGCGATCCGGACCACCCCGGCCTGGCGCTTCCTCGCGCTCGAGTCGAGTGGCAGCTTCGAGCTCGACGGCGCCACGGTGCTGGTCAAGCCCGACCTGTCGTGGCGCGGTGACGACGACCGCGTGCACCTGGTCGACTGGAAGACCGGCAAGAGCCGGGTCGACGAGGACAGCCTGCAGCTGGCCGTCTACGCCCTCTACGCGCGGCACGCCTGGGGAGCAGGCGCAGAGCCGTTGGCCGGCTGGTTGGCCTACCTCGACGGCGCCGAGGTGCACCAGGCGCCGATCGACGGCGAGGCGCTCTCCCGCGCCGAGGCGGCGATCCGCACCTCGGTGGCCGAGATGCGCCGGCTGGCGGCCGAGGTCCGCGAGCAGGACCCGGATCCGCCGGCCTTCCCGATGACCGAGGAGCGCGGCACCTGCCGCGCCTGCAACTTCCGGCGCGTCTGCGGCCGAGGGTGAGGGTGATGGACGAGCGTTTGCAGCGGCGCGAGGGGAGGAGATCGGCTATGCTGGGCGGCATGTTTCGGCGAATCGCGACGCTGTGGGCCGTGCTCTGGGTGGGGGCGGCGGCCTGCGGCGAAACCGGCGGCTGCGGCGGTGATGCCACGCCCCCATACCCGCGCACTGATCCGCAGGCGGCGCTGACGCAGCGGACGACCCGGTTGCGACTGACCCAGGTCGGCTTCGACGCGGTGGCCAGGGGCGTGCCGGGGCTGTTGCGCGCCAGCTGCGCGCCCGACTCGCCGCCCGACCCGGAGGCGGCCTGTGACCTGGATCCGGCCAACCCGGACGAGATCCGCATCTTCATCTCCAGCCCGAGCGAGCCGCTCGAGTTCTCGGTCCTCGGCAACGACGGCGAGATCCGCCCCGGGAGCCTGTTTGCGATCGACACCGCCACTCTGGAGGGGAACGTCCACGTCCGGCTGGTCGACGTGGTCGGGGGGCAGGACGGCCTGCAGATCACCCTCGGGTGCAACGCCGACTCGCTCTCCGCCTGCAGCGACCCGGCGGCGTACGCGCGCGGCTCGCTCGACATGGTCTTCTTCATCGACGAGACCGCGCTGTGGCGCGGCACGCCGCCGCTCGGGTGGTACGACAGCGCCTGCTTCGCGCAGGATCGCTCGCCGAGCGCGCCGGGGCTGACCATCCGCTCGCTGCGTTTCACCGTCTACCCGCGCATCGAGCTCGGCGCCGACGGGCGGCCGTACCTGCTGGTCGAGCAGGAGGACGTGCTGGTCAACCGCTTCGACCTGGCGCTCGACGTGCAGCTCGGCGAGGCGGCGTGGGATCCCACCTGTCAGGCGTCGAACGACAACTGCAACCTGTGCAACAGCGTCGACTGGATCATCGACAACCTGCTCGAGCCGGTGCTCGAGAGCAACACGGTGGCCAGCTACCTGGCGACGGTGATCACCCGCCAGATCTTCGGCAGCTTCGCCGACCGGGCGCTCGACCTCGAGGGGTGGCTGGGCGGCGAGGCGTTCTTCGGGTTGACCAACCCGACCGCGGCGCCGGTCGGCTTCCGGCTGGCGGCGAACATCGACTCGCCGGACGTGACCGGCAACGCCGGCGAGCTCGGCCTGAACTTCGACTTCGATGCCGGCTTCGTCGCGGCGCACCACGGCTGCGTCGGCCCGCTGGCGGCGCCGTCCTGGGTCCTCCCCGCCGCACCCGACCCGGGGGCGATGGTCACCGCCGCCGATCCGGTGACCGGCCTGATGCGCCCGGAGGCGTTCGACGCGGCGCTGCTGGTCGGCGACGTGCTGGCCGAGCGGGCGATGTTCGAGCTGTTCGACGGCGGGCACACCTGTCTCGGCCTGTCGGCTCCGGTGATCGAGGAGCTGTCGGGCGGGCTGTTCGTGCCCACGGTCGGCAGCCTGTCGCTCATCGCGCCGGGGCTGGCGGGCCTGGCGCCGGCCGACGCGCCGGTCGACCTGGCCCTCGTGCCGCGCTTCTCGCCCCGGGTCTTCTTCGGCACCGGCGAGGGGGTGGGCAACGCCCGCGACAGCCACCTGCAGCTCGTCTGGCCCGAGCTCGGGCTCGAGCTCTACCCGCTGGTCGACGACGCGGTGCTCCGCGCCGTCGCCTTCTCGTTCGACCTGCACCTGAACATCAGCCTGTTGCCGACCCAGAACGGCGACGCCGAGCTGTTCATCGACGACGTGCGCTTCGAGAACGTGGTCGAGACCTACAACGAGATGAACCTCCGCTTCGACGCCGGCGGGTTCGTCGAGCTGGTCGGCGTCTTCCTGCCGATGATCCTCAACGGCGATCCGTTGCAGCTCCAGCTCACCGCCGAGACGCTGGGCTTCCCCTTCGTGCCCAAGCTGCGCGCGGTGCGCGCACTGGGGGCGGGCGAGCGCTACCTCGGCCTGTTCGTCCACTTCTGCATCGCCGACGATCTGGCCGACCCGAACAACCCGATCTGTTACCCGGCGGCCGACTCGGGCAACGCCGCCGGTTTCGCGCTCGGCGCCGAGCTGGTCGGCCAGGCCCCCGGGGTGGTGCGGCTGCGCGCGCGCAGCGACCGGGCGAGCGACCTGCTCGAGCTGGCGGTGCGCGTCGACGGCGTCGGCCCGTGGTACGGCTTCTCGACCAGCGACGCGGACGGCGTGCACACCGTTCGCCACCCGTGGCTCGGCCTCGAGGGCTGGCACCGCCTCGAGGTGCTCGGGCGCGATCGCCGGCGGCCGACCGAGTGGGCGGCGACCGAGCTGGCGGTGCTGGTCGATCGGCGCCCGCCGGTCTTGCGCGCCCGGCGCGTCGCCGGCGGCGTGACCATCGAGGTCGGCGACGACTGGACGCCGGCGGCGCGCGTCGCGGTGCGCGCGCTGCGCCGTGGG
>JBFYZW010000545.1:0-4971 GCA_041309305.1 Deltaproteobacteria bacterium | reverse complement strand
GGCTGCTCTCGGGCAGCATGGTTTCGGTACGCCAAAGCTCTGCTTGCCGATTGGTTGGCCGAAACATGCTCAGCGTAGATCACAGCCGCCCCGCACACGCCAGGGTTTCTTCTCAGGAGTCCGTGGTCGGTGCGGCGTCCAGCGACCTCAGCCGTCCGAGGAGACTCGTGCGGTGGCGACCGCGCCGACAGGCGGCGCAGGGGGCCTGCGCACAGGCCCGCGCAGGCCGGGATGTGAGGCCTTTCGAAATCACCTGGGCCGTCGGTCGTGAGTGTTGGCTCACGCATCATGCACGGCGCGTCTTATGCCGAGCAGGCCGAGCACAGGCCCCCGAGCCGCCCGAGGCGCGGTCGCCCGCCGACGCTCCTGGAGCACGCCCGCACGCCCGTCCCCTGTGTTCGCGCGCACCGAAATCCGGTATAGGGCCCGCCCATGACACGTCTGCTCGCGCGATGCGCCTTCTTCCTCTCCGGCGTCGCCGGATTGACCTTCGAGATCGTCTGGCTGCGCCACCTCGGCTGGGAGGTCGGCGCGACGACGCTGGCGGTCGCGACGACCACCGCGGCGTACATGGGCGGCCTGGCCGTCGGCAGCCACATCGGCGGGCGGATCGCCGATCGCCTGCGCCGGCCGCTCGCCGTCTACGGCGCGCTGGAGATCGGCATCGCGCTGGTCGGCCTGCTCGTGCCGCTGCTCTGCGCCCAGATCCCGGCCCTGGCCGCCTTCCTCTACGCCGACGACACCAGCGGCGTGACCCGCTCGCTGGCCCGCTTCGCCGTCGCCGTGCTCGTGCTCATCATCCCGACCACGGCGATGGGGATGACCCTGCCGGTGCTCGCCCGCGCGGTGACCGATCGTTTGTCTCGGGTCGGCCGCGAGGTCGGCGTGCTCTACGCGCTGAACCTGGCCGGCGCCACGATCGGCGCCGCCGCCGCCGGCTTCTGGTGGATCCCGCACCTCGGCCTGTCGCGCACCAACCTGGTCGCGGTCGGCATCGACCTGCTGCTCGGCCTGGTGGCGGTCGGCGCCGGCCTCCGCCTGACCCAGCCGCTGCCGGTGGTCGCCGCACCGAATGAGGCGATCCTCAAGCCGGGCTCCCGCGCGCTGGTCGCGATGCTGGTCATCACCGGCGCCGCGGCGATGGTGCTGCAGGTGCTGTGGACCCGCGCGCTCGGCACCGCGCTCGGTCCGTCGACCTACGCCTTCTCGGCGATCGTCTGCGCCTATCTGGTCGGGCTGGCGATCGGCGGCGCGCTGGCGGCCTGGGTCGCCGATCACGTCATTGCCGCCCGCTACGCGCTGGCCTGGGTGCTGGTCGGCACCTCGGTCGCCTGCCTGTTCGGCATCACCGTCGTCGACGACCTGCCCCTCTTGTTGCAGCGGGTCGTGCTCGACCCGCACCTGACGGTCGGCGGCCTGTTCCGCGCCGAGTTCCTGCTCGCCGCCTTCTCGCTCCTGCCCGCGACGGTCGGCATGGGGGCGATCTTCCCGCTCACCCTCGCCGCGGTGGTCGGCTCCGAGGCCCGCCTCGGCGCCGCGGTCGGCCGCGCCTACGCGGTCAACACGGTCGGCAACATCCTCGGCTCGTTCAGCGCCGCGTTCATCGTCCTGCCGCTGGTCGGCGTCGAGTGGGGCCTGCGCCTCGCGGCAATCGCCTACGTCGTGGTCGCCGCTTGGCTGACGGCCACCGTCGAGCCGAGCGTGCGGCCGCTGCACCGGCGCCTGGCCGCCGGCGCCACCATCGCCGCCGGGTTGATGCTGGTCGTCTGGCCGGGCTGGAACGTCAGCCAGTGGACCGCCGGCATGTTCCGCATGTCGATGACCCGCTACTATTACGCCGACGGCGACTTCAAGGCCGCCAAGCTGATCTTCCACCGCGACGGTCTGTCGACCACCGTGACGGTCGAGGAGGAGTCGGGCTCGCGCTGGATCAAGGTCAACGGCAAGATCGACGGCTCGAGCGAAGGGGACATGCCGACGCAGGTGCTCTCCGGCACGCTGCCGGCGCTGTTCAGCGAGCGCTTCGCCAACGTCGCGGTGATCGGCTGCGGCAGCGGCGTCACCGTCGGCGCGGCGCTGCGCGCCAACCCCGAGGCGCTGACGTTGATCGAGCTCGACGCGGCGGTGATCGAGGGGGCGAAGCTGTTCGAGGACGTCAACCACGCGCCTTGGAACGATCCGCGCGTTCGCGTCGTCGAGGACGACGGGCGCAACTTCCTCGCCCGCCGCGGGCCGACCTACGACGTGATCATCTCCGAGCCGTCGAACCCCTGGATGACCGGGGCGGCCTCGCTGTTCACCACCGAGTTCTTCAGCCACGCCCGCCGCCGGCTGAGCGAGGACGGCACCTTCCTCCAGTGGCTGCAGATCTACGAGCTGGCGCCCGAGCGCATCCTCTCGGTGCTCAAGACCTTCCAGAGCGTCTTCCCCTACGTGATGGTCTTCACCCCGGCGCTCGACTCGAACGATCTGCTCATCCTCGGGCGGAGCAGCCCCTGGCGCGTCGACTGGGCGAAGGCGACCGAACGCCTCGCGGCGCTCGGCCCGGAGATGGAGCGGGCCGAGGTCGACTCGCTCGAGGAGCTGTTGGCCTTGATGCTCTTCACCGACGCGGAGATCGTCGCCGCCGCCGGCGACGTGCCGCTGAACACCGACGACAACGCCTTCATCGAGTTCGGCGCGCCGCGCGACCTGCTCACCTTCGCCGAGGACGACCCGGAGGTCGCGCCGATCAAGCTGGCGCGCGGCCAGCGGGCCGCACGGCTCGCGTCGCTGTCGGTCGACCCGGCCCAGTGGCCAGCCCACCTGCCGGAGCTCGCAAGCGCCTATTTGGCCAACGGCATGCTCGGCGACGCGCGCGCCGCGGTCGGCGCCGCGCTCGATCTGGCCGGCGAGCTGCCGGCGGCGGCGCTGGCCCACGCCACCGAGACCAAGGACCTGTTGACCCTGCTGACCGAAGCGGACGGCGAGTCGGCGGTCGACAAGGCCCACGCCGAGACCGACGCCGGCTACGCCGCGGTGCTGCTGTTGCTCGCCGCCGACGAGGAGGCGGCGGCGCTCGAGGCGATGGAGACGCTCAAGGAGCAGAAGACCAAGGACGGCCCGACCGCGCTGCTCTACGGCTACCTGCTCTACCGCGCCGACCAGAACGCCAACGCCCGCCAGGCGCTGCTCAAGGCCCGCGCCGCGGCGACGGAGAAGAACCGGGCGGCGATCGAGTACTACCTGGCCCGCGCCTCCTACGAGGAGGGCGAGTTCGCCCGGGCGCTGGCCGAGATGCGCGCCTATCGGCAAATTGCCACCCGAACCTTGTCTCCGCCCGCCCGGCAGGACTAGAGTCGGGGCCATGGAGATTGCTGTCGCCAGCCGCTCCGACGTCGGGCGGGTCCGGACCAACAACGAAGACAACCTGCTGGTCGACGAGCCGCTCGGGCTGTTCGTCGTCTGCGACGGGATGGGTGGCCACTCGGCCGGCGAGGTGGCCTCGAAGATCACCTGCGAGATCCTGCACAAGGAGGCGCAGGGCCTGGCCAAGCTGCGCGAGAAGTTCGTCGCCAGCGCCAAGCCGGCCGACGCCAAGGCGCTGCGCAAGGGCCTCGAGGCGGCGGTCCACGCCGCCTGCAAGGAGGTCTACCGCAAGGCGAGCAAATCACCCGAGCTGGCCGGCATGGGCACCACGGTCACCGCGGTGATGATCGCCGGACACCACAAGGGCGTGCTCGCCCACGTCGGCGATTCGCGCCTCTACGTGATGCGCGGCGGCAAGGTCCACCAGCTGTCGGAGGATCACACCTACGTCAACGAACTGGTCAAGCGCGGCGCGTTGACCAAGGAGCAGGCGAAGAACCACCCGCAGGCCAACGTCCTCTCCCGCGCGCTCGGCGTGCAGCCGACGGTCCCGGTCGACACGATGATCTTCGACATCGACCCGGGCGACACCTACCTGCTCTGCTCCGACGGCCTCTACCACTACTACCCGGACGCCACCGAGCTCGGCGAAGGCCTCGGCCACGCGACGCTCAGCGAGGGCGTCGAGCTCTTGATCAGCCGCGCGCTCGAGCGCGGCGGCCACGACAACACCACCGGGGTGGTCTTCCGCATCGGCGGCGAGACCACCGCCGAGCAGCGCCCGCTCGCCGCCGAGCAGCGCATCTCGATCCTCAAGCGCATCCCCTTCTTCGCCCACCTCAGCTACAACGAGCTGGTCAAGGTGGTCGGCCTGACCCAGCTGGCGCGCGCCCACGACGGCGAGCAGTTCATCACCGAGGGGGACAACGGCGACGCGCTGTTCGTCCTGCTCGCCGGTGAGGTCGACATCATCAAGGGCGGGCAGACGATCGTCAGCCTGAAGGCCGGCGCGCACATCGGCGAGATGGCGCTGATCGACAACGCGCCCCGCTCGGCGTCGGTGAAAGCCCGGGGCGAGGTCAACCTGCTGGTGATGCGGCGCGACGAGTTCTTCAGCCTGATCCGCAGCGAGCCGGTCATCGCCACCAAGCTGCTGTGGAGCTTCGTCCAGGTCCTCAGCGGTCGGCTGCGCGACACCAACGAGGCGCTGCAGGGCGCCCGCCGCGAGCTGGTCCAAACCGCCGCCGACGAGCTGGAGATCTTCGTCGATACCGACGCGGGCTGAGCCCGGGGATGCGACGCCGTCCCCGGACGGCGCTCAGGTGCGCTCGCCGAGGCGGTCGCGCAAGGCGAGCAGTCGCTTGCGCAGCCGGCCGATGCGGCGACTGACACGCTCGAGATCGGCCTGGGTCGCCAGGCCCATCGCCGCGAGCACCCGCCCCTGCTGCGCGTCGAGTTGACTGCGCGCCGCCTGCAGCGTGCGCACCGCCGCCCCGACCACCTCGGCGCGCTGCTCGTCCTTGAGCAGCTCGCCGACCGCGCGGCTGCCCAGCTCGCGCGCGCGCTCGCCGAGGCGCTTGAGCGGCGAGTCGGCCACGGTCAGTTGGCCTTCTTGCCCTTCTT
>JBFYZW010000544.1:0-11654 GCA_041309305.1 Deltaproteobacteria bacterium | reverse complement strand
GCGCGCAGCTCGGCGACACGCGCGCGCTGCCGGCGCTCGGTCTCGGGGCTCGGGCGCAGCAGCACCGGCGGCTCACTCGGGGTGACGAAGGCGTTGACGCCGACGACCAGCTGCTCGTCGCGCTCGACCGCCAGCTGCGCGCGGTAGGCGGCGTCGTGGATCTCGCGCTGCGGCCAACCCTGCTCGATCGCGGCGACCATGCCGCCGAGCTCGTCGATGCGGCCGATCAGCCGCGTCGCCTCGGCGCACAGCGCCTCGGTCAGCGCCTCGACCAGGTGGGAGCCGCCGAGCGGGTCGGCGACGTCGGCGACGCCCGACTCGTGAGCGATGATCTGCTGGGTGCGCAGCGCCAGGGTCGCCGCCTTCTCGGTCGGCAGCGACAGCGCCTCGTCCATCGAGTTGGTGTGCAGGCTCTGGGTGCCGCCGAGCACCGCGGCCAGCGCCTGCAGCGCGACGCGGACGATGTTGTTCTCCGGCTGCTGCGCGGTCAGCGTGCTGCCGGCGGTCTGGGTGTGGAAGCGCAGCGTCCACGAGCGCGGATCCTTGGCGCCGAAGCGATCGCGCATCAACGTCGCCCACAGCCGACGGGCGGCGCGGAACTTGGCCACCTCCTCGAACAGGTTGTTGTGCGCGTTGAAGAAGAAGGCCAACCGCGGGGCGAAGTCGTCGACCGCGAGCCCGGCGTCGATCGCGGCGGCGACGTAGGCGACGCCGTCGGCGAGGGTGAAGGCGATCTCCTGGGCCGCGGTCGAGCCGGCCTCGCGGATGTGGTAGCCGGAGATCGAGATGGTGTTCCACTTGGGCACCGCCGTCTTGCAGAAGGCGAAGACGTCGGTGACCAGCCGCATCGACGGCCGCGGCGGGTAGATGTACGTGCCGCGCGCCATGTACTCCTTGAGGATGTCGTTCTGGATCGTGCCGCGCAGCGCCGTGGCCGGCACCCCGCGCGCCTCAGCCAGCGCGACGTACATGGCCAACAGCGTCGCCGCGGTGGCGTTGATGGTCATCGAGGTCGAGACCTCGGCGAGCGGGATCTCGGCGAACAGGGTCTCGAGATCGGCGATCGAGTCGATCGCCACGCCGACCTTGCCGACCTCGCCCTCGGCGCGCGGCGAGTCGGAGTCGAAGCCCATCTGCGTCGGCAGGTCGAAGGCGACCGACAGGCCGGTCTGCCCCTGCTGCAGGAGATAGCGGTAGCGGCGGTTCGACTCCTCGGCGTCGCCGAAGCCGGCGTACTGGCGCATCGTCCACAGCCGCGAGCGGTACATCGTCGGATGGACACCGCGGGTGAACGGGTAGACCCCGGGCAGGTCGACGTCGTCGGGCGCGGCGTAGACCGGCGCCAGCGTTGCGTCGCTGGTCGTACGGAACTCGGCGCGGCGCTCCTTGGCTTGCCTGGCGGCCGGAGCGTAAACGTTGGTGAGCCACTCCTCGTAGGCGCTACGACTCATGTGCGGTGTCTTACCCGAGTCCGAGCCCGAGGACCAGGCGAGTCACCTCCGCCTCAGGTCGCCGCCCATCAGGTAGAAGAAGGTCGTCACCCAGTTGCCGAACAGCGTCGCCACGCCGAACAGGAGCATGCCGACGCTCATCAAGGCCCACCCTGACATGATGTTGCCGACCACGCAGCCGGTCGCGAACGCGGCGCCGGCGCCGACCAGGAAGCCGCCGAGGATCGCGACGAGCGTCTCGTCTGGGGGCTTCGGTAGGAGCCTCAGCTGGCCCGACAGCCGCGCTGAGACGTTCGAGCCGAGCAGCACGGCCAGGACCACCAACACGAGCCACCAGACGACCTTCTTGCCTGACGCGGGCGCCGGCGCGGCCGGCTGGGCCACGGCGTCGCCCGGGGCCTTGGTCGCTCTCGGGGCCGGTTTGCTCGTCACGTGCACGACGGTCGCTTCGGTGAGCAGGACCTGCGCCTGCAGCACGCCGTGCGTCACGCCGAGCGGGTAGTTGCGCCCGCTCGCCGCGGACGACATGAAGCCCGGCAGCGCCAACAGGCCGATCGCGAGCCCCGCCTGCCACGGCCGCCAAGGACGGAAGAGGAACCGCGTCGCCCACGACCCCGCCGGCGCCGGCGCTGGCGCCAGTCGCCGCCGGCGCCAGAACACGGCGCCGGCCGTGCCCGCCGCGAAGAGCACCGCCAGGACCGCAAACGGCAGGTGCAACACGCTCGGCAGGTCGAGCGCCTTCCCGTCGGGGCCGGGGATCACCAGCGGCTTGCCCGCGTTGAACAACGGCTCGAGCGGCCCGTACTCGACCGCCGCGATGCCAGCGGGCATCGCCAGGAGCGCCACGACCGAGCTCATGTTCCCGGCCGCGGCCTTGTACAGGCAACCGCTGACGCAGCCGCCGGCGAGGACGGTGCCGGCGCCGAAGACCACCCCCCCGAGGACGTAGAGCGCCCAGAGCATCGGCTTCGGGGTGAGCGTGATCAGGCCCAGCCCGTCACCGAGAGCGAAGCCCAGCATGCCGACGACGATCGCCACCCACAGGCCGAAGAGCTTGCGCCCATCGCGGAAGGCGAGCACCTCGCTCATCGCCGAGGCGCCGCACAGGTCGCCCTTCTGGAGGAAGAAGCCGAACAGGAAGCCCACCGGCATCGCGGTCAGCACCCAGCGCTCGGTGGCCGCGCCGGCGATGCCGCAGGCGCTCACCGCGAGGAGCGCGAGGACAATGACGGCCTTGTCAGTGTGCGTCAGAGCCTGTCTCACTGGATCCTCCAATCACGCGGCGTCGGACCTCGCTCACCGGCCGAGCGCGGCGGCGGCGGTGAGCCAGGCGGTGATCTCGGCCGCCTTGGGAATGTGGCCGCTCGCCTTGACCTCACCGTCGATGACCAAGGCCGGAGTCATCATGACCCCGAACTTGACGATCTCGTCGATCTTCTCCACCTTCTCGAGCTCGGCCGCGACCCCCGCCGCGGCGACCGCCTTCTCCGCCTCGAGATAGAGCTGCTTGCACTTGGCGCACCCGGTGCCGAGGACCTGAACCTTCATCACCCAACTCCTCCGCTGAACAACGCTCCGTAGACCACTCCGGCGACGGTGGACAACACGATCACCAGACCGACGAACACGACGGTCTTCCTGGTCCCCATGACGCTCCGAATCACCAGCATGTTGGGCAGCGACAGCGCCGGTCCGGCGAGCAGCAGGGCCAGCGCCGGCCCCTTGCCCATCCCCGAGGCGATGAGGCCCTCGAGGATCGGCACCTCGGTCAACGTGGCGAAATACATGAACGCGCCGACGAACGAGGCGACGAAGTTGGCGGAGAGCGAGTTGCCGCCCACTGCCCGCGCGACCCAGTCATTGGGGATGATGCCCCGCTCGGCGCCGCCCGGCCCGCCGAGCAGGAAGCCCGCGACCAGAACTCCGGCGAACAAGAGCGGCACGATCTGCTTGGCGAAGGTCCACGACGCGTCGACCCACGGACCGAGCTCGTCCTTCTCGAACCAGGCGAGGAGTGCGCCGACCAGGCCAGCGGCGAAGACTGCGGTGATGATCCACTTGGCCGAGTGGATCGCCGCCCAGGCGCCGCCTTCGTTCTCCGCTGGCCGGCCCCAGTTGGCGAACACCAGGATGCCGACCATCGCCGCGAAGTAGAGCCCGTCCTGCCACAACGCCCGCCCCTTCACCTCGTCGGGCATCACCACCGGCCCGCCGGCCGCCCGCGCCGCCTCCTCCTTGCGGAAGACCAGGTGCATCGAGAGGCCGATCACCACCGCGAAGACGATCGCGCCGATCGCCCGGGCGAGGCCGAGCTCGAGGCCGAGGACGCGCGCGGTCAGGATGATCGCCAGGACGTTGATCGCCGGCCCCGAGTAGAGGAAGGCCGTCGCCGGCCCGAGCCCGGCGCCGCGCTGGTGGATGCTGGCGAACAGCGGCAGCACGGTGCAGGAGCAGACCGCCAGGATGGTGCCCGACGCCGCGGCCACCGGATAGGCGAGGAGCTTCTTCGCCTGCGGGCCGAGGTAGCGCATCACCGCGCCCTGGCTGACGAAGACGCTGATCGCCCCGGCGATGAAGAAGGCGGGCACCAGGCAGAGCAGGACGTGCTCCTGCGCGTACCACTTGACCAGCGCCAGGCTCTCGCGCACCGCGCCAAAGAAGCGCTCGCTGTCCACCGGCAAGAACCAACAGGCGGCGAACCCGGCGAACAGGAGCGCCAGCTTGGTGCGTTCCCTCATCACCGGCCCCCGCCCACGGGGTGGCGATGTGGCCACATTGACAACATGGTTTCAAAAAAAACCGCGCCGCCCTTCACAGCCGCTCCTTGAGCACCTGGCTGGCGCAGGCGAAGAAGTTGGCCACGCACGGGGTGAGCAGCGTGTAGAAGACGACGCTCCCGTCGCGGCGGTCGCTGACGATTCCGTGGGCGCGCAGCACCGCGAGGTGCTTCGAGACCGTCGTGCGGTCCGAGCCGACCAGCTCGGTGAGCTCGCCCACCGAACACTCGCCGCGCAGGAGTCGATCGACGATCTGCAAACGCGACGCGTTGGCCAGCGCCTTGAGCACCCTCGCCTGGCGGCGGAAGATGTCGTCGTTCTTCTTCACCAGCGGCCTTCCTGCACAGCGTCGGGAGTATGTGGCAACTTGGCCACATGGTCAAGTGTCGACTGCGGCCGCTCTTTGGTGATCTGGAATCGTGACCGCCCATTCAGGCGAGCCCGACTACGTCAGCGCGAGGCGCGTCACCCCGTCGACGCGATCGAACCCGGCGTCGAAGGTGGCGATGGCGGTGATGCCGTGGCTGAGCATCACCCCGGCGTGGATGGCGTTTCGGGCGCTGATGCCGGGAGTCCGGGTCAGGATGGCCTTGGCGCGATCGGTGTCGGCGAGGGTCACCGGCAGCACGACGGGGCAAACCCCGACGAAGAGGTCGTAGACGCGCGCGGCCAGCTCCAGGCGCTGCATGCCGGCGTACCGTTACAAGATCTCCTGCTGCACCTCGGTGCTCGTGCACCCCTCGAGCTCGCCGCGCTGGACCCGCTCGAGCAGGCGCCTGGCTGGCTCGCGCGCAGGGTGGGCGCGGCCGGCGACGTACATCGGAATGTTCGAGTCGACGAAGACCTTCATGCTCGGCCCGCGTCGATCTCGACGAGCATCTGTTCGATGTCGCTGGTCGGCGCGCCGAGCTTCGCCAGCTCGCCGACCGGGTCGCTCGTCGCGTCGGGCGTGGCCAGGGCACGCTCCATCGCGCGGCGCACCCACTCCCCCTTTGAGACCCCAAGCCGCTGCGCCGCCTTGCGCACCCGCGCGTCGAGGCCTTCGGGGATCAAGACCTGAAGACGCGTACTCATATGCTCATGCTGAGATACTCATCCTGGAAGTCAAACCTCGGGTTGGCCCCGGCCGAGCGGAGCATCCCCCTGCTCCGCCCACGGCAGACCGGCTGGTCGACGAGAAGCGTTGGTCGTTGCCGCGCGCCGCTCAGGCCTTCCGCAGGCTACCGGCGGCGCGGTAGGCCGCACCGGCGTAGCGCGCCTCGGCGCCGAGCTCTTCCTCGATGCGGGCGAGCTGGTTGTACTTGGCCACCCGCTCGCCGCGGCACGGCGCGCCGGTCTTGATCTGTCCCGCTTCGGTGGCGACGACGAAGTCGGCGATGAAGTCGTCGGCGGTCTCGCCGGAGCGGTGACTGACCATCAAGGTGTAGTTGGCCGCGCGCGCGGTGGCCATCGCCTCGAGCGTCTCGCTGATCGTGCCGATCTGGTTGAGCTTGATGAGCACGGAGTTGGCGACGCCCTCGCGGATGGCGCGGGCGACGATCGTCGGGTTGGTGACGAAGATGTCGTCGCCGACCAGCTGGGTGCGCTTGCCCATCTTGTCGGTCATCAGCTTCCACCCGGCCCAATCCTGCTCGGCGAGCCCGTCCTCGATCGACCAGATCGGGAACTGCCGCACCCAGCCGTCCCAGAACTCGACCATCTTCTCGGGCGACAGCCGGCTGCCGTCCGACTTCGCGAGCACGTAGGCGCCGTCCTCGAAGAACTCGCTCGCCGCCGGGTCGAGCGCGATCACCATGTCGGCGCCGGCCTTGAGCCCAGCCTTCTCGATCGCCGCGAGGATGACCTCGATCGCCTCGACGTTGGCCTTGAGGTTGGGCGCGAAGCCCCCCTCGTCACCGATGGCGGTCGAGTAGCCCTTCTTCTTCAAGATGCCCTTGAGCGCCTGGTAGACCTCGGCGCCCATGCGCAAGCCCTCGCGGAAGGTCGGCGCGCCCACCGGCGCGACCATGAACTCCTGGAAGTCGACGCTGTTGTCGGCGTGCGCGCCGCCGTTGAGGATGTTGAACATCGGCACCGGCACCAGCGCGCCCTTGGCGCCGGTGAGCTTCGCCAGCTGACGATAGAGCGGCGCGCCGGAGGCGTTGGCCGCCGCCCGGGCCGCGGCCAGCGAGACGCCGAGGATGGCGTTGGCGCCCAGCTTGTCCTTGTTGGCCGTGCCGTCGAGCGCGCACAGCTTGGTGTCCAGCGCCTTCTGGTCGAAGACGTCCATGCCGCGCACCGCCGGCGCGATGGTCTCGACGACGTTGCGCACCGCGCGCTGCACGCCCTTGCCGCCGAACCGGCCCTTGTCGCCGTCACGCAGCTCGAGCGCCTCACGGCTGCCGGTCGAGGCGCCCGACGGGACCGCCGCGCGGCCCCAGGCGCCGCCTTCGACGAACAGGTCCACCTCGACGGTGGGATTGCCACGGGAGTCGAGGATCTCGCGCGCGACGACCTTGTCGATCTTCTTCATGGCTGTGCTCCTTGCCTCTGCCGGTCCGCCGCAGGCGACCCGCCGCGGCTGCCGGCGCAGCGCACGGCATAGCGGCTGCGCGCGTCCGGCGCAAGACGGCGGGTCAACCCTCCTCGCGCGGCTCGGCCGGTACCACCTGCCGCCGGCGGGCCGCAGCGAGCGTCGCCTCGGCGTCTGCCCCGGCATCGCCGGCGGTGGGCAGGAGGTGCCGCGGGACGAAGAAGGCGTTGGCGATCAGGGTCGGCACCACCGCGCTGCCGATCACCACCGCGACGAGGTGCGAGTACTGCTCCTGGGTCACGATGCCGTGGCTGAGGCCGTACAGGGCGGAGATCGTCCCGAAGGTCAGGCCGGTCGACATCATCAGGGTGTAGTACCAGCGCTCGTTGCGCTCGCGACGGAACTGTCCGATCGGCCCGTACAAGCCGAAGATCTTGGTCCCGACCTTCCCGGCGAACAAGGCCAAGAAGACCAGCGGCGCCGCGGCGAGCGCCGGCACCGAGACGAACGAGCCGGCGCGCAAGAAGTAGATCGGGGTGAGGAAACCGATGGTCAGGGTGCGCAGCCGGCGCACGAAGGCGTGGTCGGCGCCGATGGTCGCGGCCAACACCATGCCGACGATGTAGGCCGGCAGCACCGCCTCGCTGCCGGACCAGTAGGCTAGCGCGCCGAGGCCAAAGAGGACGAACAAGATCCACTTGGTCCGGAACGACGCGGTCCGGTTGGCGTAGTGGTTGACCAACCGCGGCGTGACCCGCGGCAAGAGCACGAAGGCGGCGACGCTCACGCCGGCGAAGACCGCGGTGCGCCAGGTGAACGGGGCGAAGATCAACCCGAGCGCGAGCACCGTGCCGAGGTCGTTGATGAAACAGGCGCCGAGGATCCCCTTGCCGAAGTCGGTCCGATTGAAGCCGGTCTCGAGCATCACCGCGTAGACCACCGCCATCGAGGTGGTCGACAACGCGATGCCCCCGAGCCAGCTGGCCTCGACTGACCAGCCGAGCACGAACCGGGCGATGGCGGCGCAGCCGAGGAACGGGGCGAAGAAGCCGATGGCGCCGATCAGCGAGACCTCCTTCCACTTGCGTCGCATCACCGCCGGCTCGAGCTCGGCGCCGGCCAGGAAGGTGAGCAGCACCGCGCCGGTGCCGGCGAGGAACCTGAGCCACGGCAGGTCGGCCCCCATCGCCTCGCGGCCGAACAGATGACCGATGACCGCCGCGGCGGCGATGCCGACCAGGATCTCCATCAGCGCCATCGAGATCTTGAGCCGCGCGGCGAGGAAGGTGGCGAGCAGGGCCAAGCCGAACCAGAACGTCGCGACCGAGAAAGCCTGTTCCATGCCACACCCTCCACGCCTGAGCCGGCGGCCCGTGGCGTTGATTCGATTCGGGGCTCTGGCGGGCGACCGACGCGCGTCCCACGGAGCAGGGCCCCACAGGAGTCATCGGCCACTCACGAAGGCGTGGCGGTTGTCGGCGGACTCCACCGCCATCTTTGGGCGAGCGGGTTGTGCAACGATCAAAGGACGCAGTCAAGCGTCACGACCGCTCGGAGGCCGCAGGTTTGGGGTCAGGACTCTACACTTGACATATTCTCCCAGCGCCCACCTGGCGGCGTAACCATATGATATCACGCAGATTAATATGTAATATGTAGAGTCCTGACCCCCCACCTCACCACAAGGCGGCCAGCCGGCGGCGCAGCTCGTCGCGAGTGGCACGGAACGCGTCCAGGCGCTCCTTGTCGCTGCCCTGTACCGCGGCGGGGTCCGGCAGGCCCCAGTGCAGCCGCGTCGCCTTGCCGAGGAAGACCGGGCACTCCTCCTCGCCGCACAGTGTGATCACGGTGTCGACGTCGCCAGGCGGGATCTCGGCGACGTTCTTCGAGCGGTGCGTCGAGATGTCGATGCCGATCTCCTGCAGCACCGCGATCGCCTCCGGCCGCACGCGGGTAGGCCGCGAGCCGGCCGACCAGACCCTGGTGCCGGGCGGCGCCAGCGCGCGCGCCAGGCCCTCGGCGATCTGGCTGCGCGCCGAGTTGGCGACGCAGAGGAACAGCACGCCCTTCATCTCACCGCCGGCGGAGGCTTCCGCCCGACGACGCGGATGCTCGCCACCTTGCCGGCCAGCGCCGAGGTGACCAGCGCCAGGTGCGCGGCGGGCAGCGTCGCCGCGCCGCTGCAGCAGGAGTTGGCCTCGGCCGGGCCGAGCAACGCGCTGAGCGCGGCGGCGTCGTAGACCAGGCGATCGCGGACCTCGACGTCGGCGAGCCCGGCGGCGCGAAGGCCGGCGAGGTAGGCGGCCTCGGGGATCGCGCCGGAGATGCAGGCGGAGTAGAGCAACCCCTGCTCGAGGATCCAATCCGGCATCGGCTCGGCGACGATGTCGGAGATCGAGAAGCGACCGCCGACCTTGAGCACCCGCTCGAGCTCGGCGAAGACGCGCGGCTTCTCGGGCGAGAGGTTGATCACGCAGTTCGAGATGACGAAGTCGATCGACTCGGCCTCGACCGGCAGATCCTCGATGATCCCCTCGCGCACGTCGACGTTCGCGAGCCCCGCGGCGCGCGCGTTCGCCCGCGCGCGCTCGATCATCGCCGGCGTCATGTCGACGCCGATGACCTTGCCGGTGGGCCCCACCACCTTGGCGGCGAGCAGGAGATCGATGCCCGCGCCCGAGCCGAGGTCGAGCACGGTGTCGCCGGGCCGCAGCTCGGCGAGGGCCACCGGGTTGCCGCAGCCGAAGGAGCTCTGCACCGCGTCGGCGGGCAGCGCCGCCAACGCCTCGGGGCTATAGCCGGCGAGGGTGGCCAGCACCCCGGTGGGCGCCGGGCCGGCGCAGCAACAGCCCCCGCCGGCGCGGGTGGCCTCGATGGCGCGGGTGTAGGCCTCGGCGACGTTGACGCGGACCTGCTCAGCTCGGCTCATCGGCTCGCCTCCAGCGCAGCGGGTTCCGCGGCGCGGAACCAGTGGGTGGTCTTGAGACAGACCTTGACCAGCATCAACATCACCGGCACCTCGATCAGCACGCCGACCACGGTGGCCAGCGCCGCGCCCGAGGACAAGCCGAAGAGCATCGTCGCGGTGGCGATGGCCACCTCGAAGTGGTTGGAGGCCCCGATCATCGCCGCCGGCGCCGCGTCCTGGTAGCGCAGCTTCATTAGACGCGCCAGGCCGTAGCCGAGCGCGAAGATGAGCGTCGTCTGCAGGAACAACGGCACCGCGATCCACAGGATGGTCAGCGGATTGGCGACGATCACCTCGCCCTTGAAGCTGAACAGCAGGACCAGCGTGGTGAGCAGCGCGACGATGGTGATCGGGGTGAGCACGTGCAGGAACTTCTCCTTGAACCACGGCTCGCCCTTCGCGGCGATGAGCCAGCGACGCGACAGGTAGCCGGCGACGAGCGGCAGCGCGACGTAGATGGCGATGCTGAGCAGCAGCGCCTGCCAGGGCACCGGCAACCGACCAACGCCGAGCAAAAAGCCGCCGAGGATGCCGTAGAGCAACAGCATGGTCAGCGAGTTGAGCGCCACCATCACCAAGGTCAGGCCGTCGTTGCCGCGGGCGAGGAAACCCCAGACCAGGACCATCGCGGTGCAGGGCGCGATGCCGAGCAGAATGGCGCCGGCGAGGTAGGAGCGCCAGAGCGGCACCTGGAGCAACTTGACGCCGTCCTGCAGCACCACGGTCCCGGCGCCGTGCTCGGCGCCCACCGGCAGGTCGAGGCCGAACGGCATCTTCACAAGATCGACCGCCTCCGCGCCGATGAAGCCGCGGAAGAGCACGCCGAGGAACAACAGGGCGATGCCGTACATCGTGAACGGCTTGACCGCCCAGTTGATGAACAGGGTGAGCAGCACCGGTTTGCCGCTGCGGCCCGCCTTGATCACCGAGGCGAAGTCGATCTTCACCATGATCGGGTACATCATGAAGAACAGGCACACCGCGATCGGGATCGAGACCACCGGCGCGTCGTTGACGTGGATCGCCATCCCGTCGAGCGTGTGCGCCAGCCCCGGCGCGAGCTTGCCGAGCAGGATGCCGGCGACGATGCACAGGCCGACCCAAAGGGTCAGATACCGCTCGAAGACGCTGGTCATCTTACGATCGGCTGGGGCCCCAGTGGTGGTCACAGACGCGCCTCCTCGGCTCGAGCGCGTTGTGGCCTGGTACGCGAGCGAACGGTCCGCGCCGCGGCGCGGACCTCGCGCAAGGAGCACGGCGAGCTGCGGTCACGCCTCGCCAGCCAGGTGTGCAGATCTGTCGACAGCCGCATCGCCGCCGGGGACCCGCCAAGCCCGCGGCGCAACACCGCGAGCACCGCCCGCTCGAGCGCGGCATCGGGACGGCGCAGCGCGTAGTAGGTCCACGTCCCAGCCTTGCGGTCGGTCACGAGGCCCGCATGGCGCAGCGTCGCCAGGTGGCGCGAGGCCTTCGACTGGGTGATGCCGAGCGCCGCCATCAGGTCGCAGACGCACAGCTCGCGGTGATGAAACAGAAGCCAGATCATCTGCAGCCGCGCCTCGTCGGCGAGCACCTGCAAGAATCGCACAACGTCTCTCATTACACCCCTCACATCAGATTGCATTCATATAACCGGATATCCGGTTATATGCAAGGCCACCTCTCGCCGCTCGTCCGCCGCCGACGGCGGTGATATGGGCTCTGCCGATGTCCTCGATGGTGCGCCAGCTCTTCGTCCGCACGGCGCCGCGGCTGTGGGCGAGCGTCGCGATCAGCGCGATCGCGCTCGGCCTGTTCGTGCGCTCGGTCTGGCCGGTGACGCCGCTCACCGAGCTCGACGGCTTCGCGGCCGCGGTGGCGACGCTCGAGGCGGGCCACGATGCGGGTAGCGTCGTCGTCGTCTGGCCGCCTGAGCAGCACGCGGCGCTCGCCGCCCTGCCGCCGGC
>JBFYZW010000543.1:0-9804 GCA_041309305.1 Deltaproteobacteria bacterium | reverse complement strand
GCTCGCGGCCGCGGCGCTGCGCACCGGCGATCTCGCCGCTGCCGCCGCGCCGATCGCGGCGCAGGCGAAGGCCGATCCGACCGACGTCGGTACGGCGATCGCGCACCTTCGCCTCCAGGCGTACGGCGGCGCCGACGTCATCGCAACCGCCGCGGCGCTCAAGCCTGCTTTGCCCTCCGACCTCGAGCGCGCCCGGCTGCTCGCCGCGGAGGTGCGACTGCATCTCGGGCGCGGTGAGCTGCCCACCGCGCAGGCGGCGCTGGCCAGCGGCAGCGCGTTGTCGGCCAAGTTGGCCGCCGGCTGGCTCAAGCTGGCCGAGGGGTGGATCGCCAAGCACCAGGGTCGGCTGCCAGCGGCGCGGGCCGCGTTCAACGCGGCGCTCAAGGGGCGGCCGAAGTTCAACGAGCCGAAGGTCGAGCTGGCGTTGCTCGAGGAGGGCAAGCCAGGGGTCCGGTTGAAGAAGCTCTCCGACCTCGAGGAGAAGGGGGACTCTGCGTCGGCTACCTACCACCTGGCGCGCCTGATGCGCGAGCGTGGCAACGCCGGCGGCGCGCTGGCGCTCTACGAGCGCCTGCTGTGGAGCGAGCCGACGCTGGTCGATCCGATCACGTTGCTGGTCGAGTGGAGCGACGCCGCCGAGGCCGCCGGCCAGGCGGTGCAGGCCGAGACGGCGATCCGCGCGCTGCACGAGGCCCGCCCCGACGACCCGCGGCCGCTCGAGCAGCTGATCGCGTTGGCCAAGCGTGGCAAGCGCCTCGACGCCGCCATCGAGTGGGCGCGCGTGCTGACGAGCAAGCGGCCGGACGACCCGGCGGCGACGGTGACGCTGGCGGCGACGCTCAACGACGCCGGCAAGTTCGCCGAGGCGCAGAAGCTGCTCGACGAGCAGCTCAAGGCCAAGCCGGCGAGCAAGAGCGTCGCCACCTTCGTCGAGCTGGCGCGCGCCTGGGCCGATCGCGAGCCGTTCCGGGCCAAGGATCTGCTCCGCCAGGCCAACGCCATCGAGCCGCGCGGCAGCACCTACGCCTTCCTCGGTCGGCTCGAGGCGGGGCTGGAGCACAAGGACGAGGCGAAGAAGGCCTTCGAGCAGGCGCTGGCGCACGATCCGAGCCTCATCGAGCCGCGTCTCTACCTGGCGCGGCTCTCGCTCGACGCCGGCGCCACCGACGCGGTGATCGCCGGGCTGGAGGAGATCTTGGTCCGCGTGCCGGGGCACGCCGAGGCGGCGACGCTGCTCGGCGACGTGTTTCTCGAGCAGGGGAAGCCGCGCGAGGCGCTCAAGCGCTACGAGCTGGCGCTGGCGGTGACGCCGGACGACCTCGGCCTGTTGATGAAGGTCGCCCGGCTGCAGCTGCAGCGCCTCAACCAGCTCGAGCCGGCGATCCGCACGCTGCGCCGGGTGGTCGCGCTCGACGCGAACCTGGCCGAGCCGCACTACCTCTTGGGCCTGGCGCACAAGGACCTCGGCGCGCCGAGCCTGGCGCGTCAGGAGTTCAACACCTACCTGCGGCTCGAGCCGACCGGAGAGCTCACCGCCGAGGTCAAGAGCCTGCTGCAGGATCTGGAAGGTCAATAACATGCTCGATCACAGAGCGTTCCTGCGCGAGCCGGAGGAGCTCCTCCGCCAGCTCGCGCGTCGAGGCGTCGACGGCGCGACGGTCACGGCGCTGCGTGAGATCGCCGATCGCCGCCGGCAGACCATCCACCGCCTGGAGACGCTGCGCGCCGAGCTGAACCAGGCGAGCGCCGCCGTGCAGGAGAAGGCGCGCGCCGGCGAGCAGGCGGCCATCGAGGCGGCGCGCGGTCGGCTCAAGGAGCTCAAGGCGGCGATCAAGGCGGCAGAGGACGAGACCGGCGCGGTCGAGCAGGAGCTCGAGCGCCGGATGCTCGACCTGCCGAACCTGGCCCAACCGAGCGTGCCCGACGGCCCTGACGCCTCGGCCAACCGGGTCGAGCGGCGCTGGGGGGAGCCACGGCGCTTCTCCTTCACGCCGAAGCCGCACTGGGAGCTCGGCGAGGCGCTGGGCATCCTCGACTTCGAGCGGGCGAGCCGGCTCAGCGGCGCGCGCTTCGTCGTCTACCGCGGCGCCGGGGCGCGGCTCGAGCGGGCGTTGATCAACTTCATGCTCGACCTGGCGCGTGAGCACGGCTACCTGGAGATGTTGCCGCCGGTCCTGGTCCGGCGCGAGGCGATGGTCGGCGCCGGGCAGTACCCGAAGTTCGAGGGGGAGTCGTTCGAGACGCTCGAGCGCGAGCTGGTGCTCGTGCCCACCGCCGAGGTGCCGCTGGTCAACCTGCACCGCGACGAGCTCCTCGACGAGGGCGCGCTGCCGCTGCGCTACTGCGCCTACACGCCCTGCTTCCGCCGTGAGGCGGGCGCCGCGGGCAAGGACACGCGGGGGCTCATCCGCCTGCACCAGTTCAACAAGGTCGAGCTGGTTGCCTTCACGACCCCGGCGACCAGCGACGCCGAGCACCAGCGGCTGACCGACAACGCCGAGGAGGTGCTCCGCCGGCTCGAGCTGCCCTACCAGGTGCTCAGCCTGTGCACCGGCGATCTGGGCTTCGCCTCGACCAAGACCTTCGACCTCGAGGTCTGGCTGCCCGGGCAGGACCGCTACCGCGAGATCTCGAGCTGCTCGAACTGCGGCGACTTCCAGGCCCGGCGGGCGCAGATCCGCTACCGCCCGGCCGCCGAGGGCAAGAAGGCCAAGCCGCAGCTGGTCCACACGCTGAACGGCTCGGGCCTGGCGGTCGGCCGGACGCTGGTGGCGATCCTCGAGAACGGCCAGCAGGCCGACGGCAGCGTGCGCCTCCCTGCGGCGCTGGTGCCCTACTTCGGTGCTGAGGTGCTGAGCGGCGCCTGAGTCGCGCCCGGTTCGGTCAGCCGGGCACGCCCGGGCCGCGGCGCAGGCCGAGCTCGCGCACCGCCTCGCGCAGGCGGGGCTGGAAGACGAACAGCCGGTTGTACGGCTTGACCTTGTCGATGTCGGCGCCGGTGTAGACGGTCTTCGACTCGACGTCGATGACGTACGGCGGCGGCGTGCCGGTGGCGCGCAGGCGGCGGCGGAACTCGACCGGGCGCTCCTCACAGCGACCCTCGCCGGTGCCGTAGATGCCGCGCTCGCCCTCGACCGCGGCCTTGGACGCGGCGCGCATCCGCTGGTGCTCGGCGGCGTCGAAGCGGTCTTTGCCGGTGTAGAAGACCGACATCTCGGCCAGGCCCTCTTCGACCAGCCACTCGTTGACGTTGATCGTCTTGCCGCCGACGGTGGCCATCACGATGCCGAGCATCCGGCTGTAGGTGTCGAACGGACGCTCCTCGTTCGGGACGATCTCGATCGCGGTCGCCTTCTTGAGCAGCGCGAACAGCCGCTCGGCCGCGATCTCGCCGGCCCGTCCCTGGCTGAAGAAGACGCTCTCGCCGCTCAAGGTCTTGACCTCGAGGTGGGTCTCGGGCGTGTCGGCGCCCATCAGACGGATGGCCAGCATCCCCGGCGGTGACTCGTGCTGGTCGGCGATGCGCACGTCGCGGCTGATGGTCGTGCCGTCGCGGTCGTCGGTGATCTTGACCTTGAAGGCGCCGATCTCGGGCGACTTGATGAAGATGGTGTCGCCGTCGTCGACCAGGCACTGGCCGGCGACCGGGATCTTCTTCGGGCCGCTGTAGACGGCGTCGAAGTCCTGGCCGAGCCCGGCGACGCGGGTCTGGCTGACCGGGTTGCGCACGCCCTGGAGGTTGACCGGGTCGGTGTCGTGCACGCGGGTCGTGACCACCTTGCCGCGCGCGTCCTTGATGGTCAGCACGTCGTTGACGTTGTCCCACATCGGCTCGTCGCTGCCGAGGAAGATGCGGTGCGTCCGGGTCGGGTCGATGCGGTTCTCGCCGCTGCCGGAGAAGACCTGGATGGTGTGGCCGGGCTTGACGGTCATCGGTGGCAGCGCGAAGCTCTTGCCCGCCTTGTTGGTCACGGTCCAGCCGCCGAGCTCGAGCGGTTCGGCGGTGATGTTGACCAGGCGGAAGTACTCGCCGTTCGGGTCGTCCCGGTCACGGCCGTAGCCGTTGGCGTGGAACGACGAGATGCTGACCTTGCCGGCGTAGCGCTCGGTCGACCAGATGCCCAGCCGCGCGGCGCGGGCGCGCTCCTGCGCCGCGAGCAGTGCGGCGAAGTCGGCGGGGTTGCCCTGCTCCTCGACGATGAACAGGTGGCCGAGCCCCTTCTCGATCAACTTGAGCGCCAGGTCCTCGCCGCTGGGCAGCACGACCTGGGCGATCATGCGCCCGTAGTGGTCCTTGCTCTTCACCTCGTCGAAGTTGAGCCGGATCTCCTGGTTGGCGCCGGTGAGCAGCTGCGTGGTCAACGCCGCCGCCTCCTTGGCGAAGTCCTCGAGCGGCTTCATCTCCGGCGCGTTGACGTTCTGGACCCGGACCTTGATGTCACGATCGATCAACGTGATCGTGTCACCGTCGTAGACCGACTTGACCTTGCCGCGCTTGGGGAGCGGCTCCTCCTGGCCGGGGCGCGAGACGATCGGCGCCGGGCCGTCCCACGGCGCCATCACGACGTGCAGCTTCTCCGCCTTGCTCGTCGCGCCGTCGGGCTTGGGCTTCTTGGTCTTGCCGGTGGGGGCGAGCGGCGCGGCCGACGCGGCGTCGAGGCCGCCGGCGCTGTTGGTCTTCGGCTTGCGCGGCTTCTTGGTCGGCTTGACGTCGTCGGCGACCGGCGGAGTCACGCGGGCGCCACCGACCGAAGAACCTTTGACCGGCTTGATATCTGGCATCGCTATTCCTCCGGGTGGAGCGGCCTCATCTATACCACCGCTCGAGGGCTCGATCCCGTTGTTTCGCATTTTCGGCCGGTTTCGGAATTGGTTGCGTCCACCTTCGCGTACCGCTCGGCGGTTGATGGTCCGATGCGCCTGTTTTCACGAGTCTTTCGTCCCCCCGATCCGAGGACGGACAATTGGCCGGTCGGCGGCGATGGTCGCGGGGGCCGGCTTGGGGTACGCTCAGGCGGATCCCTCAGACTCGCGGAGGTTGCGATGACTCGTCTCATGGCGCTTCTCCCGGTCGCGACGCTGCTCACCGCGGTGGGCTGTTCGGACAAAACCGCCGGCGGCGGCGGCTGTCGCACCAACGCCGCGTGCGGCGCCGGGATGATCTGCGATCGGGGCGTCTGCCGGTCGATCTGTCGCAGCGATCCCGACTGCGCTGACGACGAGATCTGCAGCGGCGCGGTCTGTGTCCCGGGCGCGCGCGACGACGCGCCGCAGATTAGCGCGGTCGACGGCGACGACGCCGCGCTGTGCGCTGGCGGCGCAGGCACGCACTGCGTTCGGACGGGGCTTCTGGTCCGCGGCGCGCGCCTCGCGGGGGCGGAGTTCCGTCTCCAGCCGGCCCAGAACAGCCTGGCGGCGCGCGTGCTCGGCATCCGGGACGGCGCGACCGACACCGAGGTCGCCCTCGACCTGCCGGCGGACCTCGACTTCCCGAACATCGAGGCCGGTCGCTTCACCCTCACCGCGGTCAACGGCGTCGGCGCCGACCAGGCGCCGCTGACCTTCCTGCAGGGAGTCCCGGGCGAGGACTTCACGCCCACCGGCGACGAGCTGGTCGCGAGCCTCAACACCGCGACGGTCAACCGTGTCGACTCGGCGCGGCTCCACGTCGGCACCGGCGCGACCGACGTCGCCGCCGGCAACCACGATCACGCGGCCCAGTATGTTCCCTCCGCCGGCGGGACGGTCACCGGCTCGCTGGCGGTCAACGCCGCGCTGACCGCCGGTACGCTGACCGCCGGGACGATCACCGGCGCCGACTTCGTGCGCAGCGCGCCGGTCGAGCGCTGGATCTGGCTCGACGGCGCCGCCGCGTCGCCGGGCAAGGCCACCGACGCCGGCTCCTACGAGCTGTACCGCCGGATCACCGACGCGGCGCGCATCATCTTCAACGTCAGCGACGCCGACAGCGCGTTGACCCCGACCGGCTACGCGACCGCGAACCACGGCGAGATGGGCCTGTTCTCCGAGAACGGGCGCGACATCACCTTCTCGATCCCGATCGTGTTGAACGCCGGCGACGTGATCACGCGGATGGACTGCTACATGCTCGACCAGCGCACCAACGGGCGCGTGCAGGTCTGGCTCGAGAAGCAGGAGCTGACCTCGACCAACCTGCCGACCCTGCTCGGCAACACCGTCGTCCACTCCGGGCTCATCGACTCGGCGACCAACTGGCAGGTGAAGTCGCTCGCCGCGATCAACGAGACCGTCGGCCTGGATCACCTCTACCGCCTGCGCGGCGAGCTGAACGTCAACGCCGACGGCGACTCAGAGTTCATCGGCTTTCGCGGTTGTCGCCTGTTCTACACCACGACCCGCCCCTGAACGGGCGGTCACGATTCACGATCGCCACGAGCGGCACCGCCCGAGGCAGGCGGGCGCGTTAGCCGCGAGAGACAGGGCTGGCGGAGCGGGGGGGATTCGAACCCCCGATAGGTGTTACCCTATGCAGGTTTAGCAAACCTGTGCCTTCAGCCTCTCGGCCACCGCTCCGCGTGAAACGGATGCGCACAGGTTCGAATGCGGGGCGGAGTGTTACACGATGCGCCGCCGTTAGACAAGCGCTCCGGTTGACAGGTTGCGCTGAGTTGGGCTCCACTACGTCGGCGTCGGGCGGAGGTGGGTGAGATGTGTGGGATCGCGCGTCGCGGCTCGATCTGGGTCTGGATCGCCATGCTCGGCTGCGCCGAGCCCGGCACCTCGCGGCCGCCGTTCGTCGTCGCGAGCTGCAACGACGGTGAGCAGAACGGCCGGGAGACCGACCTCGACTGCGGCGGTGCCTGCGCCGGGTGCGGGCTGGGCCAGCGCTGCCAGACGACCGAAGACTGTGCGGCTGAGCTCGGGTGCGGTCCGGCGCAGAGCTGTGTTCCTCACTGCACCGACGGCTGGACCGATCGCGACGAGACCGACACCGATTGCGGTGGCGCCGACTGCCCGGGGTGCGCGGCGAACCGCGCCTGCCTGACGACCGCCGATTGTCTCCCCGAGCTTGGTTGCAGCCCCGATCGGATCTGTGTCGACCACTGCCTGAGTCAGCGCCAGGACCGCGACGAGACCGGGATCGACTGCGGCGGGGCCCGCTGCGGTCCGTGTGGCCTCGATCAGGGCTGCTCGACCACCGACGACTGCGCCTCGGAGCTCGGCTGCAGCCCGGCCGGCGTCTGCGTCGTGCATTGCCGCGATGGCGTGCAGGACCGCGGCGAGACCGACGTCGACTGCGGCGGCGACTGTCCGTTCCTGTGCGCGCTCGACCAGGGCTGCACCGCCGATCGGCACTGCGCCGTGGGCCTGCACTGTAACCCGGCTGGCCGGTGCGAGGACCGCTGCGCCAACGCGGCGCTCGATCCCGGCGAGAGCGCCATCGACTGCGGCGGCGGCTGCGACCCCTGTCCGGTCGGCGCGAGCTGCTCGAGCCCGCGGGACTGCGCCAGCGGGTCCTGCTCCGGCGTCTGCGACCTCGGCGCGCCGTTGACCGCCGAGGAGCTGTGTGCGCTCGCGATGGTCACTGACCCGCAGCAGGACCTGGTGCGGACGTGCGGCCAGCAGCCGGCGCCGCGCGCGGTCGTCTTGCCGGCGGCCGAGGAGCTCACGCACCAGTGCCGGCCGGGGACCTGGGGGCGCCGTTGGGGCGAGCGGCTGCTCGAGGCGGTCGCCGACGGCCGCCGCTCGCTCGACGTGGCTCAGGCGCGTGAGTGCCTGGCGCAGGCGCGTGCCTTGCGCCTGAGCATGCCCGGCTATCAGCTGCGCGCCTCGGCAGACTGGCGCGCGCTGCGCGACGGCGTCTGCGCCGGCTTCTCTGTGGGACTGCGCAGCGCCGGGCAGAGCTGCGTCGACGACTGGGACTGCGCTGCGGGCCTCGGGTGTCACAGCGACGCACCGACCGTGGCCGGGAGCAAGACCTGCTCTCCGCGCGCGGCGCTCGGCGAACCCTGCAACCTCGAGTATCACCGCTGCGTTGCCGGGGCCTACTGCGACGCCGGCGCCGACCACGCCGGCACCTGCCGCGCCCAACTCGCCGCCGGACAGCCGTGCGCCACGGGCGAAGAGTGCCTGTCCGGGATCTGCCGCGACGACACCGATGTGTGCCAACCGCTGGTCGAGCTCGGCGCGCCGTGCACCGAGAGCGCCGAATGTTCCGGCACGCCGTGCGCAGTCTGTCGGCCGCTGGTCGGCGAAGGCCCGCTGGTCTGCTCCCTGGCCGGAGGAGACGGCGAGTACTGCCGCACCTGGGATGACTGCGCCAGCGACCTCGGCTGCACCGGCCACGTCTGCCAGGCGTTGCCGGCGGGCGCGACCTGCGGCCCACACGAGTGCGCCTTCCTCGTCGGCGAGAACCTGTGCAACGACGATCCGGAGTGCACCTGGGAGGTCCACGCGGGGTTCGGTTTCTGTGTCTCGACCGACCAGCACCTCTGCCAACCCGGTCT
Source organism: Deltaproteobacteria bacterium (assembly GCA_041309305.1). Classification (GTDB taxonomy): domain Bacteria; phylum Myxococcota; class XYA12-FULL-58-9; order XYA12-FULL-58-9; family XYA12-FULL-58-9; genus JBFYZW01. Next base: position 1,315 of record JBFYZW010000543.1, on the reverse strand, counting down.
CTCCTGCTGGAGCGCGAACGACTGCGGCGGCGGGATCGACGAGCCGACCTGCCTCTCCCGCCCAGGGTGCCACTGGTTGGCCGACAAACAGCTCGGCGCCGCCTTCTGTGTCGACGCGCTCGGCGCGTGCACCCGCCTGCCGTCGAGCGGACCGTGCCTCGGCGAACCGCCGAGCGGTGCCTGCGCCGACGGTTTCGTCTGTGACGCCGCCCACCAGTGCGTACCGCCGGGGCGGCAGGACGATCCGTGCGCGACCGATGCCGACTGCGATCCTCGGTTCGGCCTGCGCTGCGTCGCGTTGACCTGCCAAGCGGTCTGTCAGTTGGCCGAGGACTGCCCCCCGGGGCACTTCTGCGATCAACGCAGCGCCGCGCTGCCCGCCTGTGTTCCGTACGCGACCGGACCGTGCAGCGCCGCCGTCCCGTGCCCAACCGATCAATACTGCGCCAAGCCCGGGGCGCACTGCGCGATCTACGGCGATGCCGACGCTTGCGCGACCGACCCGGAGTGCGCCTGGGCCGACACCTGCACACCGACCGAGGCCAGCGCCGCGGCCTCCGGCGCTTGCGCCGCCGACCTGCCGGTCGGCGCGCCAGCCTACCCGGACGCGCCCTCGCCGACGCGGGTCTCCGGCGACGCGGCGATGTGCGCCTCCGGTTGGGTGGTCCGCGTCAGCCCGACCGAGTTCCAGTGCGCGGTCGTGCCGAGCTGGCCGGCGCAGAGCTGCCTGCATTCCGATCGGGCCAACGCCCTCTACCTCCAGCTCGTCTTCCTCTTCGGCCTCGTGCTCGTCCGTCGCCGACACCGCGCCCCCTGAGCATCGACGGCCACCGCGCGCGGCCGTCGGCCACGCCCGCCGTGACGGTCGCGGCGTCTTCGTGTTAGATTCCGCGATGCCGCGGAGGAGTGGCCGAGTGGTCGATGGCGGCGGTCTTGAAAACCGTTGAACCGAAAGGTTCCGGGGGTTCGAATCTCTCCTCCTCCGCCAACCGAGTGCGTCCGATGACCTCCGAGCGGTGATCGCTGTCGCGGCTTCAGGGCATCGTCGCCAGGGCCGCGAAGGTAGCGTCGTCGGCCCAGGCGTAGGCAGCGAGCGCGGCGAGCATCAACCGGGTCGCGGCGACGAGGTTGTCGCTGGTGACCCGGGCCGCGAGATCTCCGGGGGAGTGGTAGTCGGTGTGGGCGGCGAGTGGGGGCGTGCTGGCCAGTACCGCCGGGACGCCGGCCTCGGCGAAGCAGACGTGGTCCGAGGCGCGGGTGGCCGGGCCGGCGGTGACCGCGAGCTCGGCGAGGTCCATCGCTGCGGCCTGCGCGC
>JBFYZW010000542.1:0-7363 GCA_041309305.1 Deltaproteobacteria bacterium | reverse complement strand
CGGCGTTGGCGTCGGCAGCGGGGCGCTCGGCGGGAAGACGCGCGGGGCCGGTGCGTCGCCCGGCTCGACCGGCACCTGGACCGGTTGCTCGGCGCTGCCGAGCGCGGCGTGGCGGCCCTCGAGGAAGTCGACCGCGACGACGTAGTACTCGAGCGCTGGCGGTTGGACGTCACCGGCCGGCACGATGGTGCGGTAGTGGTCGCCGGCGACCAGCTCGAACTCGAGGTTGCGCCAGCCGCCGGTCACCGCGCTGCGGTAGAAGAGCTCGGCGCTCTCGTAGTCGCTGGCGCCGAGCATGTGGCCCTCGATCACCGCCGGCTCGTCGGCCGGCAGGCTCGGGGATGCCCGGTGATCGAGCGAGATCCTCTCGCCGGCCTTGCCGCCGCGGGGCCAGGCGACCGCGGCCCCGAGCGCGGCGACGAGGATGGCGCGCCGACCCATCACTTGGGGAAGACGATCTCGCCGTCGAGCTTCCGGGCGAACACCAGCTCGCCGGCGCGCAGCGTGGCCTCGACCGCGTACGGCACGGTCTTCGCGCCGAGCTTCCCGTGCAGCTCGGGGGCGTTCTTCTTGTCGATCGGTTTGGTGACGTCGAACTCGGTGTCACTGCCCGGGCCGAGGTCCTGGCCCGCCCCGACCGTCCCCTTGTCCAGGGCGACGCCGTCGACGCTGATCGCGTAGTCGAAGCCGGTGGCACGCACCGGGAACGGGTTCGGGTTGGTGATCACCAGCACGAAGTTCAACTCGGCGCCGGCGCCCGAGCGTGAGGCCTGGGCACGGACGCTGAAGCTCGGCTCCTTCGGCGGGAAGATCTCCCCGCGCCACTCGGCCTCGAAGCTGTCGGTGGTCGCGCCGTAGGCGACGGTGAAGGTGGCGGTGAAGGTGAAGCGCAGGCCCGGCTCGGCGGCGCGGGCCGCGAAGGCCTCGGCGCCGGTCCCGGTGACCGCGGTGACGGTCAGCCGGCCGGCGGCCTTGTCGTTCGGCGCCGCGGTCAGGTCCGGCTTCTCCTGCCCGGTCAGTGCCGGCTCGCCTTGCAGCTCCATCGTCCAATCGATCGCCTCGACCCGGGCCGGGGTCGCGGTGAGGTTGTTGAGCTCCCACGGGAAGGTGAGGCTGGCGCCGGCGAAGGATTGCGGGCCGTACTCGACGTCGAAGGTCAGGACCTCCGGGGTGACCGTCGGTGTGGCCGGCGCGTGCGCACAGGCGGACAGGACCAGCAGGCTGGCGGTGAGGATCCTCGACATGGTCGCTCCTTTCGTGCTCTGCGGCTTGACGGCGTGGCCGATCGCGCGTGGGCCGGCGGCGGCGCCGCGGGGCACCACGCGGCGTCGGCAGCTCCCCGGCCGGACGGTCTCAGGCGGTGACGGCATGGCCTAGCTCTATCCCAAAGCGACTGTCTGGGTGAAGAGCAGTCTTCGACTTCGTCGGTTGGCCGTGGACCCGCCGCGGCGGGCGGGGGCGGTCACGCGCGGCGACGCGGGCGCCTCCGGGCGGTCAGAACGGCAGCCGCAGGCCGGAGCGGGAGTTGAAGTCGAGGTGGAAGCCGAACGGGAAGGCGATCTGACCGTCGGTGACCAGCGCCCGGGGCGGGTTCGGGAACGGCTGGGCGCGCTGGAAGGCCGCGACCGCCTCGCGGTCGAGGAAGTCGAGGCCGCTCGAGCGCTGCACCTCGACGTTCTTCAGGCTGCCGTCGGGCTTCAGGGTCACCTGCAGCACGGTGACGCGCGAGCGGAAGCCATAGATGTTACCGGTCGGATCGCGGCGGCGGTACTCGGTCAACGGATCCCAGTGCTGCGAGACGCCGCGCTTCATCCGGTTGAAGTAGGAGGCGAACTTGAACTCGCGCGAGTTGAGGAAGGTGCCGTCGCCCTCCTCGACGTCCTCGAGGTGGTCGTTGCTCGGCGCGCCGGACAGGCGGGCGAGCACACCGATGCCAGGGATCAGCTCGGCGACCGACGGGCCTTCGGCGGGGGCGCTGCCGCGCTGCTCGGCCTGGTCGCCTGGGCCGAGCGAGAGCTTGAGCCGGTCGCTGTTGCCCTTGACCTCGTCGGCCGCCTCCCGGTTCTGCAGCCTGCCGAGCTCCGGGTCGAGCTTCAGTGCCAACCGATCGCGGCGGCGGCTGTCGGGGATCTCCAGCGCCGGGCCGCCCTGTCCGGCGTCGGTCGCCGGTTGGCCCGGCTGCGCCGGGCCGATCTCCAACGCCCGCGCCGGTCGCTGGTCGGCGCTCGGGGCGCTGAGCTGGCCCTTGCGCGCGGTGGTCACCTCGTTCATCACGTTCTCAGCCACCTTGGCCTGGAAGCGCGAGCGGGTCTCGCGCTCGACCCGGGTGTTGTGCTCGGACAGGAAGCGGGCGTTCTCGGGCGCGCGATCATCGGCGCTGGGCGGCAGGTCGACGATCTGGCCGGTGAGCTTCTGCTGCTCCTCGTCGCGCCGTTGCTGCTCGGCCAGCCGCTGCTCCTCGGCGCGGCGCTCGCGCTCGCGCTCGAGCTCGCGCATCTTGCGCCGGACGCGCTCGCGCTCGGCGAGCAGCGCCGGTGACTGCTGACTCGGGGCGAGGACCTTGAGCGGCCCGGGCTCGGCCGGCGGGCGGAAGATCAGCGCCGGCGCGAGGTACGGGAGGGCGAGCAGGTGCGCGGCGAGCGAGGCGAGCAACGCCCAACGCAACGTGCGCACGCCTCTGTGCTCGAGCTCGGGCCTCGTCATTGCCTCCCGCGGCCGCGGCCGCGCTCCTCTGGTCGCTCCGAAAAGCGTAGCGACCGCTTGGTGAGGCGTCAAGGAGCGCGGCGGGGGTCGGAGGGGACCATGTGGGTGCGATGGGGCCGTCGGTCGGGCGCGCCGGCGCGGATCTCGGCGGTCGGGCAGGGGGATCCGCCGCGGCGATTCCGCTTGACATTGTCAGCACCTAACCGTTAAAAGGCGCGCTCCGTTTTGGCCGGAGTGTCCGGAGCGGAGGATCCCGCGCGAGCGTCAGGCGGGGTCATGAAGAGCGTTGTGAGCCTTCGTTGGGGTAACTGAGCATGCCGACCATCAATCAACTGGTGCGCAAGGGACGAACCAAGCCGGCCTACAAGACCAAGGCGCCGGCGATGACCCGCTGCCCGCAGCGCCGCGGCGTCTGCGTGCGCGTCTACACGACGACGCCGAAGAAGCCGAACTCGGCGTTGCGCAAGGTCGCCCGCGTGCGTCTGGTCAACGGCTTCGAGGTCACCAGCTACATCCCGGGCGTGGGCCACAACCTGCAGGAGCACTCGGTGGTGATGATCCGCGGCGGCCGCGTCAAGGATCTCCCCGGGGTGCGCTACCACATCATCCGTGGGTCGCTCGACGCCGCCGGTGTCGATGGTCGTCGCCAAGGCCGATCGAAGTACGGGGCCAAGCGCCCGAGCTGAACGAGGAGTAGAGCATGCCGCGTCGTCGTGATGTACCGAAGCGCAAGATCGCGCCCGATCCGCGATACGGGGATCGGCTGGTGGCCAAGTTCACCAACGTGATGATGTGGGACGGCAAGAAGAACACCGCCGAGCAGGTGGTCTACGGCGCGTTCGACATCCTGGCCGAGAAGGGCGGCGGCGAGGAGCCGCTGAAGATCTTCAAGAAGGCGCTCGACAACGTCAAGCCGATGATCGAGGTGAAGAGCCGGCGCGTCGGCGGCGCCACCTACCAGGTGCCGATGGAGGTCCGGCCAGAGCGCCGCACCGCGTTGGCGATGCGCTGGCTGATCACCTACTCGCGCGAGCGCACCGACAAGACCATGGCCGAGCGGTTGGCCAACGAGCTGCTCGACGCGGCCAACAACCGGGGCTCGGCGGTGAAGAAGCGGGAAGACACGCACAAGATGGCGGAGGCCAACAAGGCGTTTGCGCACTATCGCTGGTAGCGAGAAGGAGGGCGCGTAAGGGGAGCGGGGCTCCCAACTGCGCGCACGTGAACAGACGATCTTTGACAGGTAGACCATGGACGCAGTGACCGTCGGGGCACGCCAAGCGGCCCCCCACATCGACGAAGCGTTCGCCCGGCAGGCCGCCGGCGAGGCGTCGATGACTGACGGCGCGCCGGCCTCGCCCGTGCGCGCTGCCCAGGACGGTCCGGCGAGGGCGCGAAAGATGAGCCGGGAAGTGCCGCTCGAGCGGATCCGCAACATCGGCATCATGGCCCATATCGACGCGGGCAAGACCACGACCACCGAGCGGATGCTGTTCTACACCGGCATCGTGCACCGGATGGGCGAGGTCGACGACGGCGCCGCGACCATGGACTGGATGGAGCAGGAGCAGGAGCGCGGCATCACCATCACCGCCGCGGCGACCACCACCTCCTGGCAGAACCACCGCATCAACATCATCGACACCCCCGGGCACGTCGACTTCACCATCGAGGTCGAGCGCTCGTTGCGCGTCCTCGACGGCGCGATCGCCATCTTCGACGCGGTCGCCGGCGTGCAGCCGCAGTCGGAGACCGTCTGGCACCAGGCCGATCGCTATCTGGTGCCGAAGATCTGCTTCATCAACAAGATGGACCGCGTCGGCGCCGACTTCACCAACGCGGTGACGATGATCCGCGAGCGGCTCGGGGCCAACCCGGTGCCGGTGCAGCTGCCCTGGGGCGCCGGTGACGACTTCGTCGGCGTCGTCGACCTGGTGACCATGAAGGCGGTCGTCTGGGACGAGGCCTCGTTCGGCCGGGAGATGCGCGAGGAGCCGATCCCGGCCCACCTCACCGCCGAGGCCGAGGCCGCCAGAGAACGGCTGCTCGACGCCGCGACACATTATAATGATGAGCTGACCGGGCTCGTGCTCGACGGCCGGGAGCCCCCGGCCGAGCTCATCCACCGGGCGCTGCGCGTCGGCACGTTGCGCCGCGAGATCGTTCCGGTTTTGTGTGGCGCCTCCTTCCGCAACAAGGGTGTCCAGCCGCTTCTGGACGCGGTGGTCCACTACCTCCCGTCGCCGACCGAGGTGCCGCCGATCGAGGGGCTCGACCCGAACAAGCCGGGCAAGAAGGCGATGCGCAAGGCGAGCGACGACGAGCCGTTCGCGGCGCTGGTGTTCAAGACCCAGATCGACTCCTACGTCGGTCAGCTGGCCTGGCTGCGGGTCTACTCGGGGACCGTGGAGACCGGCGAGACCGTGCTCAACGTGGGCAAGAACAAGCGCGAGCGCCTCGGGCGGCTGGTGCGCATGCACTCGAACAAGCGCGAGGACGTCAAGACCGTCTACGCCGGCAACATCTTCGCGGCGGTGGGCCTGAAGTTCGCGACCACCGGCGACACCTTGACCGATCTCAAGCACCCGTTGTTGCTCGAGTCGATCGACGTGCCCGAGCCGGTGATCGAGCGGGCCATCGAGCCCAAGACCAAGGCCGACGAGGAGCGGCTGGTCAGCTCACTGAAGAAGCTCGCCGACGAGGATCCGACCTTCCACGTCGGCACCGACGCCGAGACCGGACAGCTGCGGATCAAGGGGATGGGTGAGCTGCACCTCGAGGTGCTGGTCGAGCGACTGCGCCGCGAGTTCAAGGTCGACGCCAACGTCGGCAAGCCGATGGTCGCCTACCGCGAGACGGTCGGCGCCGCCGGCGAGGCCGAGGGCAAGTTCATCCGTCAGACCGGCGGGCGCGGTCAGTACGGGCACGTGGTGCTGCGCGTCGAGCCGAACGGCCAGGGCAACGGCTTCGTCTTCGTCGACGAGACGCGCAACGGGGTCATCCCGCCGCAGTTCATCAAGCCGATCGAGCTGGGGGTGCGCGACAACCTGAGCCGGGGCGTGCTGCTCGGCTACCCGATGGTCGACCTCAAGGTCACGCTGCTCGGCGGCTCCTTCCACGAGGTCGACTCGAGCGACATCTCGTTCCGCGCCGCCGCGGCGCTCGGCTTCCGCGACGCCTGCGAGAAGGCGGCGCCGCTGCTGCTCGAGCCGGTGATGGCCACCGAGGTGACCACGCCGGAGGAGTTCGTCGGCGACGTGGTCGGAGACCTGAACCGTCGGCGCGGCAAGATCCGTCAGATCACCCGCCAACCGGCGGCCCAGGTGATCTCGGCCTTCGTGCCGCTCGGCGAGATGTTCGGCTACTCGACCGACCTGCGCAGCGCCTCGCAAGGCCGGGCGTTCTACACCATGCAGTTTGACCACTACGAGCCGGTGCCGGCGCAGATCACCGACGCGATTCTGAATCGAGGCAGGTACTGAGGGGCGCGCCCCTCGTCAACTTCCCCCGAAGCAGCGTGAGAGGGAGACAACATGGCCAAGGAAAAATTCGAGCGCAACAAGCCCCACGTCAACGTCGGCACCATCGGCCACGTCGACCACGGCAAGACCACCCTGACGGCGGCGCTGACCAAGTTCGCCGAACAGAAGGGCTGGGCGAAGTTCGTCTCCTACGACGAGGTGGCCAAGGCCTCGGAGAAGCAGGGCCGGCGCGACCCGAGCAAGATCCTGACCATCGCGACCTCGCACGTCGAGTACCAGAGCGAGAAGCGGCACTACGCGCACGTCGACTGCCCGGGGCACGCCGACTACGTCAAGAACATGATCACCGGCGCGGCGCAGATGGACGGCGCGATCCTGGTCGTGTCGGCCGCCGACGGCCCGATGCCGCAGACGCGCGAGCACGTGCTGCTCGCCCGCCAGGTGAACGTGCCGCACATCGTGGTCTTCCTCAACAAGGTGGACGTGGTCGACGACCCGGAGCTGTTGGACCTGGTCGAGCTCGAGGTGCGCGACCTGCTCAAGGAGTACAAGTTCCCGGGCGATGACCTGCCGGTGATCCGGGGCTCGGCGCTGAAGGCGATGCAGGGCGACGCGGAGGGGATGCAGGCGATCGTCAAGCTGATGGAGGCGCTGGATAGCTTCATTCCGGAGCCGGTGCGCATCGTCGACAAGCCGTTCCTGCTCCCGGTCGAGGACGTCTTCTCGATCTCGGGCCGTGGCACGGTCTGCACCGGGCGCATCGACCGCGGGACGATCAAGACCGGCGAGGAGGTCGAGGTCGTCGGCTTCAAGGATACGTTCAAGACCGTCGTGACCGGCGTGGAGATGTTCCGCAAGATCCTCGACTTCGGCCAGGCCGGCGACAACGTCGGCTGCCTGTTGCGCGGCACGAAGCGCGAGGAGGTCGAGCGGGGTCAGGTGCTGGCGAAGCCGGGCAGCATCAAGCCGCACAAGAAGTTCAAGTGCGAGGTGTACGTGTTGACCAAGGAGGAGGGCGGCCGTCACACGCCGTTCTTCTCGAACTATCGCCCGCAGTTCTATTTCCGCACCACGGACGTGACCGGCACGATCAAGCTGCCGGAGGGGACGGAGATGGTGATGCCGGGCGACAACATCTCGATGGAAGTCGAGTTGATCACGCCGGTGGCGATGGAGAA
>JBFYZW010000541.1:0-10239 GCA_041309305.1 Deltaproteobacteria bacterium | reverse complement strand
AGCGCGGCCTGCCCGGACGAGCTGGCCGGCCCGACGGTCGAGTGCCACGCCGGCGCGGGCACCTGCGACCCGGCCGAGTTGTGCACCACCGGGACGGTGAGCTGCCCGGCCGATCAGCTGGCCGCCGACGGCACGACCTGCGCCGATTGCCCGCGCGGTCCACCCTGCGACCCGGCCGGCTGCCAGGCGGGCCTGTGCCCGGACATCTGCGACGGCAGCGCCGGCGCGGTCTCGTGCACCGAACGCGAGGCCTGCGCAACCTGCCGGCCGGCGACCGAGTGCGAGCAGCTCGGCTGCGCCGGCGCCGTCCAGGCGGTGGTGCGCGAGCAGCACGCCTGCGGCGACAACGACGCCGGCGGCGGTTGGGGCGCCGGCTTGCCGTGCGTCTCGGCCGTGTGTTTGAGCGAGGACAGCGCCAACGGGCCGAACGCGGTCGGCCTCGATTGCTTCAGCAGCGCCGACGGGAACGCCAACACCACCACCATCCGCTACCGCTTCACCACCAGCACGCCGACCGGCACGTTGTACAACCTCTGGATGCGCAACGTCGCCGACGACAGCTGGGATGGCGGTGAGTCCTACTCCTGCTCGGTGACCAACGTCGGCGGGGCGCTCAGCTACACGTTCTCGTTCGTCGAGAGCGACCTCGACAACGCGGCTCGGCATGGCCGTGGGTGTGGCGACTTCGACCCCACCTCCCGCTACTGCTGGATGGCCGTCGACGGTGACACCACCGCGGCCAACGCCTATCAACCGCTGGCGTTCGACCTCGGGGAACACGAGCTCAACTGCACGTTCACCGCCAGCGGTGACGGCACCGAGGACGCCGGCTTCGACGGTATCCTGTTCACCACCGACCTCGGCCTCGTCCCGTTCGAGCCGGGCGGCACCTCGGTCTGCGGCGACGAGGACCACCTGTTCAACGCGGGGGGCTGCCCGCACCCGACCGGCGTCAACTGGGGGCCGCCCACCGCCGCGCCAGAGCACTTCGCCTGCGCCGACGTCGCCGACCCGGTGAGCTTCGGCCCGGGCAAGCGGTGCGTCAACGCCGCCTGCTGGAGTGAGCCGTCGACCCGCCCGGCCGGGACGACCACCCGCGTCGGTGAGGACTGCTACGGCGCGAACACCCAGATCGGCATCAGCTACACCTTCACGACCACCGGCGCGAGCGGCACGCCGTACGCGATCTGGATGCGCAACGCGGTGGACGACGAGTGGGACTCGGGCGAGGACTACAGCTGTACGTTGACCGGCGTGACCGGCAGCAACGGGGCGTTCGCCTTCTCCTTCCTCAAGGCCGACCTCGACAACTTCGATCGTCACGGCAGCGGCTGCGGCGACTACGGGGGGGGACCCGACTACTGCTGGATGGCCGCCGACTACGACGCCGATCGCGACAACGGCCACCAGCAGCTGCCACTCGAGCCGGGTGCGCACACGCTGACCTGTCAGATCACGACCGACAACAACAACGAGCACGCCGGCTTCGACGGCATCATCGTGACCACGACCAGCAGCTTCGTGCCGCACGAGCGGGACGGGCCGGCGGTGTGCGACAACTCCGATCGCAAGTTCAGCGCCGGGACCTGCGGCTACATCTGGGGGCCCCACCTGGCGCCGATCGCCGCGGTCGAGGGGCGCTGCGCCGTCTTGCCGGTGCTGGACGGCACCGGCTGCGGCGGCGGGTCGGACGTCTGCTGCGACGGCGTCTGCCAGCCGACCTGCCCGTGAGCAGGCCGGCGCGCGGCGCTCCCGTCGCTGGTGTTCTCGCCCGTTTTGCTGCAGGATGGGCCATGGACCGCAAGTGGGGTGTGGCTCGCGGTTTCACCCTCATCGAGTTGATGATCGTCGTGGCGATCATCGGCATCCTGGCCGCGATCGCCATCCCGAACTTCCTGCGCTTCCAGGCCAAGACCAAGCAGTCGGAGGCGAAGACCAACCTGAAGGCCTTCTTCACCTCGGCGAAGGCGACCTTCGGGGAGGCCGGCACCTACGTCTGCGGCCGGTGCGGCTGGGAGCCCGAGCCCGGGCGCAATTACAACTACTGGGTGGACGGCGCGGTCGATCTGCTCGGCGCTGGCAACGGCTGTATCGTCCCGCCGATCGGCAGCGGCGTGCAGTCGGCCGGCGCCTTCACCGCCGGCGCGGCCAACAACATCGACCACGATCCGGTCTGCGACGAGTGGACGATCAACGACACCAACTTCATGTCGCACCCGGTCGACGACGTCTGACCAGCGCTGGGGTGGAGGGGACTCGAACCCGCGCCCTCCGGCGTGACAGGTCGCCGAGGTCGATGCTCAGGTTCGATCTCCGCTGATCTGCGTGGACAATCGGCGGAGGTGATCACGTCTGATCACCCCCGAAGAACGGGGTCTGCAAACAATCCAGCAAACAACTCGGACCGGCAAACAGTCACCGCGCGAGAACCTTCTCGAGCGACGCAAGGGCCGCCGCGTGCTTCTTCTTGTCCATCCGTTGAATGTTGAGCAGCTTCCAGCGGAGGCCCGGGAGCTCGGCCACGTGGTCCAGAGGGAGACGGTCCCATTGAGGCTGTCCGCGTTTGATGGAGAGCAGAAACTCCCGTTCGCCCTCGCTCAGATCGGCGTTCACTCGCTCGACGAGGGCGTCGCGGGCGGCTTCGAGCTCCTCGATCGACGGCGGTGAGTCAATCATGCCGACGAAGGTGCTCTCGTAGGCTGGTCGGATGTCCTTGTACGTTGGCGCGAGCAGTTCGTGCATGGTGCGATTGTGGCTGGCGAGGTAGATCACGAAGGCCGTGCGCACGTCGTCGTCCAAGCCCTCGGCGTCGAGCAGCAGCTTGATGTCGAAGAGGTCGCGGGGGTGTTGGCGATCGAGAGCCGCGCAAATCTTGCCGCCGTACAGATCCGCCCGGGACAGCACCCGTGACGAAACGTAGACCTCGAATCGGTGCTGGGCGGCTTGGCACAGGTCCATGGACACGGGCGCAAACACGCTGCCGCGGATGATGGTGTTGGGCTCGACCTTGACGTGAGCGTCCCCGCGCCACACGAGGAGACGAGCGACCTGGATCTCGGTCGACGAAGGAGCGTCCACGACAGCCCCGGGTATTGCTTTCTCGATCCGGCCTTTGATTCGGAGCATTGCTTCGGTGATCCCCGCAAGGCTTGGCTCGCGGGGAGCGATCGGTAGGTAGACGAGGTCGATGTCTACTGATAGGCGCGGCATGTTGCAGAGGAAGAGGTTGAGGGCTGTCCCGCCCTTGATGGCGAAGCTGTCTTCTTTCTCGATCTGCGGCAAGCAGCGCAACAACAGGTCCACTTGATTGATGTACACCTGCCTCATGCCGCCTCTCCGCCAGGGGTCAAAGCCTCGGGAAGCGAGAGTTGATATTCGGGATAGTAATGTCCGCCCTTGCCGAGGACCCGCTTGCCGCTGCCGAGGTCGAGGCTGTCGAGGTGCAGCTCGTCCACCCACCGATGCCCAGCTTTCTCCGCCATGAGCAAGAAAAGCCGCTTGGCCTTGACCGAGCGGCAGGCCTGCATGAGGTCTTGAGCCATGTTCGGCCGCACCGTGGTGAGCCCGATCATCAAGGCCATGGCGTCGCCGACGGAGTGCTCGTGCGGTACGTGGTGGAGGACCTCGAGCATCGCGCGCTCCGCAGTCGCGATCTCGAGCGCCAGCTTGCCGAACTGTCGTTGCGTGAGTCCCAGCGAGTGGTCATCGAAGAGCGCGGTAGGTCGATATCGCAAGTCGGCATTCCAGTCGTGCTTGACGAACCAGCGAGGCAGCTTGGTCCTCGGGGGGCCGAACAGCCAAACAACCTCTCGGTCGCCTTGGACGAAGTGCCCGTAGCCGAGGAGTCCGAGGGCGGTGACGCCGCCGGGATGGACGGCGAGCTCGTCACAGAGCTGGAGACTTTGGACGGCGCCGAGCCAATCGACCTGGTCGCCCGCGCGTGCATAGGCACCGCTGCCGAGGCGTGTGATCCACCCGGAGCTTACGTACTTGTCCGCGAGCTGTCGGTACACACCGAAACGTTCGAGCCAACGGGCTGTGGCAATGGTGTTGGGTCGCCACGCCTCGAACAGGGAGTTCAGTTTCGAATTAGAACGACCACCCATGGTAGTCATATTGAATCCTAGACAAACCAAGCGCAAGAGGAAGTTTCATATTGATTACGAATGTCCACTAATGGTTGACTTTGTTGCGCAAAGGCAAACCATCGGCCTCACGAGGTCGGCAACACTCGGGTGGAGCACGCTACTCATGGTGCACCCATTTCTCCAGAACGTCCTTCGCCCATTGCCGCTCGCGGGCGTTGCCCATGCGGAGCGCATCGATGCAAGCGAGCGCCTCGTGGAACGCGGGATCGCGGCGCGCTGCCTTGGTGGTCTGCGGGTACAGCGGCTTCAAGGCCAGGCCGCGCACCTCGCCGTATGCGTCGGGCCACACGGGTTGCAGCGCGTCGTGGCCGAACACGGTGGGCGCGAACTTGGCGAACGAAGGAATGCCGCGCGGCTCGCCGCCGACCTCGGCGGCTGGGGAGACCGGCGCATGCTTCAGAAGTATCTGCACGCCCGCCGCGAATCCATGGTCGAGCGGGCGAAGAAGATGGGCTACGGCCTGCAGGCACGAGCAGAGGTCGTCGAGCTTGCGAACAGCTCCGCAAACAATTCGGGTCAGCAGGATCGGTCAGAGGTGACGGAATGGATTGATTTCATTGGCGGGGTGGACGGGACTCGAACCCGCGCCCTCCGGCGTGACAGGCCGGCGTTATAACCAACTTAACTACCACCCCGAGCCAAAGATCAGCGTAGGCACTCCCTACGCGGAGGGCAACTGGTAGCAGAAAAGAATCGCTCCGGTCAAGGCAAACTGCGGTCGCGGCGGACGGCGGCGTGGGATCAGCGGCGCGGGCCGCGCAGCACGGCGCGGTAGGCGGCCATGTGCTCGGCGGCGGCGGTGGGCTCGCCGAGCTGCTCGAGCAGGGTGGCCAGGTTGTAGTGCGCGTCGGCGAACTGCGGGTCGTGGATCAACGCCGCCTGGTAGGCGTGCAGTGCGCCGTCGAGATCGCCGTGGTCGTGGAGCGTGACCGCGAGGTTGAAGTGGGCCACCGGGTGGCCGGGGTTCACCCGGCTCGCCTGGCGGAAGTAGGCCGCGGCGCGGGAGTCGTCACCCGCCTCGGAGCACAACCGGCCGACGTTGATCATCGCCTCGACGTGCTCGGGGTTCGCCGCGAGCGCGCGGACGTAGGCCTCGTAGGCCGCGTCCGGGTCGTCCGGCTCGAGGTCGAGGCCGAGGTTGAACCACTCGTCGGCGCTGCGCTGCTCCGCGCCGCCCGGGCCGAGGCCGACGCCGAGCCGCTTGCGCTGCAGCACGTCGCGCAACGCCTGCGCCTCGGGGCTCGGCGGCGCCGGCCGGTCGGGGCGCGGGGCGGGGAAGGTGAGCCGGGCCTGGCCGCTCGCCGGCTCCCAGTGGACCTCGCCGTCGGAGACCAGCACCTGGCCCCCCTCGACGCTGAGGCGCAGCGCGGAGAGCGGCCGGGTCGGGCCGAGCTGGCGGCGCAGCGCGAGCAGCGCCTGCTCGACGCGGGCGGCGGTGAGGCCGGCGGCGAGCAGCTTGCCGGCGGCCTTCAGGACGAGCAGATCGCGGAAGTCGAAGCGCAGCTTGGCCCCGGTGCCGCGGCCGCTCGGACAGGGATCCTGCCGGCCGCCGCTGACCACGCCGGTGCGCACCCAGCCGCGGATGCGCCGCTCGGGCAGATCGAGCAGGCGCGCGACCTCCCGGGTGGAGTAGCGCCGCTGGTCGTCATTCATTGAGCGTACCATGCCAAGACCGTCTGACGTTTTCGGCCGTTTCGCCCCGCTTGTCCACCTTTCATTGTCGCCCCCGGGCCGGGCGACGATCGTGGGGCGGGTGGTGACCGGCGGCGGCGATGTGTTATACCGGCCTCGGCCGGGAGCGACGATGCGCGAGAAGCCCAAGGTCTTGGTGGTCGACGACGACGCCGCGATGGTGCGGCTGGTGGGCGAGACGCTCGACGGCCTGGGCTACGAGCTCGAGAGCGCCGCCGACGGGGTCGAGGCGCTCGAGAAGGTGCGCGCCGACCCGCCCGATCTCATGATCCTCGACGTGATGATGCCGCGGATGAACGGGCTCGAGGTCTGCCGGATCGTCAAGTCGTTCGCCGGCGACTCCTTCATCCCGATCATCCTGGTGACGGTGAAGGGCGACATCGACTCGAAGGTCACCGGCCTCAAGCTCGGCGCCGACGATTACCTGGCCAAGCCCTACAACCCGCTCGAGCTGCGCGCCCGGGTCGCCTCGATGCTGCGCATCAAGGGGCTGCAAGACAAGGTGAACCACAAGCGCCGCCAGCTCGAGGCGCTCAGCGTCACCGACGATCTGACCGGGCTGTTCAACCACCGCGCGATGCAACAGCGGCTCAAGGACGAGTTCCTGCGCGCGCAACGCTACAACGACCCGCTGTCGGTGCTGATGATCGACATCGATCACTTCAAGGCGGTCAACGACGCGCACGGCCACCTGTTCGGCGACCGGGTGTTGGTGGACCTCGCCGGCGTGCTGAAGGCCGCGGTGCGCGAGACCGACTTCGTCGCCCGCTACGGTGGCGAGGAGTTCCTGGTCATCCTGCCGCAGACGCACTTCTCCGGCTGCCTGCCGGTCGCCGAGCGGATCTGGCGCAACGTCGGCGCCCACCGGTTCACCGACGGCAAGCTCGACGCCGCGTTGACCGTCTCAATCGGCGTCGCCTTCTTCCCGTCGAAGAACGTGGTCAGCGTCGAGCGGCTGCTCGAGAACGCCGATCAGGCGCTTTACCAGGCGAAGCGTGAGGGGCGGAACCGCATCTGCCTGTTTCAGCACGTGAGCTACCTCTACCGGCCGCAAGGGGCGAGCGCCTGAGGGGGACGGGGCGTGAGCGCAACCATCCTGGTCGTCGATGACAGCGACAACCTGCGCGCCGCGATGCGCCAGGCGCTCGAGGCGGCCGAGCTCGACGCGACGGTGCTCGAGGCGGCCGACGGCGCCGAGGGCTTGACCCGCGCGCTGGCCGGCGGCGTCGACGTGGTCGTCTCGGACGTGGTGATGCCCAACCTGGACGGGATCGGCATGCTGCGGGCGATCCGTGCCCAGCACGACGAGCTGAGCCTGCCGGTGATCCTGGTCACCTCGCAGGCCGAGCCGGGCGTGCGCGACTCGGGCTTCGAGGCCGGAGCCAACGACTACCTGGTTCGGCCGTTCAGCCCGCCGGAGTTGGTGCTGCGCGTGCGCGTGCAGCTGCGGCTGCGGGCGCTGCAGGGGGAGCTCAACCAGGCCAAGGAGCGCTTCCGCAACCAGTCCGGCCGGGACCCGCTCACCGGCGCGGGCAACCGGCGCGGCTTCCTCGACGGCCTCGGCCGCGAGCTGTCACGCTGCAGGCGCCACGGGGGGCGCTTGACGATCGCGATGCTCGACGTCTGCCAGCTGCGCCGCCTCAACCAGCGGCTCGGGGCGCGGGCCACCGACGCGCTGATCGCCGAGGTCGCCGAGGTCGTCGGCCGGCAGCTGCGCTCGCACGACCGGCTGGCGCGCTACGAGGGCGGCCACTTCGCGCTGCTGCTCCCCGAGAGCGATCGGCCCCAGGGGCGGATCGTGCTCGAGCGCATCGTCGAGATCCTCGGCGGTCGGGTGTTCGCCGGGCTCGGCGTCGGCGAGCTGGCGATCGCCGCCGGCCTGGTCGTCTACCCGGGCGGCGGCCTCGAGTCGGTCGAGGCGCTCTCGAACGCCGCCCAGGCGTGCCTCGACCGGGCCAAGGCCCTCGGCGCCGGGACGATCATCGAGTGGCCGCTCGCGCCCGCGGACGCGGTGGCCGGGGATCAGCTCACCCGCGCGGCACGTTGATTGCCGGCGCCAGCTTCAGGCCGCCGAGCTCGTTGAGGGCGAAGAGCAGCGCGCCGAGCGCCTTGGGCGCCAGCGGCACGCCGCGGGCCAGATCGCCGGTGAAGCGGAAGACCTCGAGCAGGCGGGCCGCCATCTGCTCGGCGGGTGGCAGCTCGGCGACCAGCGGCGCGGCGCTGTCCGAGAGGGCGACGGCGCCGAAGGCCAGCCGGGCGAGCAACGCGTGGGTGACCTCCTCGCGCGCGTGGTCGCGCACGCCCTGGTAGAGGGTGAGCAGCGGCGACATCGGCGCGGGCGTGAAGTCGGTCAGGTGGACGAGGCCGTCGTGGAACTCGAGGCGGCCCTCCTTGCAGGCGAACAGCGCCAGGCAGTTCAGCCGTGACTGGATGGCCATCACCCGGTCGAGGCCGGCCTGATCGATGAAGCGCTGCTCGAGCAGCACCTGGCCGAGGAGCTTGTCGGTCTTGTTGTGCACCGCCAGTGCCTGATCGAGCTGCTCCTGGGTGAGGAGCTTCTCGTCGACCAGGATGCGGCCGATCGGGTTCTTCAGCCGCGCGAGCTTGGCCCCCTGCGGCGCGCCTTTGAGGAAGAAGGCGCGGCTGGTGCCGATCGCGTCGTTGACCGCGAGTACGCCGGTGGCCTGCTCGCGGACCAGCTGGCCGAAGGCGGCGGCGAAGGAGAGATCGCGCAGGTCGCTCTGGATGGTCGTGCTCACGCGCCTCGGTTTAACAGCGGGCTGGCGCGGTTGCAATCGTCAGGTCGGGGGGGGGGCGACCGGTGCGCCGGCGCCCGCCTAGTGATCGACGGACCGCAACGATGATAGAGAGGGGGGATGGCGAAGACGATCGGGGTGGTGCTCAAGCGGGGCGCGCCGGAGGCGCTGGCCGCGCTGGCCACGGCGCAGCGTGTGGCGCCCGAGGCGCGCTTCGTGGTCGAGGCGAAGGGCTACCACGCGCTCGCCAGCTTGCCGGCCGGGGTCGAGGCGCTCGACGCCGAGACCATCGAGCGCGAGGCGGACCTGGTGCTGGTGCTCGGCGGCGACGGCACGCTGATTCACGCCGCCGCGCTGCTCGGCGATCGCCTGGTGCCGATCCTGGGCGTCAACCTGGGTTACATCGGCTTCCTCACCGAGGTGACGCTCGACGAGCTGGCCGAGATGCTGCCGCTGGCGCTGGACGGCCGGCTGCCCTACGTCGACCGACTGCGCCTCGACGTCGAGGTCCGGCGCGGCGACCAGGTGCTCGCCGCTGGCCGGGTGCTCAACGACGCGGTGGTCAACCAGCTCGGCCTGGCCCGGGTCTGCCAGTACCGGGTGAGCCTCGGCGGTGAGCTGGTGACCGTGCTGCGCGCCGACGGCGTGATCGTCGCGACGCCGACCGGCTCGACCGCCTACTCGCTGGCCGCCGGCGGCTCGATCCTGCTGCCCGGGCTCGACTGCATCGCGCTGACGCCGATCTGTCCCCACGCGCTGACCTTGCGACCACTGGTCGTCCCGTCACAGCACGAGGTGGTGGTGACGCTCGAGTCGGAGAGCGACGTCTTCGCCTCCTTCGACGGTCAGACCGGCCACGACCTCCGCCGCGGCGACCAGCTCATCGTGCGCCGCGCCGCTTGCGGCAGCCGCCTGTACACCTCGCCGCGCCGGGGTTACTTCCACACGCTGCGCGCCAAGCTGCGCTGGGGCGAGGACGGCGGCGAGCGCCGCTCACGCGTCGTCGAGTAGCGCCAAGCCCTCGTCGATCATCCCGAGCAGCTCGCTGCGCTCGTCGGCGTCGAGCTGCGCGCCGGCGATGCGCTGGCGCAGCGCCGCGAGCGCGGCGCGGCCGGCGACGTGGCGGTGGCGGACCAGGGCGAGGATCGCGACCTCGAGCTGGTCGTCGGGCAGCGCCTCGAGATCGCCGAGCCCGGTGATGAAGGCGACGAAGTCGTCGAGGGCGCGCGCCGGGTCGACGCTCTCCAGGCCGAGCATCGCCTCGCGGCGCTGGTCCTCGTCGCGGTTCGGGTCGCGCCACAAGGTGGCCAGCGTCTCGTAGAACGAGCTGCCGAGCACCTCGCCGAGCACCTGCACCGCGTGGGTGAAGAAGAACGGCTCCTCCGGGTCGTCGAGGTCGGCGGTCAAGGCCTCGAGCCCGTCGGGGACGCCGCGGCGCGCCAGCTCCGCGGCGGCGGCGGCGCGCAGGTACTCGTCCTCGTCCTCGTCGAGCATGACGCGCAAGAAGTCGGTCACCAGGGGGGAGGGGAGGCTGACCAGCCGGTCGAACAACGCGTCCCGCTCGTGCGGCTCCTCGAGCGCGAAGTAGATCTCGATCAGCTCGGCGGCCTCGCGGTCGGTGTCGGCCGACGCTGCCGGCGCGG
>JBFYZW010000540.1:0-2572 GCA_041309305.1 Deltaproteobacteria bacterium | reverse complement strand
GGCGGCGAGCGGGGCCCGACCAGCGGAGCCGCGGGTGCACGCGCTGGTGCGCGAGGAGCTCGGTCGGGCGCTCGGTGGCCGCTGAGCCGGCGCGCGGCGCCTGTTTCCATCCCTGCCCCTGTCTTTGTATAGTCGGCCCCGGTTCTCGGGGGTGCGGCTGGAGGTGGGCGATGGGTGTCTCGGCGGCGACGAAGCGCAAGGTCATCCTGATCGACGACAGCGAGCTGGTGCGCGAGCTGGTGCGTGCCGTGCTCGAGGGTGCGGGGTACCAGGTGTTGACGCTCGACTCCGGGCTCGGCGCCTCGGCGACGATCATGCGCGAGCAGCCGGACCTCGTGCTGGTCGATCTGTCGATGCCGGCGCTCAGCGGCGACAAGCTGGCCGCCCTGATCAAGCAGGGCGGCAGGGCGCGCAGCACCGCGGTGGCGATCTTTTCCGACCGGCCGGTGGCCGAGCTCGAGGCGGCGGTGCGGAGCTCCGGGGCGGACGGTTACATCCCGAAGACGCTCGAGGAGGATGAGCTGCCGCGCAACGTCAGAAGGTTCCTCGAGCGATACGAGCTCGACCTGGCGCGGCGGGGCGGCTGAGGGGCTACGCCCCGAGCTGCTTGCGACAGGCCTCGGCCACGGCCTGGGCGTCGAGGGCGACCCCGGTCAGGCCGGTGGTGCAGGAGCGGAGCGGGGGTTGGCCGCCCAGGCGGTCGATCCCCTGCAAGGCGCGGCGCAACTGTTGCTTCGCTCGGTCGCCGCGGCCCTGGCGTTCGTAGACGCCGGCGAGCAGGTAGGCCGCGGGCCAGAAGTCGGGCTCGAGGAACAGCGCCTGGCGCAGGGCCGCCTCGGCCGCGCCCAGGTCGCCGAGCTTGCGGTAGACCAACCCCATGAGGGTGTGCACCTCGGCCGAGAGCGGCGCGAGCTTCTGGGCGCCGGCGTAGGCCTCGAGCGCGGCGAGGAAGTCGTGGCCGTGGAGTGCGAGGTTGCCCAGGGTCAGCAGGACGCGCGGGTCGTCGGTCTCGCCGCGCAGCGCGGTGAGCACCTCGGCGGCCTGCGCGTGATCGCCGCGCTCGATCGCGCTGACGGCCGCGGCGTAGGTGACCCGCGTCGCTGCGGGCTCGTCTGCCGGCGGGGCCCAGGTGAGGCGGGGCGCCTCCGGCTGTTCGACCGGCGCGGGCGCCGCGAGGGCCGGCGGGTGGCCGGCGGAGCGGCGATAGGCCAGCTGGCCGGCGATGACCACCGGCTCGAGGTCGGCGGCGCGGCCGATGAGCGACTCGGAGGCGCCGACGAACAGGGTGCCGTCCGGGGCGAGCGCCTGGCTCAGGTGGGCGGCGACGGTCGCGACCGCTGAGCGGCTGAAGTAGATGAAGACGTTGCGGCAGAAGATGAAGTCCCAACCGCCTGGCAGCTCGGGCTCGGGCAGCGGCAGCTCGAGCAGGTTGTGGCGGCGGACGGTGACGGTGTGGGCGAGCGCCGGCGCGACGCACCAGCGATCGCCGTCGGGCAGCAGATAGGCGCGCCGCAGCCGCTCGGGCAACTTGCGCGTCGACCAGTCGCTGTAGACGGCCTCATGCGCGCGGGCCACCGCCTTGGGCAACAGGTCGGTGCCGAGGATCGCCGCCGGCACGCGGTGCGCGGCGCAGACCATCGCCAGCGAGTAGACCTCCTCGCCGCTGGAGCAGCCGGCGCTCCAGACCATCACCGGTCGCCGGCTGGTCGCGAAGCGCTCGGCGGCCAGGGCGGCGAACGCCTCGAGCTGCGCGGCGTCGCGGTACAGGTAGGTGTAGCCGCTGAGCAACAGCTCGAGCAGCAGGACGACCTCGTCGCCGCCCTGGCCGTGCTCGAGGTGCTCGACGTAGGCGTCGATCGACGGCAACGCCAGCTGGCGGCGGCGGGACTCGATCAGCCGGTCGAGCGAGGCGCTGCCGCGGGTGGTGATGGTCACGCCGGTGCGGCGCTCGATGGTCTGCTGCAGGCGTGTCTCCCAGCTCACGGTGCGTCTCGGGTCAGGCGGGGAGGTGAGCCGCCTGGCGCAGCAGTTGCGCCAGGCCGAGCGGGTCGACGACGTGCTGGGCGGCGCCGAGGGCGATCGCGGCCTGAGGCATGCCGAAGACGACGCAGGAGGCCTGACTCTGGGCCGCCGTGATGCCGCCGGCGCGCCGCAGCGCCAGCAGGCCCTCGGCGCCGTCGTCCCCCATGCCGGTCAACACCGCGCCGAGGCCGCGCGGGCCGAGGTGCTGGGCCAACGATTGGAGCAGCAGCGTCCCCGACGGCCGGTGGCCGGCGATCTCGGCGCCGCGGCGCAGCCGGACGCGGGCCGCGCCGTCGAGCTCGAGGTGGACGCCGTCGGGGGCGACGAGGACCGTGCCCGGGGTGCAGGCCTGTCCGTCGGCGGCGACCTGGGCGGGCAGCGGCCCGGCCTCCGCCAGCCAGCGGGCCAGGTTGGCGGCCAGGCCGGCCGGCAGGTGCTGGACGACCAGCAGGCCGAAGGGCAGATCCGGGGTCAGGTTGGCGAGCACCGTCGTGAGCGCCGACGGTCCGCCGGTCGAGGCGACCAACGCCACCGCGGTCGGCCGGCGCGG
>JBFYZW010000539.1:0-2857 GCA_041309305.1 Deltaproteobacteria bacterium | reverse complement strand
AACCTGGTGCTCAACGCCGCCGACGCGCTCGCCGGCGAGGGGCGGATCGCGGTGCGCGCCCGCGCCGACGGCGGGACGGTCGAGATCTCGGTCGACGACTCCGGCCCGGGGGTCGCGCCCGAGCTGCGCGCCCGCGTCTTCGAGCCGTTCTTCACCACCAAGCCGGCTGGCCAGGGCACCGGCCTGGGCTTGGCGGTCTGCGAGCACATCGCCCACGCCGCCGGCGGGACGATCACCGTCGACGCGAGCCCACTCGGCGGGGCGCGGTTCGTGGTCCGGCTGCCCCGGCTCAGCGACCCGCGGCCGGTTTGAGCAGCTCGAGGGCGACCAGCGTGTAGATCAGGCGCAAGGCCTCCGGCGGATCGACCGGCAGGTGGTCGAGCAGCTCGCGGGTGCTCTTGCCCGGCACGATGGCGCTGACCGCCTTCTGCTCGCGCTCGGTCAGGCCGAGGAGCGCGAGGTCGTTGGTGGCCTCGGCGAAGGCGAGCGGCACGTCGATCACCGGCAGCATCAACGAGCGCAGGCGCGTCTCGTCGAAGGTGCGGCGGATCCCCTCGGCGACGATCGCCGGGCCGGTCCAGCCCTCCTTCTCCTGCACCTTCGGCAGGTCGACCGAGTGGTTGAAGCGGTACTCGCCGTCGTCCCAGAGGAAGGTCTCGTAGAGCTTGGTCTCCAGCTGCAGCTCGAGCGCGAACTCGAGGTTCTTCGGCGTCAGGCAGCCCATCTGCACCAGGACCTCGCCCTGGCGCGCGCCGCCCTTCTTCATCGCCGCGATCGACGCCTCGCACTCCTGCTTGCTGATCAGCCGCTCGCGCAGGAGGATCTGCCCGAGGCACTCGCTGACCAGGTTCGACTTGACCAGCAGCGGGTTGCCGCGCCTGAGGTAGACGATCTTCTTGACCTTGGCGTTGCGCAGCAACAGGCCGCCCGAGGCGCGCTCGTGCCACAGCTTGCCCAGCACCGCGACCACCGGCGTCTTGGCGAGCGAGCCCTGCAGCACGAAGGCGCTGGGGCGGTACTCGCGCCGGGCCTCGTCCTCGACGGCGCGCTTCTCCTGCTTGGCCGACAGGTCGACGAGCTTGTCGTCCGGTGGCGGCTCGGCGGCGCGGGCGCGGGAGAGCGACTCGCGCCGCTTCGGCCGCTCGAGCGGCACCGGCTCCTGCTTCGCTTTGGCGAGCGCGACCGGCTCGGCGGCCGGCTGCGGCCGGCGCGAGACGCTCTTCGCCTGGCTCGGCTCGCTGACGTCGATGATGTCGGCCGGATCGACCCACTCGCCGGACAGCTCCGGCTCGACCGGCGCGGGCTTCGGCCGCGCCCGCCGCGCCGGCTTACCGAGCACGCCCTGCACCAGGCTCACCAGCCGGTCGGTGTGCAGCGGCTTGTCGAGGTACTCGATCACCTTGAAGCGCGCGGTCATCTCGGTGCGGTGGTTGCGCGACCGGTAGATGCCGCTGATCATGATCACCGGCAGGTCCTCGAGGTCGGGGTGCTGGCGCAGCTTCTCGATCAGCACGAACCCGTTCTGGTGCGGGATGAGCACGTCGAGGATCATCAGATCGAACGGCTGGCGCGTCAGCTCGTTGAGGACCTGCTTGCCGTCCCGGCAGGTGTGCACCTCGTAGCCGAGCTCGTCGAGCAGCTCGACCAGCATCTCCTGGATGGTGCGGTCGTCATCGACGACCAGGATCCGCGGCATCGACCGAGCCTCCACGCCCTTGGCGGATCATCCCTCAAGCGAGAGGTTTTGGCCAGAAACGCGCGAGCCCCTCGAGCTGGATCAACGCCGGCGGCGGGGCGTCGCCGGGGTCGAGCGCCGCGGGCGAGTCACCGACCTCGGCGAGGTGCGGGTTGTGGCGCTTGTCGAGCAGGTGGGTCAGGTGCACCTGCGAGAGCGCGGCCAGCAGGTTGCCCTTGACGTGTGGCGAGTGGGCCGAGAGCGTGGTGAGCAGCTCCTTGACGAACTTGCGCTCCCGGTCCTGCGAGCCGCACAGCTTGCACGGCACGATCGGGAACCCCTTGCTCGCCGCCAGCGCGACCAGGTCCTCCTCGGCGACGTAGCAGAGCGGCCGGACCACCAGGTGCACGCCGTCGTCGGCGCGCAGCCGCGGCGGCATGCTTTTGATCTGCCCGCAGTAGAGCTGGTTGAGCAGCAGCGTCTCGATCAGGTCGTCGCGGTGGTGGCCGAGGGCGACCTTGTTGCAGCCGTGCCGCGTCGCCGCCTTGTAGAGGATCGCCCGGCGGAAGCGGGCGCACACCGAGCAGTAGACCTTGCCCGGCTCGGTCAGCTCGATCACCCGCGCGTAGGTGTTCTGCCGCTCGATCTCGTGCGCGACGCCGAGCGCCTCGAAGTGACGGCGGATCGGCGTCGGGTCGTGGCCTGGCTGGCACTGGTCGAGGTGGAAGGCGACCAGATCGAAGTGGAACGCCGCCGCCGCCTGCAGGTCGAGCAGCGCCCAGAGCAGGCCGAGGGAGTCCTTGCCGCCCGAGACCGCGACCAGGATGCGGTCGCCCGGCTCGACGGTGCCGAAGTCGCGGTTGGCGCGGTTGAGCGCGCGGCGGATTCGGCCCTCGATGCGGCGTGGGTGCATGGCCGGCTCTTTAGCCTCCGGGTCGTCGATCGGCAAGGGGCGGCGGCGCGCATTCGTGCCTATCTTGCTCGGCACGGAGGCGGTAGAACCGAGCGACGGAGGCGGCGATGAGCACGCGCATCTACACACGCACCGGCGATCAGGGGCAGACGGGGCTGTTCCGCGGCGGCCGGGTGGCCAAGCACGATCCCCGGGTCGAGGCCTACGGCACCGTCGACGAGCTGAACGCCGCGCTCGGCCTGGCGCTCGCCCACGCGCCGGGCGAGCCG
>JBFYZW010000538.1:0-6111 GCA_041309305.1 Deltaproteobacteria bacterium | reverse complement strand
GGGCGGCGACCATCGCGACCGGCGCCGCGGCCTGCGCCGCGGGCCGGGCCGGGGCGACGGTGAGGCTCGCGGCCTTCTTGACCACCTCGGCGCGGGTCGCCGGCTCGGTGATCCGCACCGTGTCGACCAGCTTGACCTCCTTGGCCAGCGCGAAGGTCGGGGAACAGCCGGACCCTGCGAGCAACAACACCGCCAACCACCCCGTCTGCCTCATGACGCTCCTCCATACCTCAATCGACGGCCTCGGCACCATGCCGGCCTCGTGCTCGACAGTAGGGCGAAAGCGGCAGCCGTAGGTGAGCGTCAGGAAAAACATCCGTAAAAATGGTGTCAGGTGGAAGAAGATTGCCGTCAGGCTCGTCCGAGCACTTGACTATACCGACTGGTCGGTCTAGTAATGCGGCGCTTGGATGGCCCTGTCGGGGGTTCCTGAGAATGGTTGACCCGTCGAGCAACGCCGTGGGGGGGCGCGCCAGGCTGGGGCGGCCGAAGGGCGACCAGGAGGCGCGTCGGGCCCAGATCCGCTCGGCGGCCCATCGCTGCTTCGCCGCCGAGGGCTACCACGGCACCACGGTGGACGCGATCTGCGCGGCGCTCGGGATCAGCAAGGGCTCGTTTTACTGGTATTTCGAGGGGAAACAGCAGGTCCTCGCCAGCATCCTGGACCACTGGGCGAAGCGGGTGGAGACCAACCTGGCCGGCGCCTTCGCCGCGGCGATCGCCGCGCCGGAGCCGTCGGCCTCGATGACCCGGGCGCTCGAGAAGGAGGCCCGGCGGGCCAAGTTCATCATCCCCATCTGGCTGGAGTTCCTCGCCCAGGCGCCGAGGACCGCCGCGATCCGGGAGGGCCTGCGGGACTTCCACCGCCGGATCCGCGCCTTCACCGGCGAGCTGCTCGCGCCGGTGCTGCCCGCGGGGACCAGCCCGGCCGAGAAGGAGGCGGTGGCCGCGATGGCGCTCGCCTGCTTCATCGGCCTGTCGTGCCAGCGCCTCGTCGATCCAAGCGGGGCGAACCCGCGCCACATCATCCGCAACTTCATGGCCGTCCTCGGCCGCTTGACCGAGAAGCCGACCGGCGCGCCGTAGCGCCGTACGAGAGAGGCATTCGCCATGGTCGACACGGAGCTCGAGACCTCCATCCCCAAGGCCGACGAGGCTGATGCCAAGGCGGTCGAGCCCGGCTTCGCGGCGCCGCCAAAGGTGCGGGTGCAGCGGCGCGACGGTGAGCCGCTGCTGCGCGGCGCCGAGCTGTCGGCGCGCGCCCGCCTCGAGCAGCTGTTCGACGCCGGCACCTTCGTCGAGATCGACGCCCGGGTGCAGCACCGGGCCAAGCACTTCGGGATGCTCGAGCGCAGCCTGCCCGGCGACGGCGTGGTCACCGGCTTCGGCACGATCGGCGGCCAGACCGTGTACGCCTACTCCCAGGACCGGGCGGTGCTCGGCGGCTCGCTCGGCGAGGCGCACGCGCACAAGATCGGCAAGATCATCGACATGGCCGGCAAGGGCGGCTGCCCGGTGGTGCAGATCAACGACTCGGGCGGCGCTCGGATCCAGGAGGGGGTCGAGGCGCTGGCCGGCTACGGGGAGATCTTCCGCGGCAACGTGCGCTTCTCCGGGGTGATCCCGCAGATCTCGCTGATCATGGGCCCGTCGGCCGGCGGCGCGGTCTACTCGCCGGCGTTGACCGACTTCGTCATCATGGTCGACCAGAAGTCGTACATGTTCGTCACCGGGCCGAAGGTCGTGCGCGCCGTCAACCACGAGGACGTGACCAGCGAGACCCTCGGCGGCGGGCGGGTCCACGCCACCGCCTCGGGGGTCGCGCACTTTCTGGTCGGCGGCGAGGTCGAAGCGCTCGAGCTCGCCCGGCGGCTGCTCTCCTACCTGCCGCCGAACAACTGCGTCTCACCGCCGGTGCAGGACACCGGCGATCCGGAGTGGCGCTCGGTCGAGGAGCTCGAGCGCCTGGTGCCGGTGCAGGCCAACCGCCCCTACGACGTCCGCGAGGTGATCCGTTCGATCGTCGATCAGGGCAGCTTCCTCGAGGTGCGCGCGCTCTTCGCGCCGAACGTCTGCGTCGGGCTCGCGCGCCTCGGCGGCCACCCGATCGGCGTCGTCGCCAACAACCCGGCGGTGCTCGCCGGCTGCCTCGACATCGACGCCTCGCGCAAGGCGGCGCGCTTCGTCCGCACCTGCAACGCCTTCGGCCTGCCGATCCTCTCGCTCATCGACGTGCCGGGCTTTCTGCCCGGCCGCGAGCAGGAGCACCGCGGCATCATCGATCACGGCGCGAAGCTCTGCTACGCCTACTGCGAGGCGACGGTGCCGAAGCTGAGCGTCATCCTGCGCAAGGCCTACGGCGGCGCCTACATCGTGATGAGCAGCAAGCACGTCGGCGGCGACTTCAACTTCGCCTGGCCGAAGGCCGAGATCGCGGTGATGGGAGCCGCCGGCGCGGTCGAGATCCTCTTCGGCCGCGAGCTCGGCGCCGCCGCCGACCCGCCGGCGCGCGGCAAGGAGCTGACCGACGCCTACACCGCCAACTTCTGCACCACGCAGATCGCCGAGGAGCGCGGCTACATCGACGCGGTCCTCGAGCCGCGCGACACCCGGCGCGCGCTGTGTCGTGCGCTCGCCGCGGTGCGCGGCAAGCGCGAGGAGCTGCCGTACAAGCGCAACGGCAACGTGCCGCTCTGATGCTCAGAAGGTGACCGAGAGCGAGTATGTGACGTCCGCGCCGGCCGGCGCCGACACGACGTAGACCCGCACCAGGTAGGTGTCGCCGAGGGTGACGGGTTTGTTGCACTCAAGCTTGCGGTAGTCGCCGTCGTCGGTGATGCCCGGGCACGCGGGAGCGGCATACAGGTCGGTGGTCTTCTTCCAGTGGGCCTCGAGCACGATCGCGTGCGCCGGATCGTGCCATACGAGGTTGACGCTCGCGAGGGTCGAGGTCATCGGCCCGACCAAGAACCAGTCCACGTCGAGATCGCAGATCTGCAGCGGTTGGCCGCCGAACTCGGCGAGCGGCCGCGCGCTGGCCGGGTGGTTGTTCGGCTCGGCCGGGTCGTCGCCGCAGGGCAACATCCCCTGGACGGCGAGCTGGTACGGCGCGCCGTCGGTGCCGAGCGGGGTGTCCGAGAAGACCTCGAAGCAGTAGGCCGGCAGCGGCGTCGCGAAGTGCACCGCGCACTGGTAGACGTCCTCCTCGGCGGGGTGCAAACGGCAGACGACATCGGCGAGCGTCCCGGTGCCGGTGCAGACGGTGGCATCGACGAGCAGCGGGGCCGGGGAGTAGCTCTGGACCTCGACCAGCAGCGCCTCCTCGCCGCCGCTGGTCTCGATGCGGAACCAGTCCGGGTCGTTCGGGCAGAGGACCGCGTCGTCGAGGGTTCTCGGCGCGAAGCCGGCCGGGTAGGGGTTCGAGCGCGCGTCGTTCTCCTCGTAGACGTCGATGACGCACAGAGGCTGCGACACGGCGGCGCTCAGGCTGTACTGCGTGGTCGCGTGCGGGTTCGGGTCGCCGAGCCACAATCCGACGCAGAGGTCACCATCGGATTCGGGCCGGAATTCGCAGCGCCAGGCGCCGTTGGCCGTTGCCGCCGGGCAGCGGCCGACCGCCTGGCCGCTCGAGCAGAGCTGGACCGCGACCACGACCACGACCGGCGGGTTTGCGGTCAGGCTCAGCGCCAGCACGTCGTTCGGGTTGGCGGACACCCGGTACCAGTCCTGGTCAGCGGTGCACAGGGAGCCCATCGTGCCGGGCGCGATCGGCGACGCCTCGCCGGGGGAGTTGGCGCCCTCCGGGTCGAGGCAGGCCGGGGTGAGGTCGCCGTGCGGGATTGGGTCGCCGTGGGGCATCGTGTCACCGACCGGGAGGAGGTCTCCTGGACCCCTGGGGTCTCCGGGCGAGCTGTCGCCAGCCCGGGCGTCGCCGGGCGCGTCGCGATCGCCGGGGTCCGCGTCGCCGTCGGCCGGGCCTTCGTCGTCGAGGGAGAAGGTGAGCTGCAACGCCTCGTAGGTGCAGGCTGCCGGGGCCAGCGAGGCGAGCCCGAGCAGGACGAGCCGAGTGGAGGCGAGGGCCATCGTCGAAGGGTAGCAGGTCCCAGCGGCGTGGGCTACTCGTTGCAACTTCCGGGCAGGCTCGGCGATAATCGAACACGATGCGCATCACCCCCATCGGCTCGGTCCCTCCGTCCCAACCCTCCGCCGAAGGGCCCACCGTCACCGGCAAGGGCTTGCCGTCCGCTGACCTGTGGAGCCCCGCGCAGGGCGACGCCGTGCCGCCGAGCCGGGGCGGCGGCGTCGCCAACGATCCGGTCATCGCGCGCCTCGGCGATCGATACGAGCAGCGCGAGGCGCTGGCGCTCAAGGCGCTCGGGTGCCGGCCGCGCTCGCAGGCCGCCGCCGAGGTTCTGGGCCTGAGGCTGCCGCGCTGGGACGAGGTCGACAGCCGCGAGGCGATCGCCGCCCTCGCCGGCGTCGACGTCGGGCCGCTGGCGCGCGCCGGCGTGCCGCCGATCGCGGTCTTCGACTTCGACAACACCCTGATGACCGGCGAGCTGTGGGTCAGCTTCCTCGCCGTCGCCGCCCACCGCCGGGCCCTCGATCCGGCCAGCCGGGAGGGCACCGTCGCCGAGATCTGCGCCCGCGCCACGGGCGGGGTGCGCCCGGAGTCGTTCGCTGGCCTCGACGCCAACGACGTGATGACCCGCGCGGTCGAGCTCTTCCACGCCGGACGGCTGACGCCGACCGACATGTTCTTCGTCGGGCTCGGCTCGCTGCGCGGCATGACCCCGGCGACGGCCGACGCGCTCGCCGACGAGCTGTTCGAGCACGGGGCCCCAGGCCAAAAACCCTACAAGCTCAATGGCTTCGATCCTTTCCCCGGGCCGGGAGACTCCGCCGAGGAGCTGGTCGCGGCGCTGCGGGACCGAGGGATTGATGCCTATGTGGTCACCGCCGGCTTCACCTTCCTGGCCCGGCGGGGGTGCCGCTACTTCGGCATTCCGCCCGAGCGGGTCTTCGGCGCCGACCTCGAGGTGGAGGGCGGGGTGTGCACCGGTCGGGCGCCCGACATCGTCGTGCGGGGCAAGGACAACGTCGTGCGCGAGGAGATCGGCGTCCCGCCGCTGTTCGTGTTCGGCGACTCGCCGCGTTCTGACGCGCCGATGATGCGGCTGGCGCTCGGGCGGGGCTTCATGGTCGAGCCCCCGGACAGCTTCGTCGATCTGAACGCGCGGCAGGGCGAGACCCACGTCGTGCTGCGCTTCGGGCCGCGGCGGGGCTGAGCGGCTACAGGACCCGCGCCACGAGGAACACGAGGCCGCAACATGTCACCGCGGCGCTCGCGCCGACCAGGACCACCCGCTCGTAGCCGTATCGCGGCACCAGCAGCACGAAGGTGATGCTCGCCGCGCCGAGGGCGAGGCCGGCCCAGGGGACGAACCAGCCGAGCAGGCCCGCGAGCCCGAGGCCGCCGGCGGCGATGAGCAGGCGGAGCCTCGGGCCGAGCGCCTGACGGCGCAGCGCCAACAGCCCCGGCGTGATGGCCAGGACCATCGCCAGCTGGCCGATCTCGACCCCGAGGTTGAAGGCGAACAGCGCGGTGCCGCGCGCCTCGGCGGGAAGCCCGATCTCGCCGAGCAGGCCGGCGAAGCCGAAGCCGTGCACCAGGCCCAGGATGAAGGTGACCAGCCAGCGGTGCTTGGGCTCGCGGCGCCAGAGGTTCTCGACCCCGACATAGACGATAGTCAGCGCGATCGCCGGCTCGACCAGGTCGGCCGACAGCGAGACGAGCTCGAGGCCGGCGAGCGCCAGCGTGATCGAGTGGGCGACAGTGAACGAGGTGACGATGGCCGCGAGCGCGCCCAGGCGCCTGGTCGCGAGGACCAGCGCGAAGAGGAAGAGCAGGTGGTCATAGCCGAGCAGGATGTGCTCGACGCCGAGGAGCGCGAAGCGGGCGACGGTCGCCGCCCGGCCGGAGGCCGGCGGCGCCCAGCTTGGCGTCGCGTGGTCGAGCACCGACGCCAGGACCGCCTCGCCGTCGCGCCAGGCGAGGAAGGTCTTGTGGCCAGGCTGCAATCGGTCGAGCAGTGCGACGCGCAGGCGCGG
>JBFYZW010000537.1:0-4157 GCA_041309305.1 Deltaproteobacteria bacterium | reverse complement strand
CCGCGCCTGGTCGAGCCGCGCGAGCGCGGCGAGCAGGCGGCTCGTCGCCGAAGCGGCGATCGGCGTCGAGCCGTGACCCGCCGGACCCCTGGCGACGAGCTTGAGCCAGAGCAGCCCCTTCTCCAGCGTTGCGACGTTGAACTGGGTCGGTCCGGTCAGGCCGGCGACCGCGGTCGCCCCCTCGTTGAGCAAGAACTCGGCGCCGGCGACCCAGTCGGGTCGCTGGTCACGGACCCAGGTGGCGCCGAGGCTGTCCTCCTCCTCGTCGGCCAGGGCCAGGAAGATCACGTCGCGCGCCAGCGGCACCTTCTGCTCGGCGAGCATCAGCACCACCGCGAGGTGTACGATCCCGGTGCCCTTCATGTCGAGGGCGCCGCGGCCCCAGAGCTCGCCGTCGACCAGGGCGCCGGAGAAGGGCGGGTGTCGCCACGCCGCGGCCTCGGCGCCGACGACGTCCATGTGATGGGTGAGGATGAGCGGCCGGGCCGAGCCGTCGCCGCGCAGCCGGGCGACCAGGTTGGCGCGCCCGGGGGCGATCTCGACCACCTCGGCCTCGACGCCGACCTCGGCGAGCCGAGCGCGCAGAAACTCGGCGGTGATCCGCTCGTTACCCGGCGGGTTGGTGGTGTCGAGCTGCAGGTAGCTGCGCAGCAACTGAACGGCGCGGTCGGCCTCGCGTTGCCAGTCCGGGCCGCGCGCGGCGCGGGCCGCGGCGCAGGCGGTGGAGGAGGAGAGGAGCAGGGGGGCGAGCAGCGCGAGCGAGAGCGTCGGTCGGTTCATCCGTCAGGGGATATCGGTAATCCGGCCGACGGGGAAGCGCTTGCCTTGCGGGTGGGTGATGACGATCCCGGGTTGATGGAGCCGGTTGCCGCTCCGCTCGACGTCGTGCCAGCGCTCGATGAACTCGTCGCGGCGGATGCGACCGAGCTCGCCGATGAGCGACGGGTCCTCGAGGTAGACGTACTCGGCGTCGAGGCCGATAACGATCGAGTAGTGGCCGTCCTCCCACTTGTCCCGGTAGGGTGTCCGGCCGTCGTCGTCCCGCCAGGCCTGGTAGTCGACGATCACCGGCACGCCGCGTTCGAGATAGCGCTGCAGGTCGTCGAAGGTCAGCTCGGTCTCGAGCCTCGCGTCCAGCCCCTGCTCGCGGGCGACGCGCACCATGTCGGAGGGCTCGGTGCCCCACTCGGGGTCGGTGCGGCAGGCGCGCTCGAGCTCGCGCTCACCGTCGAAGTTCTTGCCGTAGTAGACCAGCACCGCCTGGAGCGACGCGACGCCGCAGGTGTAGTCGGCGGCCTGGCGGACGTCGGGCAGGGCGAGCAGCTTGACCTGCGGCCGGTCGTCGCGCCGGCGCACCGCCTCGTAGGCGCGCAGCGTCAAGAGGCCGAGGCTCGAGTCCTTGCGCACCACGGCGCCGACCTCGGCGCGCGACAGCAGGCGGCCGTGGGCCTTCTGCGGCGGGTTGAACCGCTCCCAGACCTTCATCGCGGTGCGCATCGCGTGGTCGACCACCGCGTCGACCTCGACGCGCGCGCCGGGGCGTTCACGGCGCAGCGCCCGCGCGGCGGCACGCAGGTACGGCGGCAGGCGCCGCTCCTCGTCGGCCGAGAGCAGCTGGTTGGGCCCGCAGGCCAGGCGCAGCTCGTCGCGCATCACCTCGCGCAACGCCTGCTTTGCCTCACGGGTCTGGACGGTGAGCCCCATGCCTCTCCTCGCCGCGGGGCTTCGCCCCCGGTACGAGTGGGTTATCGGCGAAAGGGGCGCCGGGTTTCGGGCGAAGAACGGCTGGGTTGTCGGCCGGGTCGGTGGGGCTCAGCCGCTGGTTTCGCCGCGCCGCTCCCAGGCGAGCTTGATCCGCTCCGGTGTCAGCGGCAGGTCGAAGAGGCGGACGCCGAGCGCGTGGGTCACCGCGTTGCCGATCGCCGCCGCCACTGGGATGAGCGATGGCTCGCCGATCCCCTTCGCGCCGTAGGGGCCGGCGGCGTACGGCTCCTCAATCAGCGCGATGTCGATCTCGGGGAGATCGAGCGAGGTGGGCAAGAGGTAGTCGGTGAAGGTCGGGTTGAGGATCCGCCCCTCGCGCACGACCAGGTTCTCCATCGTCGCGTAGCCGTAGCCCTGCACGACGCCGCCCTGGATCTGGCCCTCGAGCCCGGCGCGGAAGATCGCCTGGCCGACGTCGTGGACGCAGGTCATCTTCTCGAGCGTGCACAGGCCGGTCACCGTGTCGACGGCGACCTCGGCGATCATCACGCCGTCGCAGTAGACGGTGTAGGCCTGACCGGTGCCGGTCGCCCGGTCCCACTGCTTGCGCGGCGGCGCGTACCAGCCGCTGGCGGTCAGGTTCTCCTTGCGGCTGAAGCACAGCTGCACCAGCGCCGGGACCGTGAGCCGGCTGGCGCGGCCGGCGACGCTGACCACGCCGCCGCTCAGACCCAGCTGCCGGGCCGGCTTGCCCAGCTCGGCGGCGGCGACCGCGAGCATCCGCCGGCGGATCTGCGCCGTCGCATCGAGCACCGCGTTGCCGCTCATGATCGTCGTGCGGCTGGCCACCGTCGGGCCGCTGTCCGGCACCGCGGCGGTGTCGGTGGGCAGCACGTGGATGCGCTCGAGCGGCAGACCGAGGCTCTCGGCGGCGAGCTGGGCCATGACCATGAACGCGCCCTGGCCGATCTCGGTGCCGCCGATGTTGACGCTGACGCTCGCGTCCGGGTGCACCTGCACCAGCGCGGCGCTGCCCTCGAGGTGCTGGCCGCCGGCGTGCAGGCAGCAGCCATAGGTCATCGCCGCGACGCCGATGCCGCGCCGGACCTCGGGGTCGGTGCTGTTGTGGCGGGCGATCTCGGCCAGCCGGGTGCGCCAGCGCGAGCGCTCGCGCCCGAGCTCGAGCGCGGCCTCGATCTTCGGCGGCTCCTTGGGCCGATCGTTGACCGGCGTGCGGTCCCCGGCGCGCAGCGCGTTCTGCAGGCGCAGATCGATCGGATCGCGCCCGAGCTCGGCGGCGAGCAGATCCATCTGCGCCTCGAGCGCGAAGGTCACCTGCGGCGCGCCGAAGCCGCGGTAGGCGCCGCCGAACGGGTTGTTGGTGTAGACGGTGAAGGTGTCGACCCAGACGTGCGGGATGCGGTACGGCCCGCCGGCGCTGGCGTTGGCCCGCTCGGCGACGATCGCCGACAGACCGAGGTAGGCGCCGGCGTCGACGTAGACCTCGGCGCGCACGCCCAGGAGCGTGCCGTCCCGTTTCGCCATCAGCGTGTGCTTGATCTTCGTCGCGTGGCGCTTCGACGACCAGGCGATGTCCTCGTCGCGGCGGTAGATGATCTTCACCGGCCGGCCGGTCGCGCGCGCCAGCACGGCGGCGCAGGCGGCCGGCTCGCTCGGGTAGTCCTCCTTGCCGCCGAAGCCGCCGCCGGTGGTCATCTGCACCGCCCGCACCTGGGCGTGAGGTAGGCGCATCACCCGCGCGACGACCTTCTGGACGTAGAACGGGCACTGCATGCTGCCGCGCAGCAGCAGCGAGCCGTCGGCCTGCGGCTCGACGACCACGCCGTTGGTCTCCAGATAGGCGTGCTCCTGGTAGTTGGTCGAGTACCAGCGCTCGATCACCACGTCGGCGCGCGCGAGCGCCCGATCGACGTCTCCCTTGCGCACGACCATCTTGGCGGCCAGGTTGCCGTCGTCATGCACCTTGGGTGCGTCGTCGGCGAGCGCCGCGACCGGATCGAAGACGCCGGGCAGCGGATCGGCCTCGATCGTCAGACGCGCGGCGGCGGCCTCGGCTGCGGCGCGGGTCTCGGCGGCGACGAGCGCGATCCGGTCGCCGAACCAGCGCAGCCGGTCGGTGGCGAGCAGCGGCTGGTCGAGCTTGACCACGCCGACGTTGTTGTCGCAGGTCAGATCGGCGCTGGTGATCACCGCGTGCACACCGGGCACCCGGCGCGCCTCGCGCGCGTCGACGCGGCCGAGCCGCGCGTGCGCGTGCGGCGAGGTGACGATCAGGCCGACCAGGCACCCGGGCGGGTGGAGGTCATCGGCGTAGCGGGCCGTCCCGGCGGTCTTGGCCCGGCCGTCGATTCGGGCCGGGCTGTGGCCGACGACTTGGAACGCCGGCCGCCGTGTGGCGGGTGCGCGCCGGGTCGGCCGGCGCTTCGCCGCCG
>JBFYZW010000536.1:0-7621 GCA_041309305.1 Deltaproteobacteria bacterium | reverse complement strand
TCGCGCGGCCTGGTGCTGGTCACCGGCCCAACCGGCAGCGGCAAGTCGACGACGCTGGCCTCGATGATCGACCTCATCAACACGGAGGAGCCGGGGCACATCGTCACGATCGAGGACCCGATCGAGTACCTGCACCCGCACAAGACCTGCCTGGTCAATCAGCGCGAGCTCGGCGCCGACACCGACAGCTTCAAGAAGGCGCTCAAGTACGTGCTGCGCCAGGATCCGGACGTGGTGCTCATCGGCGAGATGCGCGACCTCGAGACCGTCGAGGCGGCGCTGACCATCTCGGAGACCGGCCACTTGGCCTTCGGCACGTTGCACACCAACTCGGCGGTGCAGACCATCCACCGCATCCTCGACGTCTTCCCGCCCTACCAGCAGCCGCAGGTGCGCGCGCAGCTGTCGTTCGTGCTCGAGGCGGTGATCTGCCAGCAGCTGCTGCCCAAGCCGGGCGGCGGGCGGGTGCTGGCGGCCGAGATCCTCATCCCCAACTCGGCGATCCGCAACCTGATCCGCGAGGACAAGATCCACCAGATCTACTCGCAGATGCAGGTCGGGCAGATCAAGTTCGGGATGCAGACGATGAACCAGGCGCTCGCCAACCTGGTGCACCGGCGCATCGTCTCCGCCGAGGAGGCGATGGCCAAGGCGGGCGACGCCGAGGAGCTGCGCAACCTGTTGATGAGCGGCCCGGCGCCGACCTCCGGCAGCCGCGGGGCGCGTCCTTGACCTGACGAGCGGAGGAGGCGGCGACGATGCCAGTCTTCGTGTGGGAAGGTCGAACTCGGAGCGGCGAGGTCCGTCAGGGTGAGATGGAGGCCAACGCGGTCGAGATCGTCACCCAGCGCCTGCGGGCGCAGAACATCCAGGTGACCAAGATCGGCAAGAAGCCGATGCAGATCAACCTGCGTATGCCCGGCAGCGGCGGTGTCACGACCAAGGACCTGGTCGTCTTCACCCGCCAGTTCGCGACGATGATCGACGCGGGGTTGCCGCTGGTGCAGTGCCTCGACATCCTCGGCACGCAGAACGAGAACCCCGAGTTCAAGAAGACCCTGCTCGACGTCAAGGCCACCGTCGAGTCCGGCACCACGCTCTCCGAGGCGCTCGGCAAGCACCCGAAGGTCTTCGACCGGCTATTCGTCAACCTGGTCGCCGCCGGCGAGGCGGCCGGCGTGCTCGACACCATCTTGAATCGGCTCGCGTCGTACATCGAAAAGAACATGAAGCTGATCAAGCAGGTGCGCAGCGCGATGGTTTACCCGACCCTCGTGCTGGCCGTCTCCTTCCTGGTCACCATCGTCCTGCTCGTCTTCGTCATCCCGGTGTTCCAGAAGATGTTCGCCGACTTCGGCCAGGCGCTGCCCGGCCCGACCCAGCTGGTCGTCGACATCAGCGAGTTCACGCGCGACAACATCATCTGGCTCATCCTCGGCGTCGCCGGCGTGGTGGCCGGCGGCACGGCGTTCATGCGCAACCCCAAGGGGCGGCGGGTGTTCGACAAGTTCATCCTCCGCGCGCCGATCGTCGGCCCGATGATCCAGAAGGTGGCGGTGGCCAAGTTCACCCGCACGCTCGGGACGATGCTCTCCTCCGGTGTGCCGATCCTCGAGGCGCTCGAGATCGTCGCGTCGACTGCCGGCAACGCGGTGGTCGAGGACGGTCTGCGCCACGCGAAGAGCAAGATCGCCGAGGGCAAGACCATCGCCCAGCCGCTGGCCGAGATGCCGGTCTTTCCGCCGATGGTCGTGCAGATGATCTCGGTCGGTGAGTCGTCCGGCGCGATGGATACGATGCTCAACAAGATCGCCGACTTCTACGACGAGGAGGTCGACGCGGCGGTGGGCACGATGATGTCGATGCTCGAGCCGTTGATCATGGCCTTCCTCGCGGTCATCCTCGGCGGCCTGGTCATCTCGATGTACCTGCCGGTCTTCACGATGGCCGGCTCCGTCGGCGGTTGAGGCACCGAGCCCGATGACGCCGACCACAACCGGGTTGGCGCGCCGCCTCCCTTGGCTGCTCGTCTTCCGCGCGGTGGTCGCCACCGCGCTGCTCGTGCTCACCATCGCCGCCGACATCGCCGAGTGGCAGCAGCCGCTCTTGTTCGTCGCCCTCTACGGCGTCGTCGCCGGCAGCTACCTGGTCGTGCTCGGGCTGGCGCTCCTTCTGCGCGCGCAGGTCTCGCCGGTGGTGATCGGCGCGGTGCACCTGACGACCATCCTGCTGGCCGCCGCGATGGTTGTGCAGGCGACCGGCGGCGTCGAGAGCGGCTTCACCTTCCTCTACGTCCTCGCGGTGCTCGACGGGGCGATCATCGGTGGCCGGCCGGTCGCCTTGACCATGGCCACCGCGGCGACCCTGGCCTTCGGGGCGCAGCTGGTGCTGCAGCTCTACGAGGTCTTCACCGCCGGGCTGGTCGTCTTGCCGCCCCCGACGCAGTTCATCGTCGCCTTCGTCACCCACCTCGCGGCGCTCTACCTGGTCGCGTTGCTCGCCGGCCACCTGGCGCAGCTCCTGCTCACCGCGGTCGACGAGGCGGCGGCGGCGCGCACCGACCTGCGCCGGGCCGAGGGATTCATGGCCGCCGCGGTCGAGGCGCTGCCGGTCGGGCTGCTCACCGTCGGGGAGGACGGCATCGTCCGCTCCGCGAACCCGGCGGCCGCCCGCATCCTCGGCGACCCGGCCCTCGTCGGCCGCGGGTTACCGGCCGCGCTCGCCGAGGCCTGGCGCTCGACCGATCAGGTTCACGAGGTGCGGGTGACCATCGCTGGCCGTCCGGTGGTTCTCGGCGTCCGGCGCGCCGAGCTCCGCCACGCGCTCGGCAGCCAGCGCGCCACCGCCGACACCAGCGTGATCCTCCTGGTCGAGGATCGGACCGCGCTCGAGGAGCTGCAGGCGAGCCTGCGCCGGCAGGAGCGGCTGGCCTCGATCGGCCAGATGGCCGCGGCGATCGCCCACGATCTACGCAACCCGCTGGCCGCGATCTCCGGCGCGGTCGAGCTGCTCGCCAACCCCATCGACGAGGCGACCCGGCGGCGCCTGGAGAGCATCGTCCGCCGCGAGGTCGAGCGGCTCGACCACCTGGTCGGCGACCTGTTGGTCTACGCCCGGCCGCCGCCGCTCGAGCCGACCGCCACGGACCTGGCGGCGCTGCTCTGCGACCTGCAGCTCTTTGTCGGCCAGGATCCGACCTGGAAGGAGCGCCGGGTGGTCGTCGACGCGCCGGCGACCCTGGTCGCCGAGGTCGACGCCGGCAAGCTCCGGCAGGCGATCTGGAACCTGCTGCGCAACGCCCTCGAGGCGTCGCCGCCCGACCGCCCGGTCGAGCTCGCGCTCGCCGAGCGCGACCAGGACGGCGGCGGCGGGCTCCTGCTCCGCGTCCGCGACTACGGCGCCGGCGTCGCGCCGGAGATGCGCGCGACGCTGTTCGAGCCGTTCCACACGACCAAGAGCCGCGGCACCGGGCTCGGGCTCGCGGTGGTCAAGCGGATCGTCGAGGCCCACGGCGGGGGCGTGATGCTCCGCGACGCCGTCGGCGGCGGAACCAGCGCCGAGATCACCTTGCCCGCGCTTGTCCCTGGCAAAGCCGGCAGGTAGCATCCCGCCGTGGCCCGCGTCCTCATCGTCGACGACGAGCGCTCGATGCGCGAGTTCTTGCACATCCTGCTCGAGCAGGAGGGGCACACGCCGCTGGTCGCCGAAAGCGTCGCCGCTGCCACGGCGGCCTGCGCCGCGCACCAACCGGACCTGGTCTTCGCCGATCTGCGCCTGCCCGACGGCAGCGGCATGGATGTGCTGCGCTGGGTGCGCGAGCACGACCCGGATTGTCAGGTGATCATGATGACCGCCTACGCGACGACCGAGAACGCGGTCGACGCGATGCGCCTGGGCGCCTACGACTACCAGACCAAGCCGTTCAAGGTGGCCGAGCTGCGGGCGCTGACCGCCAAGGCGCTGGAGAAGCACGCGCTGTTGCGCGAGAACCGCGACCTGCGCTCGCGGCTGGCTGGCGAGGGGGACGGGCAGCGCATCCTCGGCCAGAGCCCGGTGATGCGCGAGGTGCTCAATCTCATCGCCCGAATGGCGCAGACGCGTACCAATGTCCTGCTCGAGGGCGAGAGTGGCACCGGCAAGGAGTTGGTGGCGCGCGCCATCCACGACGGCGGCCCGCGCGCCGCCGGCCCATTCGTCGCGGTCAACTGCGGTGCGATCCCGGAGGCGCTGATCGAGAGCGAGCTGTTCGGCCACGTCGCCGGCGCCTTCACCGGCGCGCAGCGCGGCCGGGCAGGCCTGTTCAAGGCCGCCGACGGCGGGACGCTGCTGCTCGACGAGGTGAGCGAGCTGCCGCTGGCGCTGCAGGTCAAGCTGCTGCGCGCGATCGAGTCGCGCAAGATCCGCGCGGTCGGCGCCGAGGAGGAACTGCCGGTCGACGTCCGCATCGTCTCGTCGACCAACCGCGAGCTGCAGGCGCTGGTCGCCGCCGGCGGCTTCCGCGAGGACCTTTTCTACCGGCTGAACGTCGTGCGCCTGCGCCTGCCGCCGCTGCGCGAGCGGGTCGAGGATATCCCGCTGCTCGCCCGCGCCTTCGTCGCGCGCTGCGCCGCCGAGGCGGGCAAGCAGGTGCACGGGCTCGACGCCGCGGCGCTGCGGGCGCTCACCGCCCACCCGTTCCCCGGCAACGTGCGCGAGCTGGAGAACGCCATCGAGCGCGCCGTGGCGCTCGCCGCCGGTGAGTTGGTGACCGTGGCCGATCTGCCCGAGGAGCTGCGCGGTGCGCCCGCGCCGGCCAGCGATGATCTGCTCAGCTTCCCGGACGGCGGCATCGACCTCGAACAGCGCCTGGCGACCATCGAGGCGCGCCTGATCCGCACCGCCCTCGAGCGGGCCGCCGGCGTGCGGACGCGGGCGGCGGGTCTGCTCGGCCTGTCGTTCCGCTCGCTGCGCTACCGGCTGAGCAAGCTCGGCCTCGCCGGCGACACCGCCGGCGAGGACGACGGCGCGAACGGGTGAGGGGGGCGATGACCCGCCGTTGTCTGCTCATCGCCGGTGTCTTCCCGCCTGCCGGCGGCGCCGGCGCGGTGCGGATGGCGAAGTTGTGTAAGTACCTGCAACGACGTGGCTGGGCGATCGATGTGCTCGCACCGCCCGGGGAACTGGGATGGGCTCGCGACACGGGGCTCCTTGACGACGTCGCCGCGTGCGCTGTTGCCCGACCAGCACTGCCGTGGCGGTGGCCTGCAACGGTGACCGGATTGCGCGCTGCGGCCAAGGACCCGCGAGCGGTGGCGAGCCCGTCGAGGATGAGACGGGCCGCGCTGGATCTCGGGCGGATCCTTCGCAATCGTCTCGTCGTTCCGGATGAACTCCTGCCATGGAGTGTGCTGGCCGCTCGTGCCGCCAAACGGCTTGTGGACACAAGACGCTACGACGTGGTCCTCACCTCGTCGCCACCGCATTCGGTGCACCTCGCCGGGCTGGCTGTTGCCTACACCTCAAATGTGCCTTGGGTCGCAGAGTTGAGGGACCCCTGGGTTGGGAACCCGACGCGCGGCCACGCCGGTCCCATGCGGCGATCGCTCGAGCATCGCCTTGAGCGAATGCTCGTCACAAGGGCGGACGCGCTGGTCGTAGTCACTGAGACAATGGCCAAGGATCTGGAGAAACGCTACGGTGCGCGCGTCGCAGCCAAGCTCAACGTCATCACCAACGGATTCGACCCAGAAGGCATTGGTGCACAGCCCACGCACCGGGAGAATAGCCTTTTCGACTTGACCTATGTGGGGTCGTTCGACTCGACACTCACACCCCCGGAAGCGGCGCTGGCGGGGCTCGCCCGGTTTGCCCGAGAGCACCCGGAGTTGGCGTCGCGCCTTCGGCTCCGAATCGTCGGCTCGGCCGACCTGCGCGCGGCTGACGCTTTGCGTCGTCACATGCAGGAAACGCCGGGAGCGGCGGTTGTGGTCGAAGGGTTCGTCAGCCATCGAGATGCGCTCCGCGCGATGGCGTCTGCCGACGCGCTGTTGCTAGTGTTGGCGCCCGGTGCAGCGTGGGTCTTGACCTCCAAGGTCTTCGAGTACCTTGGCTCGGCGGCACCGATTTTGGCCATTGTCCCGGAGGGGGACTGCCGGGAGCTCTTGCGCCGTTGTGGCGGCGCTGCCGTCTTTTCGCCGCACGAGGTTGGGCGATTGGCTGCGCATTTGGCGAAGGCTGCCACGAGCCGGCAGTTGCCGGTCGACTCGCCAAGGAACTCTCAGATCATCGCGGATTTCACCTGGCCGAAGCTGGCCGCCCGTTTCGACAAGGTTCTCACTGGAATGGATCGAGCAACGCGACAGCGCGCCGGCGTCCGCGACAGGCTGGGGCGTTAGCCATGCCGACAGTCGCCATCCCCCTGGAAAACGGTCCCCGGCGAGTGTTGCATGTGATCACCGGGCTAGGCCTCGGGGGCGCGGAGATGATGCTCGCCAACCTCGCGCACGGCCTGCGCGAACGCGGTTTTGTCTCCCATGTGCTCTGTCTCAAACGGGAGGGGCCTCTCGCCGATGCGCTCGCGGGCGCGGGCGTTGGTGTGACGTCGTTGGAGCTGGAGAGGGGGCGGCGGTGGCCCTTCGCCCTGACACGGGTCGCCCAGCTCTTGCTGCGTTTTCGACCGCACCTCCTGCAGGGGTGGATGTACCACGGCAACTTGGTCGCCTCCGCAATCGCTGGGCTGCGGCCGGTCTGGTGGAGCGTCCACAACTGCCCTGACGTGTTACTGCGACGGGGCGCCCGCGGCCGTTTGTTGCTCGAGGTCGGTGCCGTTGGGTCGCGGGCCGCGCGCGGCGTGGTGTACGTGGCGCGTACGAGCCAACGCCAGCACGAAGCCGTCGGGTTCAGCCGGCGGCGTTCGCTTTGCGTCCCATTGGGGTTCGACCTCGAACGTTTCGCGCCCGACGCTCGCGCTGCGGCCGATGTTCGCTTCGAACTCGGTATTGAAAGAAGCGCACCGGTGGTCAGCTTGTTTGCGCGCGTCCACCCGATGAAAGACCACGCCGCGTTCATCTCGGCGGCTGAGCGGTTGGCACGTGGCGGCGACGCTGCGACCCACTTCGTGTTGGCTGGCAGCGGCGCTACGCCCGGCAATCGCGGTCTCGAAGACCGAATCGCAGAAACAGGATTGGGTGCGCGTTTCCGCCTGTTGGGTGAACGTCGCGACGTCCAACGGTTGGCAGCTGCCTCCACGCTGGTGGCGCTCACCTCCGCTTGGGGCGAAGCCTTTCCGAGCGTGCTCGGCGAGGCCATGGCCTGCGCCACCCCAGTCGTCACCACCGACGTCGGAGATGCTGCGGAGCTCGTGGGTGACCGACGTTGGGTCGTCCCCGCGCAAGACATTGGTGCCATCGCCGAGCGATGGCGTACGCTCTTGTCGATGAGCGCCGCCGAGCGCGCAACTGTCGGCATGGCGTTGCGCCAGCGCATCGCCGAGCGCTATTCGCTTGCCTCGATGTGCGATCGTTTCGCCCGTATCTATTGTGGTAGTGTGACAACCATGCTCGCCCGTACCCTCTGAGGTCGCTGCTGCGACTTTGCGCTGGCGCGGGTGGGGTTGTATGAAACCCTTCGTCTTCATTCGGGA
>JBFYZW010000535.1:0-7574 GCA_041309305.1 Deltaproteobacteria bacterium | reverse complement strand
CAGCGCGGCGCGCGCCGCCGCCGGCACCCCGCGCTGCAGCGTCGCGGTCGGATCGACGCCGGCGGCGGTGAAGCCGCGCAGCAGCTCCTGGAGCCGCGCCAACAGCTCAGCGAAGGCGGCGGCACGCGTGTCGCGCGCTTCGCCGACCTCGGCCAGCGCCCGGACGTCGTGGAAGAGCACGTCGCGGTGATCGACACCGGCCTGGTGGAGCAGGACCACCAGCTCGGCCAGCTCGGCGCCGAGGCGAGCGAACAGCGCCGCGTCGCCGTCGGCGACCTCGAGCAGCACGGGCACGCCGTACGAGAGCGTCGTCGCCGGGTCGACGCCGATCGCCAGCAGCGGCTCGACCAGCGCCGGCAAGGCCGACGGGAGCCAGGCGACGTTTTCACCGCGAACCAGCGCGTCAGGGATGCCGAAGGCGAGCATCATCCCCGGGCTGACGCCCGCCGCCGCCAACCGCAGCGCCGAACCGAAGCCCCAGGCGAAGATCTCCGGCTGCTCCGCGCAGTGACGGACCAGTGC
The DNA here is from genome assembly GCA_041309305.1 of Deltaproteobacteria bacterium. GTDB lineage: Bacteria > Myxococcota > XYA12-FULL-58-9 > XYA12-FULL-58-9 > XYA12-FULL-58-9 > JBFYZW01. Next base: position 7,052 of record JBFYZW010000535.1, on the reverse strand, counting down.
CGGCAGACCGTCCGCGAAGGTCTTGCGTCCGTCGACGCCGGCGCGGTGCAGGCTCGCCGCCAGCGTGACAACCTGGTCGAGCAGCTCCGCCAGCTCCTCCGGTTCGGCCGCGCGCGCCGAGCTCGCGTGCCAGCGGAGCAGCGCCGGGGTCGTGGAGGTGAGGATGAAGTAGGGATCGACGCCGAGCTGGGCGAGACGCGCGGCGAGCTCGAGCGCGATCGCGGTGTCGACCCCGGTGGTGGAGAAGCCCTCGGCGAGCACCGCCACCGGCTCGAGCCCGCGGTCGGCGAGCCCGACCGCCAGCTCGAGCAGCGCGGTCACCTGCGCCGGTGAGATCACCTCGGGCGCACAGATGCCGGGCACGCCGTACTCGAGCGTGCCGTAGGGCTTCGCCCCGGCGCGCAGCATCGTGCGCACGAGCTCGCGGATGCGCGCGAGCCAGGGCCCGAGCTGCTCGGCCAGCGCCGCGCCGTAGCGCCCGAGCGCGGCGAGCCCGACCGACAGCGGCCACCCGGTGTGCATCCCGGCGCGGTGGATCGCCTCGAGCTCCGGCTCGAGCCGGGCGAGCAGGTCGAGCAGACGGTCGGTGTCGCCGCCGCCCGCCTCGTGCCAGGCCGGGACGACCAGCTGGAGCAAAAAGCCGGGCTCGGCGCCGCGCGCCGCCAACCGCGCCGCCCAGGCCAGCGCGCCGACGAACGCGCGGTCGTCGGCGCCCACCGCCCGCGCGACCGCCGGGACGCCGTACTGGAGGGTGCGGCCGGGGTCCGTCCCCTGCTCGACCAGCGCGCGCATCAACGCGAGGTTGTGCTCACCGAGCCGTCGGAAACGCTCCAGGTCGCCGCGCGCCGCGACCAGAAACCCCGGGACACAGAAATGCAAAGCCGACCAGCGATCGCCGGGCTCGACCGGCAACGCGGCGCAGTAGTCGGCGAGCGCCAAAAGCCACGGCCGCGCGTCCCCGCCGCGCCGGAGGACGTCGTCGAGCACCGGCGGCGCTCCGTGCTCGAGCATCGACCGAGGGTCGATAGCGGCGGCGCGAAGGCGCGCGGCGTGCGCGGCGAGCGGCGCGGCGTGCTGACCGTATCTCTCGACCAGGGAGGCGAGCAACGGCGCCGGGTCGTCCATCCTCACCTCTACAGCTGGCGCCGGTAGTCGCCGAGCGCCTGCTTCCACACCTGCACGCCGCAGAAGCGCGGCCCCTCCGGGCAGTAGGGCCGCACCGCGGCGGCCAGGCGGACGGCGCACGGCGGGCCGAGATGCTCCCCGATCGCCGGGTGCACGGCGCGCACCTGCTCGACCTCCTCGACGGTCGCGCGCCAGATCTCCTCCTGAGCGTTGAAGCACAGCCGCGTCACCCACTTGTGTCGCTGCGCGGCCAGGTCGCCCGACTCGGTGAAGCGGATCGGGAAGGCGTTGGGCAGAAGATAGAGCGCCTGCTCGGCCGGGACGCCGTCGGCGAGCAGATCGTCGATCGCCCGCCAGGTGATCTGCATCACCTGGTGGAACCGATCGAGCGCCGCCGGCGTCTCGGCGATGAGCGCCGGGACGATCACGTCCGGCTCGCCGCCGGCGTAGTGGGTGTGCAGGACCGGGCGCGTCGCCGGGGTGAGCCGGTGACGCTGGTCCTGAGAATCGGCGGTGTGCGACAGCTTCTTCTGAAACGTGTAGTGCGGATGGACCAGGGCGCGCGACAGCTTGCTCAGGCTGGTCAGGTTCAACGGCCCGTGCAGGCCGCGGTTCTCGGCTGGTGACAGAAGCGCCGCGATCGCCGCGCCGTCGGCGAGCGTCTCGGGGGTCGCGCCGACCACCTCGCGCACCGCGCGGGCCAGGAGCGCCTCGGCCCGCGGCGTGTGATCGACCAGCCGCGATCGCCGCGCGCCGAGCTCGGCGTCGAAGCCGCGGCAGAACGCCCGCGCCTCGGGGTTGAGCGCCGGGCGCTCGAGGCGGACGAGCAGCGCGTGCTCGGGGGTCTCGCCGAGCGGCAGCGGATCCTCGACCTGGTCGAAGAAGCGCGGATCGTGGCGGCGGACCTCGGCGACCATCGCCTCGACCACCAGCCGCGTCTCACGTGGCACGTCGAGGCTCTCGGCCAGGCGGTGGTAGCGAAACAGCGTCAGCCCGCTGACGGTGTGGTACAGGTGCGCGTGCGTCGCGATCGGCAGGCAGTAGCGGGCCAGCTCCTGCGCCTTGCGGCGCAGCGCGGTCCGCTGCGCCTCGGCCTGTTTGCGCCGCGCCGGAAAGACCGCGAAGTAGGCCGCCGCGACCGGCTCGCTGAGCAGCTGCACCAGCTCCTGGTAGCCGCGCATCTGCTCGGCCACCGTCGCGCGGTAGCGGCGCTCGGCGGCGTCGGGCAGGCGCGGCACGAGCACCCGGTCGGGCTTGACCGCGACGTAGCGCTGGCTGACCTGCTCGGAGTTGTAGAACGGGTGAGCGTGCAGAAAGGACCAGATGAGCTGGCGCGACACCGCCTCGAGCACGAACTGGAAGTGGGCGTGCTGCCAGATCGTGTGGTGCCCGGCCTGGTAGGTGCTCGCGGCGATTGCGTCGCGCTGCTTCGTTGCGTCAGCGTCGCGGCCGACGTCGGCGGCCTCGACGACGCGGCTGGCGTAGCAGGTCCGCGCCGTGGCCACGGCGTTGTCGTACGGCGCGGCGAAGGCGTTGACCAACCGCACGCTCGGCGCCACCGACGCCAGCACCTCGGTCGCCGAGCTCGGGCTCACCTCAGTCACGCGACTCCTCGCTCCCCGTCGCAGACAGCACCTGCGCGATCGGCTGCCGGCTGTAGTGCCAGAACTTCCAGCTCACCGCCACTCCGACCGTGGCCAGGCCGGCGGTCAGCCCCCACCACAGGCGATCCGGGCCGCTGCCGAAGGCGGCGAGGAGCGCCAGCCCGAGCGGCAGGCCGACCGCCCAGTGACCGGCGAGGTTGGCGACCATCGTCCAGCGGGTCGCGCCGGCGCCGCGCAGCGCGCCGCAGCCGACCGCCTGCAGTCCGTCGGCGAGCTGGAAGAAGGCGGCGATGGTCACCAGCTGGGCGACCAACGGCAGGAGCAGCGCGTCGCTGGTCATCAGGCCGGCCAGCGCCTCCGGCCAGACGGCGAAGACCAGGGCCATCGCCAGCATCCACGCCGCGCCGAGCCGGAGCCCGCCCAGCCCGGCGCGCCGCGTTGCGCCGGCGTCTGCGCGACCGATCGCCCGCCCGACCTGCACCGCGGTGGCGCTGCCGATGCCGACGGCCACCGCCCAGGTCACGGTCGCCAGCTGCATCGCGATCTGGTGCGCGGCCATCGCCTGCACCCCCATCCGGCCGATCAACAGCCCGGCGAGCGAGAAGACGCCGATCTCGGCGACCAGCTGGAGGCCGAACGGCACGCCGACGCTGAACACCTGGGCGAGGATCGTCCAGTCCGGCCGCCAGGCGCCGCGCTCCTGGCCGCGCGCCAGCGGCCGGTGAAGGATCGACAGGTAGACGACCAGCTGCACCGCGAAGGCCGCGGTGTTCGACCAGGCGACCCCGCGCGGCCCGAGCGGCGACAGGCCGAGCCCGGGCAGCCCGAGGCGCGCGAGCCCGGCGTCGCCGAACAGGAGCAGGTAATCACCAACGGCGTTGACCAGGTTCAACGCCACCACCGAGACGATGATCGGCCCCGGGCGCCGGGCCGCCTGCAGGTAGGAGCGCAGCACGACGCTGGCGACCACCGGCCAGAGCGTCAACACCTTGATGCTCAGGTAGTCGAAGGTCAGCGCCGCGAGCGGCGGCGCGATGCCGAAGCTGGTCAGCTGGGCGCCGACCACCAGCACGAGGGCCGCGAGCGGCACACAGACGATCGTCCCGGCCCACAGCCCTTGCCAGGTGATCCGCACCGCCAGCGCCGTCTGCCCGCTGCCCAGCGCCTGAGCGACCAGCGGCTCGAGACCCATCGCGGTGCCGACGCCGAACACCGAGACGGCGAAGAACAGCGACGAGCCGAGCCCGATCGCCGCGACCGCGTCGCTGCTCGCCCGGCCGGCGATCGCGGTGTCGACGAAGCTGACCGAGGTGTAGCCGAGCTGCGCCAGCCCGAGCGGCAGAGCCAGCGCCAGCAACGCCCACGCCTCGGTAGCACGCCAGCCTACGCGCCCGGTCGCCGCCAGAGATGGATCGCCGCCGCTCATCGGAGCGTATCAGTGACGGCTCCCGGCCGCCGCGTCAATGGCCACCTCCGCGCCGCTCCGCTCGCCCGCGACGGTGATCCGGGCTACAGTGAAGGGACGCTGCCGGAGGCACCATGGACCGCCGCCCCTTCGCTCGCCGGGCCGCCGCGTCGACGATCCTCGTCGCGCTCGCCGGCGCAGGCTGCCTCGGCAACCCGCCCCCGAGGGGCCGGGAGTGCAAGGCGACCGAGGACTGCGACGGCGGCCGGGTCTGCGTCGACGGCACCTGCCGGTCGGTGTGCAGCGCCGACACCGACTGCGCGCCCGACGAGGAGTGCACCGACGGGGTCTGCCTGCCCGTCTCGACCCCGGCCTGTCGCGCCGACGCGGACTGCGCCAGCCGCACGCCGGCGTGCGCGGTGGCCGGCACGCCGGGTCGCTGCGTCGCCGGTGCCTGCGTCTGGGCGCTGCAGGCCAACGGTACACCCTGCGACGATCAGGACGCCTGCACCGACGACGACCGCTGCGTCAACGGCCTGTGCCGCGGCATCAGCGGCGCCTGCGCCACCTGCGACGTCGCCGCGGATTGCGATGACCAGAACCCGTGCACCGGCGACGACTGCGTCGCCGAGCGTTGCGCCTACGTCTACAACGCCGCGCCGTGCAACGACGGCGATCTGTGCACCACCGATGATCTGTGTGCGCTCGGCCAGTGCGGCGGGCGCAGCGTCAACTGCGACGATCAGAACCCGTGCACCAGCGACAGCTGCGTCGTCGGCGTCGGCTGCGCCCACCGCTTCACCTGCGCCTGTGATGACGCCGCCGACTGCGACGACGACAACCCGTGCACCACCGATCTATGCAACGGCGCCGGCGAGTGCACCTACGACAACCGCTCGGCGCCGTGCGACGACGGCAACGCTTGCACTGGCGGCACCGTCTGCGCCGGCGGCGCCTGCGGCGGTGGCACCCGCGTCGCCTGCGACGACCAGACCAGCTGCACGCTCGACAGCTGCGATCCAACCAGCGGCTGTGTCCATACCTCGCTCGGCCTGAACGCGCCGTGCAACGATGGCAACCCCTGCACGGTCAACGAGCGATGCGACAGCGTCGACCAGTGTGGCAACGGCGTGGCGAAGAGCTGTGACGGCAGCGAGCTGCCCGCCCCGACCTGCTGGCGACTGCCCGGCACCTGCGCGCCGACGACCGGGGAGTGCGGCTACCTGGCGCAGGAGGGGGGCGTCGCCTGCGGTGAGCTCACCAACCCCTGCGCCGACGACCGCTGCGACGGCGCCGGCAACTGCGTCGCCGCCGACCGGGACGGTCAGGCGTGCACGGACGACCAGGAGCCGTGCACCGACGACGTCTGCGCCGGCCGCGCCTGCACCCACCCGACCAACACCGGCCCGTGCGGCGATGGGACGATCTGCCAGACCGACTTCGCGTGCGTCGACGGCGAGTGCGTCGGCGCGAGCGCCTGCCCCGACCAGCCGATCGCCGCCGCCTACCAGCACGCCTGCGCGCTCCGCGCCGACGGCGCGGTCGCCTGCTGGGGCGCAAACGACTACGGCCAACTCGGCAACGGCACCACGTCGACCGGTGCGACCCGACTGCCGCAGACGGTGCAGGGCCTCACCGGGGCGGTGTCGGTGTGCGCCGGCCTGACCCACAGCTGCGCGGTGCGCGGCGACGGCACCGTCTGGTGCTGGGGGCGGAACATCGACTTCAACTGCAACCCGCCGAACCGGACCTACTACAGCCGCCTGGGCAACAACCCGCCGCCGAGCGACACCACCACCTGGAGCACGACCCCGGTCCAGGCGGTCGGCATCACCACCGCGGTGCAGGTGGCCTGCAGCCACGATGCGACCTGCGCCCGGTTGCTCGACGGCACGATCCAGTGCTGGGGCTTCGACTACTGGGGCCAGCTCGGCGACGGCGGCCTGGCGCCGGGCACCGGCTGCACAGGCATCACCGGCACCCTGGCCCCCGGCGCGCCGGTCAGCGGCATCAACACCGCGGTGCGCGTCGCGATGATGCACAACCACGTCTGCGCGCTGCTCGACAACGGCAGCGTGCGCTGCTGGGGCACCAACACCTACGGGCAGCTCGGCAGCGGCGGCACCGACCCGACCAACGTGCCGCTGGTGGTCCAGAACCTGAGCGACGCGGTCGGCGTCACCGTCGGCGACGGCCACGCCTGCGCCCCTCGGTCGACCGGCGCCGTCGCCTGCTGGGGCCTGAACAACCTCGGCCAGCTGGGCAACGGCACGACCAGCGGCGTCACCCCGAACAGCGCACCGGTCGCGGTGCTCAACATCACCAGCGCCGCACCCTACGCCGACGCCGGCTGGTGGGCGAACAGCTGTGTCCTGCTCGACGACGGCGCGCTGCGCTGCTGGGGCAAGAACAACGACGGCAAGCTCGGCGACAACTCGACCTTCGACAGCCCGACGCCGGTGGTCGCGACCTCGTTCATCGACCTGCGCGCCGTCGCCACCGGCCTCGACTTCAGCTGCGCGCTGCGTGGCAACGGCCAGGTCTGGTGCTGGGGTGACAACAGCCGCGGCCAGCTGGGCAACAGCCCCTCGACCGCCGACTCTCTGACGCCGGTGCAGGTCGCCTTCCCCTGACCGCCGGCCGCCTGGGCCGGCGGATCAACGGTCCAACCACGCGCTGAGAAACGCCGCCAGGCGCGCGGTCTGCACCAGGCGCGCACCGCCCGACCCGGTCTTCCCGAGCTCGACGTGGCTGATGAGCGGCGAGACGAGCAGGCGCGCCCGCGGGCCGGCCCAGCGGGCCAGCGCGCGCGCCTGGCTCGGCGGGATGACGTTGTCGACCTCGCCGTGCAGCAGGTAGATCGGCAGCTCGGGCGGCGGACCACGCACCGGCGACAGACGCGGGTCCGGCTCCAGCCG
>JBFYZW010000534.1:0-3302 GCA_041309305.1 Deltaproteobacteria bacterium | reverse complement strand
GCCGGAGGCGGTGCCGTTGCCTCGTCCACCGCGGCCGGCGGCGCCGGCTCCTCGGCGACCGGCGGCGGCGTCTTCGCGCCGGCGCCGATCGATTGGCCGGCCGCGTCGAGCACTGGCGGCGGCGCGATGACCTGATCGACGACGTGGAGCTTGGCGTCCTTCTGCAGCGGCCACTCGTTGCGCCGCAGCTTGTTCAGGGCCACCAGCGTCAGCTTGGTCCACTTGTTGGCCACCTGCAGCTCACGGGCGTTGCTGACCGCCTTCTCGAACGCCTGCACCGCCTTCTCTTCGACGTTGATCGCCTTGTCCTCGAGCTCGATGCGGTACTGATCGCACAGCTCCTCGAGCGAGTAGCCGGTGCGCCGCGCGTCGCGCTTGAAGTCGGGCGGGCAGGGGGCAGCGAGGATGCTCGCCGCCAGGTTCTGGTACAGCTGGCCCAGCCGGTACGAGGCGGCCAGCGTCCACTCGATCTGCTTGTAGGGCAAAACCCTCTGGTACGCGGTCTCGACCTGCTTGAGCACCGCGGCCTTGCGCTGCAGCGCCTTGCCCTGCTCCTTGCCGGTGCCGGTGATGGTGATCCGATTGAAGGCGGCGAACTCCCGCTCGGCGAGCGCGAAGTGCGCCTCGGCGGCGTAGGGCGCGACCTTGTCCTTGTCCGGCGCCCGCGCGAAGGCGCGCAGCGCGCTGTCGAAGTTCTCCTTCGCCTCCTTGGCCTTGCCCTGCGCCTCGAGGATCTTGGCCACCCGCAGGTAGGCCTCGACCACCCGCGCCGCGCTGGCCGCCTGGTTCCGGTACCTGGCGATGAACTTCTTGTAGGTCGCCACCGCCCGCGCCCGGTCGTTCATCTTCTCGTAGACCACGCCGGCGCGGAAGCAGACGTCGGCGGCGTCGTCGCGCTTGGGGAAGAGCTGGCAGTAGCGGGCGTACTCGGCCGCCGAGCGCTCGTACTCCTGGGTGTTCTCGAGCGCCAACGCCGCGTTGTACAGCGCGTCCGCCCGCCGCTCCGACTTGGGGTAGTCCTTGACCAGCTGGCCGTAGGTGGCGATCGCCCGCTCGAAGTCGAAGAACCGCTCGGCGTTGATGCCGACCCGGAACAGCGCCGTGTCGGCGAGCGGCGACTTGGGGTACTCGCGCGCCAGCCGCTCGTAGAGCTTCGAGGCCGACTCGTAGCGCTTGACCCGCTCGTAGTCGACCGCGGCGTTGTTGAGCGCCGAGTCGGCGAACTGCGTGTTCGGGTTCTCGGCGATGAGCTTCAGGTACATCTCCGCCGCCTGCTCGTACTGCTGCGCGGCGTCGAGATCCTCGGCCAGCTTGAACATCGCGCCGGTCTTGAACTTGACCAGCTCCCCCTTGAACTCCTTGCGCCCGGGCGTCGCCGGCCGCTCGAGCAGCCCGCGGGTGAACACCTCGACCGCGGCGAAGTCCCCCTCGGCCAGGTGCGTCTCGATGATCAGGTTGGCCGCGAACTCCGCCACCTCGTTGGCCGGGTACGCGGCGAGCAGCGCGGCGAAGCGCTCGCGCGCCTCGGGCAGGTGGTCGTAGACGTAGAAGGTCTCGGCCGCCTTGTAGAGCACCTTCGGCACCTTCTCGTCGTTCGGCGCCACGGCGGCGTAGCGATCCGAGGCGGCGATGATGCGTTGCTTCAGCTCGGGGATCTCGCGCGGGGTCACCGGCACGCCGGCCGGCCGATCGGCGCTGCGCAGCACCTGGACCTTGGGCAGAGTGCCGGCCAGCTCCTGCTGCGCCACCAGCCGCTCGAGCGCCAGCACGACGCTGAACGCCGCCGGCTCGAGGAAGCGATCGTCGGCGTTCGAGTCGCGCACCAGCAGGTACTGCGCCGCCGCCGGCTCGAACTGCAGCGAGTAGTAGAGCGACTCGGCGTAGTAGTAGCGCAGCTCGTAGAGCTGGCGGTCGTGGGGGAACCGGGTCAGGTAGTCGCCGTAGGCCTGCGCCGCCTGCCGGTAGGCGTTGACCGCCAGGTCGGTCTTGCCCGCCTCCTTGTGGATCTGCGCCTGCTTGTGGTGGAAGAGCGCCGCCGAGTAGAGCGACTTCTGCACCAGCTCGGTCGCGGTCTTCAGCGCCTGCTCGTCGTTCTCGTGTTTCTGCCACCACGGGCTGCCGGCGGCGTAGGCCTGGCTCAGCGTCTCGCGCGCCGTCGCCGCGGCGTCGAAGTCGCGGTTGCGCTCGTGCGCGACGATGATCTTCTCCTGCACCTTCGGCGCGTCGACGTGATCGCCGTAGCGCGACTGCACGACGCCGTAAGCGCGCACCGCCTCGACGAAGCGGGTCTGGTCGAAGTAGACGTCGCCGAGCGCGGTCAACACCTCGCGCGCGTAGGCCTTCGGGCCGAGCTGGTCGAAGAAGGCGAGCAGCTTGTCCAGGCCGCCCCACTGCTCGTCGGCGTAGCAGATGGCGACGTACTGGACCGACTCCTTGCGCAGCTCACCGCCGCGCTCCTTGCCCTCGGCCTTGGTCTTCTCGTTGAACTCGAGCAGCTCGACGAAGGTGTCGACCGCCTTCTGAAACTCCTCGGGCGCGCGCTCCGGGTCGGCGAGCCGGTAGTGCGTCCAGGCCAGCTTGTACATCGCCTTGTCGTAGAACGGGCTATCGTAGTGACCGAGCACCTTGGTGTAGGCGGCGAGCGCCAGCTGCAGCTCGTTGGTGGCGAAGTAGTACTCGCCGATGCGGGTCCACACCTCGGCGGCAAAGCGGGACTCCGGGTAGCGGTCGACCAGCTCGAGGTAGACGTCGACGGCGCGCTCCTCCTCGCCCTGCTCGCCGAGGCAGTAGCCGAGCAGGTAGTAGGCGCCGTCGATCAACCGGTACGCCGGGTACTCGGTGATCAGGCGCTGCATCATGCCGATGGTCGGCTCGTAGTGGAAAGATGGCTCCTCCGGCTCCGGCTTGCCGCTCTTCGGCGTCCAGGTCTCGAGCTCCTTCTCGAACGCCTGGCGGGCCTGGAAGTAGGTGTCGTAGGAGCGCTCGAAGTAGAGCTCGGAGAGGCGGAACATCGCGTCGGGCGTGTAGCGGCTGTCGTCCGGATAGCGGCGCAGGAACTCCTCGAACTTGGCGATGGCGCCGTCACGCCGGGCGCGCTGCTCGAGCTCGAGCTTGACGATCAACGCCTCGTAGGAGTTGAACAACAGATCACGCTTCTCCTGGTACTTGTGCTCGATCAGCTGGCGGGTCGCCTCGCGGTACTCGGCCGCCTGGGCCTCGAAGCGGTTCACCGTCTCGGCCAGCGCCTCGAGCTCGGCCTGGTCCGCGGCGCTCGCCGGCCCCGCGCCCCCCGCACCGCGCGC
>JBFYZW010000533.1:0-10905 GCA_041309305.1 Deltaproteobacteria bacterium | reverse complement strand
TCGCGCTGGTCAACACCGGCGAGCGCCCGGTGCGTAGCACGCGAGGCCTGGTCACTACCGTCGCCTGGCGGCGTGCCGGGACGACCACCTACGCGCTGGAGGGGAGCACCTTCATCGCCGGCGCGGCGGTCCAGTGGCTGCGCGACGGCCTGGGGTTCTTCGCCGACAGCGCCGAGGTCGAGGCGCTGGCGGCGAGCGTCCCCGACAGCGCCGGCGTCGTCTTCGTCCCGGCGCTCACCGGGTTGGGCGCGCCGCATTGGCGCCCCGAGGCGCGCGGTCTGATCTGCGGCCTGACGCGCGGGGTGACCCGCGCCCACCTGGCGCGCGCGACGCTCGAGGGGATCGCGCTGCAGATCTACGACCTGCTCGACGCGATGCGGCTCGACAGCGGCAGCGCGCTGTCGTTGCTGCGCGTCGATGGGGGCGCGGCGGCCAACGATCTGCTGATGCAGTTCCAGGCCGATCTGCTGGGCGTCAGCATCCATCGACCGCGCGTCGTCGAGACCACCGCGCTCGGCTCGGCCTACCTCGCGGCGCTGGCGGTCGGCCTGTTCGCCGACCTCGACGCGGTCAGCCGCGCCTGGACGCTCGAGCGCGAGTTCGTCGCTCGCGCGAACGCCGCAGCGCAAGAACAGGTGCGCCGCTGGCGCGACGCGGTCGCCAAAGCCTGACCGCCGCCTTTGCCGCGCTGTGTCATCGCCGTCCGGCGCGGCGGCGCGGCCTCGTGGTTTTTGCCACCCGCGCACTTGCATCTTCAGATCCGCGTAGTAGATTGCGACCGCTCCCGTCGGGAGCGAGAGGAGGAGGAACCATGGCCCGGACCAAAAACCCGACCGCGGGGACGATGGTGACCACGACCACGACCACGACCGACACCAAGACGGCGCCCCGTCGGACCACGAAGGCCACGACCGCGTCGACCGCGACGGCGGTCGGCCCGAGCAAGAAGTCGACGATCGTCGTCAGCGCCGAAGAGCGCCACCGGATGATCGCCGAGGCCGCCTACCTGCGCGCCGAGCGGCGCGGCTTCGCCAACGGCGACCCGAAGGCCGACTGGTTCGCCGCCGAGCAGGAGGTCGACGCCTTGATCGCCACCTGGAAGCGCAACGGTGGCCGGCCGGTCGCCCGCGCCTGAGCGCGGCGCCCTCTCCCCTCAGGGGACGAGGAAGTAGGTGGCGTGGAGCGAGCGGCTCCGCCAGCCGAACCAGGCTACCGGATCGAGGCGGTTGAACTGCACCGTCGGCTCGTCCATCCCCATGATCTGCCAGTAGTGCAGGTGCGGGTCGAGCGGGTCGTCCGGGAGGAGCCGTAGCTCGCTGATCACGTCCGGCACGATCGGCAACGAGAAGTTGAACTGCGAGCCGCCGCCGAGGACCATCCACTCGATCGCCTGCCCGTCGAGGAAGAAGAGGTGCAGGTAGGCGCTCGGCGGCAGCGGCTTGTTGCTGCCGAAGATGAAGCGCAACCCTTTGCCGCCCGGCCCGGGCTCGACGTAGCCGCCGGTCGCCGGGCTGCGCTCCTGCACCGTCCCGAGCACGGGGGTGGCGAGCACCGGCTGCGTGGTGTCGGTGTAGGGCGGCAGGCGCACCTCCGACTGCGGCGGATAGAGGCTCGGTGGGGTCGCCGGATCCAGATCGTCGTCGAAGCCGAGGTAGACGCCGGCGAAGACGTAGAACGGCGTGCCGGCGAGCGCGCCGGGTAGTCGGCGCGGCATCGGCGCGACGACCGTGTCGGTGAACGAGACGCCGACGTCGGCCATCGGCAGAAGGCCCATCGAGCCGAAGTCGTAGTAGACGAACGCGGCGGTGGTGTCGGGCATCAGCCCGTACTCGCTGACGTCGTCGGCCAGCGGCGGGTCGTCCATCTGGATGACCAGCGGCTGTTTGAGCGGGGTGTCGATGACGATGTCGACGCCGTCGTAGACGTGCGTGCACACCCGCGGCGCGGCGCCGAACTGGTAGCAGGACTCGCCCAGCGGGCAGTCGGCGTCGGCGCCGCAGGGCGTCCCGGAGCCGACCTCGGTGAGCAGGAAGGGGTGGAAGCCCATCGTCGCGGTGATCAACCGGTTGCCCGGCCCCACGGTACCGGCCTGGGCGACGACGATCAGATCACCGGGCCGCGCCCAGAGCTCGTACGGGCCCTGGCTGACCAGGAATGACCTCGGCCCGGGATCGGGCAGCGGCGTGGAGAAGTCCCGGTAGGTGGTGCCGACCAGCACCAGATCGGTGCCGGTGTTGTACTCGTCCTTGATGCGGATGATGTTGCCGCGCACCACCGGCGGCGGTGGGCCAGGCTCGCCGGGCGGGAAGGACGGCTCCGCGGCGGCGAGGAGGAGCAGGGTCAGGTTCTCGGCGTTGACGTCGACCCAGCTGAACAGCGCGTGGCCCGGCTTGCCGGCGGTGACGGTCTGCGCGCCGACCACCTCGGGCCCGGAGAGGGTCACCTGGCCGCGCGCGTCGGTGAAGCCCTGCTGCTCGGTGGTGGGGTCGAGGCCGAGCATGACCAGCGCGCCGGGGATGCGGGCGTTGGTGTTCCAGTCGACGACCGTGATGTTGACCGCGCCGTCGATCGGTCCTCCGGAGCTCCAGAAGTCGGAGTTGTACGGGTTGAAGTAGGTGTAGACGCCGGGGAAGGTCAGCTCGACGCCCTGGGTGGCGATGCGCAGGTCGACGACGCCGGCGGCGTTCGCCGGGGTGCGCAGGCTCAGGCGGTCGTTGCCGGCAACGTTGACCGCGCGGGCCGGCGCGCCGCCGAGGAAGACCTCGGTGTCGGGGGCGAAGCCGTTGCCCCAGAGGTCGACCCAGGTGTTGCCGGCGATCGCGCCGCGGTTGGGCAGCAGCGCGTCGAGGCGCAGCGCGACGTAGGTGAAGGCTCCCGGCGCGGTCAGATCGACGTTGAGGTTGACGACCCGGACGTCGACCGCGCCCTCCGGACCGGGCGGCGTGACGCAGGAGAGCGTGTGGTCATCGACGATCACGCAGTCGGCGGCGGCCCCGCCGAAGGTCACCGCCAACCCGGCGGCGTCGAAGCCGAGCCCGGCGATCTGCACCGCGCGGCCACCGTCGACCAGCCCGGTCGCCGGCGACACCGCGACGATGCGCGGCGTCGGGTCGCTGGTGTCGATGAACGCGAACGCGTTCGCGAGCGTCGCCGTGCCGTTGGCGTTGCTCACCGTCGCGGCGACCACGCCCTCGACCGGCGGATCGGCCGGCAAGGTCACGGCCGAGAGCGCGCCCTCGCCCGGGTCGGCGACCGCGGCCAGCTCCTGCCCACCGAGAGTCAGCGAGGTGGGGTCGACGTAGCCGGTGCCGGTGACGACGATCGGTGTGCCGCCGCTGATCGGGCCGGCGAAGGGCGTGATCGCGCGCAGGCGCACCGGGTCCCAGGTCGAGAAGGCGTTGTTCAAGGTCGCGCTGCCGTTGGCGTTGCTCACCGTCACCGCGTAGACCCCGTGCGGCAGCGGCGGGGTCAGCACCTGGCAGCGGGTCGCGTCGACCACCACCGCGGTGCGTGGCGCGCCGTCGCCGAAGCGCACGCTGGTGCCGTCGACGAAGCCGCCACCGTAGAGCACCAACGAGTCGCCGCCGAGCGACGAGCCGCGGGTCGGCTCGACGCGCTCGAGCGTCACCGGGGCGTAGTACTCGAAGCCGTTGGTCAGCACGCCGAAGCGGCTCTCCGACTCGACGACGTAGACGTCGACGACGCCGACCGGGGCGGGCGGCGTGACCACCTGGATGCGCGACTCGGTCAGGACATCGACGTCGGCCGCCGGCACGTCGCCGAACCAGACGGTCATCTCCGGCGCGAAGGCCAGGCCGACGATCTCGACCAGCAGCCCGCCGCCGGTCTCGCCGCGGTTCGGGAGGAGCGAGTTGACCTGGATCGGATCCTCGGGCACCACCGGCGGCTCCTCGGGGATCTGCCCCGGGGCGGCGCGGCGGGCGCGCTCCTCGATCTCCTCCTCGGCCGCGGCCCACCAGCGGCTGCAGCCGAGGGCGGGGAGCACGGCGGCCACGAGCATCGCGCCGCGCCAGGTGCGGGGAAGGCTGTTCATCGCGCTGCCTCGCTGGGTTTCATTCTCGGACCGAGACCTCCACGATACTGAGGCAGCGACCGGCAACGGTCAAGTGTCGACTGCCTGCACACAGGGTAACCCTTCGCCGCCAGGCTCGCCAGGGGAGCCCTGGCCGTCTGGCCGTCGCCTGGCAGTCACGCCCGTGCTACGGTCCCGTAATGCCGAAGACCACCTACATCGCGGTCGCCGGGAACATCGGGTGCGGGAAGAGCACGCTGGTGGACTTCATCTGCCGGCGGTACAAGGTCGAGCCGTTCTTCGAGCCCAACGCCGACAACCCGTACCTGGTCGACTTCTACGCCGACATGAAGGCCTGGGCGTTCCACTCGCAGATCTACTTTTTGACCCACAAGTTCCGCATCCACCAGGAGCTGGACCGCGAGCGGCGCAGCCGCACCGTGGTTCAGGACCGGACCATCTTCGAGGACGCCGAGGTCTTCGCGGCGATGCTCTTCCGCCGTCGGTTGATCGTCAAGCGCGATTGGCAGGTCTACCAGGACCTCTACCGGGCGATCCTCCGCTCGCTCGAGCCGCCGGACCTGATGATCTACCTGCGCGCGCCGCTGAGGACCATTCGCCAGCGCATCAAGCTGCGCGGTCGACCCGAGGAGCAGTCGATCCCGGTCTCCTATCTGCGCGGCCTGAACGAGCTGTACGAGGCCTGGTTCCGCTCCTACAAGCGCTCGCCGACCATCGTGTTGCCGACCGACAAGCTGGACTACATCACCGACCTGGTCGACCGTATCGACGTGATCAAGACGATCGAGAAGTACCTCTGATCGGGGCGCTCAGTTCGCGCCCAGCTCGATCGGCAGCCGTTGATCGAGCTCGATGCTGCGCCGGGAGATCTTGGCCCGGTAGCAGGCGGCCTCGACGCCGCGGGCCACGGCGTCGCGGAAGGCCTGGCCAAACTCCGGGTCGATGTGGTCGGCGGGGCGGAAGCGGGTCACGTCGCCGCGTTGAACCAGGAAGATGACCATCGCTCGGTTCCCCTCGCGCACGATGTCGGTCAGCTCGGTCATGTGCCGGGTGCCCCGCTCGGTGACCGCGTCGGGGAAGTAGGCGATGTCGCCCTCGGCCATGGTCACGTTCTTGACCTCGACGAAGCAGCGGCGCAGCGCGTTGCCCTCGAGCAGCAGGTCGATGCGGCTGTCGCGGCCGTAGGGGACCTCACGGCGCATCGTCGCGTAGCCGGCCAGCTCCGGGATCATCGCCTGCTCGATCGCCTCGGCGACCACGGCGTTCGGTCGACCGGTGTGCACGCCGACCGGGGTGCGCCCGGCGAAGATGATCTCGAGCTGGTGCTTGAAGCGGCGCCGCGGATCCTCGCTGAGCGAGAGCAGCACCTTGCTGCCCGGATCCGAGCAGCCGGCCATGCTCCCGGGGTTGGCGCAGTGAGCCGTGACCTCCTCGCCCGAGGCGAGCCGGACGTCGGCGAGGAAGCGCTTGTGGCGACGCAGCAGAGTTCCCTCGATCAGCGGCTCGTCGAATCGCACGCGTTTGCTGCCTTTCTCCCCCGAGAAGGTCGCTCCCCGAGCATGCCAGTGTGCTGCGCGAACAGACGGCCACCGAAGCAAAAACGAAGCGGTTCGTCAATGGTTTTCGACCCCTCGCGCGCGGGAATTCGCCCGCCGGTTGACGGCCCGGCCCCAGGCGGGTACCTTAGCCGGCATGCGAAGCGTGGTCTGGGTCGGGGCGGTCGCGCTCCTCCTCGGTGTGTGGCTCGATGGCGACGCCGCGGCGCAGGCGCCGAGCGACGAGGTGACGGCCGTGGCGCCGCCGGCGCCGACACCGCCGCCGGTCATCCCGGAGGTCGAGCAGGTCCCGGACGCCGAGAAGGCGGCCCGGGCGCGCGAGCACGTCAACCGGATGCGCGAGATCCTCAGCCAGACCCTGGGTCACCTCGAGGACGCACGCGAGGAGCGCGACGTCATCAAGCTCAACTGCGTCAACGAGAAGCTGACTGCGATCAAGGGGCTGCTCAAGATCTCCGAGCAGGCCGACGTCGCGTTGCAGGAGGCGCTCGCTCGGCGCAACGCCGAGGTGGCGCAGCACGAGTTCGAGAAGATCGCCATCGCGGCCAACAAGTGCGAGCAGCTCTTCGCCGAGAGCGAGGCCTGCGTCGGCGAGCTCGCGGTCTACTCCGGCGACACCCAGGTCGAGGTCGAGGTCGAGGGCGAGCCGCCGGTCGATCTCTACGAGGAGCTGCCGGTCACCGAGCTCGTCACTCGCCCGCCGGCCGCCAGTCCTTACCAGTAGGACCCGCCGGCCGCTTGATCGGCTCCCCTGGGCGTCGGTAGAGTCCGCGCACCAACCAAGGACGGCACCATGACGGGGAGCCAGAGCGAAGTCTTGTCGCGCAAGGTCGAGTACAGCGGCGAGCGCATCTCGGTCAAATCTCTCGAGGAGGGCATCAACCAGGTCCGCTCACGCCAGAACGTCAAGGTCGGGGAGCTCGAGACGTTGCGGGCGCGCAACATCAAGCTGCAGGAGAGCCTCGGCCAGGAGATCAAGAAGCTGCGCAAGTTCTCCGACTACCTGAGTCGCGGGCAGCTCGGCGGCAGCTTCCTCTCCAACCTGAAGGAGATCCTCTCCTACCTGCCGCTGGTCAATCGCCTGGCCTTCACGCGTCGTTCGGTCGAGGAGCTGCTGCGCCAGCAGTACGAGATCAGCGCGCGGCGGGTCAAGGAGGCGGCGGAGTTCGCCGACAAATTGAAGGCCGCCGAGGCCGACCTGCACGACGAGATCAACCGGCTCAACGACAAGATCATCGAGTCGGCGAAGAACGAGGACCTCGCCGCCGCCTACGTGCTCGAGTTGAAGAGCGCCGGCGAGGCGCTCAGCGCGCAGCTGGCGGCCAGCGAGGCGGGCTCGACCACCGTGCGCGAGCTGCAGGCCGAGCAGGATCGGCTGCGCCGGTTGCTCGGCGAGCACTCGACGCAGCTGCAGCTCTACCACACCGCCGAGGATCGGCTCGCGCGCTTGAAAGAGAACAGCCGCAAGCTGGCCGAGACGATCGGCAACCTCGCCGGCGACATCACCCAGTACGTCACCGCGGCGAGCGAGAAGCTCGATCTGGTCGCCGGCCAGATTCAGGCCATCGGCACGGCCGCCGACGCCTCGGTGGTGATGCTCGACCTCAAGAAGTCGCTCGACGTGATGACCGAGTCGATGAACCAGACGACCCGCTTCGTCTCCGAGACGCAGGTCTTCTTCCGCCAGAACCTCGACCGGTTGATGGACGAGCTCGAGCTGTACGACGGCGAGACCCAGAAGGTGATGGAGAAGAACCTGGCGATCAGCCGCGAGGTAGAGGAACGCCGCATCGCCGAGGCGGTCGAGGTGGCCCTGGCGCGCGCCTCAGGGACCGCAGCCGGCCCTTGAGCGTGATGCCGGGCGGCGCGCGACTGCCGACGGTGATGCTCACCGGCGCGGCCGAGCTGGCGTACGTCCACGCGCTCACCGCGGCGATCCGGGCGGCGCGGCTCAACACCAGCTATCCGCCCGGTGCGCACCTGCTCGCCCACCTGCACGGCCTGTCACCGGCGGTGCACCTGGGCCTCTACCCCGGCCTGGCGCTCGACGCGCGCTCCGGGTTGCCGACCTACCGCGAGTGGACCCGGGTGCGCACCGACGCCGCGCTCGCCGCGCGTGGGCTCGCCGAGCTGCCGTCGCGCGCCGAGCTCGAGGCGCGCGCCGCGAGTCGGCCCGGGTCGATCCACGGCAAGCGTCTGCTCAAGCAGCGCTACTACGCCGCGCTGGCGGCCGCGCCGCTGCCGCCGCTCGAGGCGATCGACGTCGCGCTGCGCCGGCTCGACGCCAAGGCGGCCAGCGCCGAGGTCCTGGTCACCCTGGACAAGCTCGACGCCACCGGCGCGTTGCTGCGGGTGCGGGTCGAGTTGACCGAGCGCGGCGGTTTCTGGCGGCGCAAGCTGGTCGCGGTGCAGGCCGACCTCGCCGCGCACACCGAGGAGCTCAAGGCGATCGTCTACCAGAACGCGGGCATCGACGCCGAGCTGCTCTTCGCTCAGCTCGCGGCGCGGCCCGGGGTGACGGTGGCGCAGGTCAGCCGTGGCACGATCGGGCCGATCTTCTGCGCCGGGGTGCGGGCGCCCGCCGCGCTGGCGGAGCTCGTCGCCAGCGGCGGGGTGGTGGCCAGCTTCGCCCTCGACACCGCCGGGGTCGGTGTGGCGCGCGACGTCGATCAGGATCCGCTGCTCGATCCGATGGCTGACGCGCTGTCGGCCGAGGCGCGCGCCACCTACCTGGAAGCGCGCGCCCGCCTCGGCTACAAGGTGGTCAAGGAGCGCAAGTTCGCCACCGATTCGACCCGGGTCGAGGCGGTGCGCGCCTTCTGTCGGGCGTGCAAGACGCGCAACCCGGTGTACGCGACCAGCGCGACCGAGAGGGAGCCGTCGTGAGCGAGGAGCCCAAACCGATTGACGTCCAGCTGCCGCGTGGCGGATTCGCCCGGTCGGCCGCGACCACGGCGGTGCAGGAGAGCGGCCTGGTCGAGTTGTTCGAGGCCAGGGCGGCGGGCCCGTTCGGGCGCAGCGCTGTGGCGACCACTATCCTCGAGCAGCTGGCCGACGCCGTCGACCTCGGCCTGGCCGCGGCCGCCGCGCTCGAGGGGGTGATCCGCGCCGAGGCCCGGCCGGTGTCGAGCTTCGTCGCGCCGGTGCTCACCGGCGGGCAGGCGCGGCTGGTCGCCGCCTTCCAGCTGGTGGTCACCGCCGACGCGGCGGTGCGCCGGCTGCAGGCCCATTGCCCGGTGGCCGAGGTTGAGGGCAACCTCGAGCTGGACGGCGTCGACGAGCTGCTCGGCGAGGCCGACCAACCGCTTCTCGCGACTCGGGTGCTGCGGCTGGCCCGTCGCTTCGCCGAGGTCAAGCTTGGGGTCTCGGCCGAGGACGGCGACGCGGCGCCGCGCCTGGGCACCGCGTTGGCCGCCGCCTTGACGCTGCTGCGTCGCGCGGTCGAGCTCTTCGCCCGCGGCGGTGAGCTGCGCGCGTTGGTCGAGGCGCTGGTCGCCCGGCGGGTGACGGTGGCCGGCTCGCCCTATTGCGGCCTGGCGCTGCAGGCGCCGGTCGAGGCGCCGGCGGGCCTGCTCTCGGTCTGGCCCGAGCAGATCGTCGGCAACCAGGAGTACCTGTCCGCCGGTCTGCGGCTGGCCCGCGATGTGGCCGGGTTCGACTTCGCCCGCGGGCGGAACCCGAAGAAGCTCAACCCGGTGCTCTTCGGCCTCGGCAGCCCGGGGTGCGGCAAGACGATCACCGCGCACGCGATCGGTAACACCTTCTTGCGTTACTGCCGTGAGCGGAGCGTCCCGGCCCGGTTCCTGGTCGTGCGGCGTACCGACTGGGCCTCGAGCTACCAGAACGCCTCGGCCAACAACCTGGTGCGCCTGTTTCGGGACGAGGTCTTCGGCTTCGCCGGCGTCTGCGGGGTCTACTGGCCCGACATCGACACCGCCTTCGCCTCGCGCGCCAGCACCGACCTGCGCCAGGAGGAGAAGCAGAACCTCGGCGCAGTGTTCGGCCTGTTCGACGGCACCCTGATCCCCAAGAACGGCAAGTGGTTCTTGATCTGCGACGCGAACACGATGCACATGGATGAGGCGGCGGTCAGCCGCATCGCGCAGAACCCGTTCAAGGTCGAGGGGCCGGTCACGGTGGCCGACTACGTGCGCCTGATGCGCGACATCCTGCTCGCCGAGGTGCGCGAGCTGGTTCCGACCGACGAGGCGGCCTGGGAGCGGATCGGCGCCCGGGTCGCCGGCCCGCGTCTCTCCGGGCGCGCGGTCGAGAACATCTGCACCAACGTGCGCACCGCGATCCAGGACTTCGAGTATCCGGACGCCTATTTCCGCGCTGACAGCGCCACCCGCCAGCGGCTGCTCGGCGAGCTGTCGCGGCCGGTCGACGAGGCGTTCATCGTCGCGGCGATCGATCACTGGGTCTCGTTCCAGGCCGAGGCCAACCGCCGGGACGAGGAGGCGCGCTTCGAGCAGGAGGTCCAGGCGGTGGTCCGCCAGCTCAACGCCGGGCGGGCCGCCGTCGAGCGCGCCGCCGCGCTCGGGGTCGCACCGCCGGGGTGAGGAGCTCAGCCCTGGCGCGGGCGCAGCGCGTCGAGCGCCGGCGCGAAGGCGCGCTCGAGCAACGCCTCGAGCAGCGCGGCCGGGAGGAGCTTCTCGAGCGCGGCCATTGTCCGCGCGTCGGTGCCGACCTGGTAGCGCAGGCCGGGACGGTCGGCGGCGGCGATCCGGGCGATCAGGCGGGCGACGTCGCGCGGATCGGCGCGGCTCTCGGCCAGGTGACGCTCGATGACCTCGCGGTACCGGGCGCTGGCCGCCGCGTAGGGGGAGTCGGCGGCGCCGGCCCGGGCGGCGACCCGGCGGTTGCGGGTGAAGATGTCCGTCTTGTAGGTCCCCGGCGCGACGATGCTGACGAAGATGTTGAACGGCTTGAGCTCGAGGCGCAGCGCCGCCGAGAGGCCCTCGAGCGCGAACTTGGTCGCGTTGTAGGCCGACAGCCCCGGCACCGCGACCCGGCCGTTGATCGACGAGACGTTGATGATCCGGCCCCAGCGCCGGGCCCGCATGCCCGGGAGCACCGCGCGCGTCATCGCCGCCGCGGCGAAGAAGTTGGTGGCGAAGATCTCGCGCAGCTCCGCGTCGCTGACGTCCTCGAAGAAGCCGCCGAGCCCGATCCCGGCGTTGTTGACCAGCAGATCGACCCCGCCGGCCTGGCGGTCGATCTCGGCCAGGGCGGCCGCGATCGTCGCCGGCGCGGTGACGTCGAGCGCGAGCACGGCGACCTCGACCTCGGCGG
>JBFYZW010000532.1:0-8810 GCA_041309305.1 Deltaproteobacteria bacterium | reverse complement strand
GGCTCGCCGAGGCCGCCGCGGCGCGCGTCGACCTGACCATCGCCAACCCGGAGGCGGCCGCCGCCCTCGCTGCCTCGGGCGTGCGCGGCCTGCGCGTCCACCTGAAGCTCGAGACCGGCACCCACCGGCAGGGCTTCTTGGCCGGGCAGCTCGCGCCGGTCGCAGCGCTCGCCGCCCACAGCGAGATCGTCGGCGCCTACAGCCACTTCGCCGACATCGAGGACACCACCGACCACACCTTCGCCAAGGAGCAGCTGGCTGCCTTCGCCGCGCGGCTCGCCGAGCTGGCCGCGCTCGGCGTCACGCCGCCGCTGCCGCACGTCGCCTGCACCGCCGCGGCGCTGCTCTTCCCCGACACCTACTTCCAGATGGTCCGGGTCGGCATCGGCCTGTACGGCCTGTGGCCGAGCCGCGAGACCCTGGTCTCGGTGCGCGAGCACGGCCGCGGCGAGGTCGCGCTGCGCCCGGCGATGACCTGGAAGACCCGGGTCAGCGAGCTCAAGCGCGTCCCGGCCGGCGTCACCGTCGGCTACGGCCGCACCTGCAAGACGACCCGGCCGAGTCTGCTCGCCGTCCTGCCGGTCGGCTACGCCAACGGCTACGATCGCGGGCTGTCGAACACCGCGCACGTGCTGGTGCGCGGGCAGCGGGCCAAGTTGTGCGGCCGGGTGATGATGAACATGAGCGTCGCCGACGTCACCGACGTCGGCGGGGTCGCGATCGGCGACGAGGTCGTGCTGCTCGGCGCCCAGGGCGAGGAGCGGATCGGCGCCGAGACCCTGGCCGCCTGGTGCGGCACGATCAACTACGAGATCGTCACCCGCGCCGAGCCGCACGGCCCGCGGCTGGCGGTCTGAGCGATGCGCCGCCGCCTGATCCTGATGCGCCACGCGAAGAGCTCGTGGCACAGCGACGCGCCCACCGATCACGCCCGGCCGCTCGCCCCGCGCGGCCGGCGCGACGCACCGCGCGTCGGCCACCGGTTGGTCGAGCTCGACTGGTCACCCGAGCTGGTGCTCAGCTCCGACTCGGCGCGCACGCGCGAGACCTGGGCGCTGGTCGCCGAGGAGCTGCTGGTCGCACCGCAGGTCCGCTTCCTCGCCGCGCTCTACCACGGCGGCGCCGAGGCGCTCGGCGCCGCGCTCGCCGAGGTGCCGCCGGGGGTGCGCACCGTGCTGGCGCTGGGCCACAACCCCGGTTGGGAGGAGCTGGCCACCCGGCTCGCCAACGAGCCGGTGACCCTGAAGACCGCCTGCGCCGCGCTGCTCGAGGCCGAGCACGACACCTGGGCCGCGGCGCTCGACGCCCCCTGGACGCTCCGCGCGCTCATCCGCGCGAAGGACCTCGCCTGAGTCAGCGCGCGTCGGCGCCGAGCAGGCGGTCGATGAGCACGAAGGCCAACGCCGCGCGCTCGTTGCGCGCGAGCACCTGCTCGAGCCGCTCGAGCTCCGGCCCCAGCCGCGCCGAGGTCTGCTCGTCGACGAAGACCAGCCGCTCGGCCTCGCGGAGCTGCGCCTGGTTCAGACAATAGACCGACTCGCCGCCGGTCAATGGGATCGGCGTGCCCTTCAGCGCCGCGCCCGCCGCCGCGGTCATAGCGCGAAGCTCGCACCGCAGCCGCAGGCGCGGGCGGCGTTGGCGTGGGTCAGCCGAAACCCCGAGGTGACCAGGTCGTCGGAGTAGTCGATCTGCAAGCCGGCGAGCTTGTCGGCCTCCTCGCCGGCGGCGACGATGCGCAGGCCGTCGGCCTCGAACACGACGCGGTCCTCGGCGCCGAGCTCGTCGTCGAGCGTCGCGGCGTAGGTGGTCCCGGCGCAGCCGCCGGCGGTGACGCCGATGCGCATGAACCGCCCGGCGCCGACCCCCAGCCGGCGCAGCTCGGTGCGGGCCCTCTCGCTCACCTCGATCGGTCGGGCCGGGCTCGGCCGGCCAAGCTGAACCAGTGTCTGCACGACGTCACCTCCCGGGTCGGATCCTCAACCCTCTCAAGGTGAGCCGCCGAGGCCGGATGTCAACCCGCGGGACCGGCGCCGCGATTACAGCCGATCGTAGGTGTAGCCGATCTTGCAGCGGCGGATCATCACGCTGGTGCCGTCGACCTCGCCGAGGTTGCCGTACAGGTAGTAGAAGTAGCCGTTCAGGTCGATCGCCGCGTAGCTCGCGTTCACCGTCCCGGCGTAGGTGTCGAGAAAGACCGTCGACGCGCCGCTGGTGGTCACCTGAGCGATCGCCTCCTGCGACCCGCCGCCCCACATTTGGCGGAAAAAGATGACCGTCGGATCGCCGGCCGCGCTCTGGTCGCGAAACGCACAGGAGAAGCTCGTCACCCGCGCCCCGTGCGGCAGCCGCGGGTGGGCGTAGACCGTGCCGGTCTGGCTGGCGAGCTTGTAGACGCCATTGAACCAGTCGCGGCCGATGACGTGCTGGCCCGCATCACCGCTCGGGTGAAATTCGCTCGGCATCACCTGGCTGTAGCTCTGGTGCGCCGGAGCGAAGATCAGCTCGCCGGTGAGCGTGACGTTGCCGCCGCCATCGGCGGTCACCATCCCGGCGAGGTCCGCGAGCGCCGCGTAGTCGGCCAGCGTCGCGGTCAACGCGCTGCTGGTGACGAAGTTGGCGAGATCGGCAGCGGCGGCGAAGTCGACCGCGTGCCGGCCGTCGAGCAGATCGGCGTCGAGCCCGCTGCTCACCCCGTCGACCTGCACCAGCAGCGCCAGCACCTCCTCGGGGGTCGCCGGGTCGGCGAGCAGCGAGATCGGCGTCTGGTCGGCGCCGGCCTGGTTGGTCACGGTGAGCGTGTGGTCACCGGAGAGCAGGTCGGCGGGCAACAGCGCGACGACCCGCGTGTCGCTCAGGTCCTCGGTCGAAAGCGGCGCCCCGTCGAGCGCGACCGCGCCATCGGAGAAGCCCCGACCGTAGACGATCAACCGGTCGCGGAAGAAGCCGGGCCCCGCCCGGCCGTTGCCCTCGACCCGGTCGATGCGCGGCAGCACGCCGGCCGCGCGGGCCGCGCAAAGCCCGTCGCTGCACACCTCGTCCCCTGGACAGTCGGTGTTGCGCACGCAGACCTGGCGGCAAACCTCGATGCAGACCTCGCCGGCGGCGCAGTCGTCGTTGCTCCGACACCGGCCGTCCTCCCCGCCCGGCGATCCCCCGACGCACCCACCGGCCACAAGGCCCACGACGACGATCAACGCGCGCATCATACCGTCTCCCAGGTGGTTCAAAGTGACGATACTAGCAGACAGCGCTCGCCGGCGCAGCCGTTCAGGGGGCCCGTCCGAGAGCCCCGCGCCAGTCCGCCTCGCGCAGCGCGAACAGGGCCAACGCGAAGGCGTAGGCGCCGAGCACGTCGATCGTATAGTGCAGGTGGGCGAAGAAGACGCTGGCGACGACCAGCAGGTGGCCGACGAGCACCACCGGGCGCAGGCGCCGGTAGGGCCAGACGTAGAGCAGCAGCAAGAAAGTGCTGGCGGTGTGCCCGGAGAAGAACAGGTCCTTGGTCAGGTAGAAGGTCGGCGGGTCGAGGCCGACGAAGCCGAGCGGCGAGAGCAGCGCGGCGAGCGCCTGCCACTGCTCGGCGCCGGTCATCCCGGCGTGCAGATCCGGGCCGCGCACCGGGCCGAGGCCGGTGGCGACGATGCACAGGCCGCGCAGCAGATCGAGCAGCCCGGCGCTGAACAGGTAGCGGACGACGCGGCGCGCATCGACGAGCAGAAAAGCGACGCTCGGCGCGACCACCACCGCCAACCAGAGCAGGTAGTTGTAGCGCTCGACCCACGCCAGGTGGGGGACGAAGGGGAGGAGCAGATCCGGCAGGCTCGGCGCCGGGCGCGCCTCGGCCCAGATCGCCAGCGCCACCATTGCGACGAAGCAGACCGTGCGGAAGGCGAAGCCGGTGGCGAGCGGGCGCGCCTCGGCCCGCAGCGCGGCGCGGGCGCGGGACCATGCGCGGCCCAGTGACTCCTCGCCGGCTGGCATCGGCTCCGGTCTACCACACTCCTCTCACCCGATCCCGGTTGAAGATGAGAACGGCGGCCGGCGATGCTGGCGGCGCTTGCAGCAGCGGCGGGATTCGGTCATGCACAAGGGGCTCACCAGGGAGAGATCAACGATGCCGACCCGTACGACCACGACCGTCGCCGCGCTCACCCTCGCGGCCCTGTGCGCCGCCCCAGCTGCCGCCGCGCCGTCGGCGCGCGAGCTGCTCGACCGCTTCGACGACCTCTACCGCGGGGAGTCCGCGCACGGGACGATGACCATGAAGGTCACCACCGCGCACTGGACCCGCGAGCTCAAGATCGAGTTCTGGTCGAAGGGTCGCGAGCGGAGCCTGGCGCGCATCCTCGCGCCGACCAAGGAGAAGGGCACCGCGACGTTGAAGGTCGACAACGACATGTGGAACTTTTTGCCCAAGGTCGATCGGGTGATCAAGATCCCCTCGTCGATGATGGGCGACGCCTGGATGGGCAGCCACTTCACCAACGACGACCTGGTCAAAGAGAGCCGCATGGCCGATGACTTCACCTTCGCGATCAGCTTCACCGGCGCGCGCGACGGCCGCGAGGTGGTCGAGATCACCTGCCTGCCCAAGCCCGACGCGGCGGTGGTCTGGGGCAAGGTGGTCATCGAGCTGGAGGCGAAGAGCGACCTGCCGCTGCGCGTGCGTTACTTCGACGAGGACCTCGCCGAGGCGCGGGTGATGACCTTCGCGAACGTCCGCGCGGTCGGCGGGCGGACGATGCCGACACAGATGACCATCGTCCCGAGCGACAAGCCGAGCGAGTCGACGGTGGTAACCTACGACCAGATCCGCTTCGACCTGCCGCTCGACGACAGCCTGTTCAGCCTGCGGGCGCTGCAACGGTGAACCGATGAGCCCGCTGCACCTCGCCTGGCGTAACCTGGCGCGCAATCGCGGGCGCACCGCGATCACCGGCGCGGCGGTGGCGCTGAGCACGACCCTGCTGGTCGTCACCTTCGCGCTGACCGAGGGGATGCTCAATCAGCTCGTCGACTCGATCACCAAGCACCTGGTCGGCCACGTCCAGCTGCACGCCCCCGGCTACCGCGCCGAGCGCTCGCTCTACGCCGCCATCGCCGCGCCCGGCGCCCTCGTCGCCGCCGCCGAGGCCGAGGGGCTGCGCGCCGCACCGCGCACCTACGGCTTCGGGCTGCTGTCGCACGGCACCAAGTCGGCCGGCGCCACCTTCATCGGCGTCGACCCGGCGCGCGAGAAGGCGACCTTCGAGCTCTGGCGGCAGCTTGCGGCCGGCGACTTTTTCACCGCCGAGCGCCGCGGCCAGGTCATCCTCGGCAGCCGGCTGGCCCGCAGCCTGAACGTCGGCGTCGGCGACGAGCTGGTGGCGATCGTCCAGGCGGCTGACGGCTCGCTCGGCAACGAGCTGTACCGCGTCGGCGCCGTGCTGCGCAGCGTCGGCGAGAGCCTCGACCGGGGCGCGGCGCTCCTGCTCGCCGCCGATTTCGACCAGCTCTTCCTCACCGGCGACGTCGCGCACGAGATCGCCCTCACCGCCCCCGACCGGCCGCTCGACGAGGTCACGACCCTCGCCGCGGCGCTCGCGCCGGACGCCGAGGCCAAGAGCTGGCGCCAGCTGATGCCGGCGATCTCCGACATGCTCGAGATGTCGCGCGCCCTGATGTTCCTCTTCGGCGCGATCTTCTTCCTCGCCGCGGCGATCGGGGTGCTCAACACGATGTTGATGGCGACCCACGATCGCGTGCGCGAGCTCGGCGTGATCAAGGCCATCGGCGCGACGCCGCTGCGCATCATCGTCGAGGTGACTACGGAGGGCCTCCTGCTCGCGCTGATCGCCACGCTGCTCGGCGGCGCGCTCGGCGCGGCGCTCAGCCTCTGGCTCGAAAGCCACCCGCTCGACCTGGCCGCCTTCTCCGGCTCCGGCTTCAGCTTCAGCGGCCTGGTCTGGGACACGCTCTGGTACGCCAAGCTCTTGCCCAGCCACGTCGTCGCCGCGGTCGCGCCGATGTGGGTGGCCTCGGTCGCGGCCGCCCTCTACCCGGCGGTCAAGGCGGCGCGGCTCGACCCGGTGAAGGCGATGACGCACGTGTGAGGGTGACGATGGGCACCTTGATCACGATCAGCTGGCGCAGCCTGTGGCGCAACCGCCGCCGCACGTTGATCACCGTCAGCGCCATCGGCTTCGCGCTGGCCTTCGCGGTCTTCGTCGTCGCGATGGGCGAGGGAATGTACAGCCGCCTGGTCGATCAGGCCACCCGACAGCAGGCCGGGCACGTCACGCTCGAGCACCGCGGTTACCGGGACGCCCCGGCGGTCGACCTCGCGGTCGCGCGGGCCACCGAGCTGCGCCGCGCGCTCGGGCGGCTCGAGGGGGTCAGCGGCACCAAAGCGCTGGTGCTCGGTCAGGGGATCGCCAAGTCCGGCGCCGGCGCGGTCGGCGTCGCGCTGATGGCGGTCGAGCCCGAGATCGAGGCGGCGACCTCACCGTTGGCCGACCGGATGGTCGCCGGTGCGTTCCTCGCCGCGGGCGACCAGCGCCAGGCGATCGTCGGCCGCGCGCTCGCCGACCGGCTGAAGCTCTCCCCGGGCAAGAAGCTGGTGCTGGCGAGCACCGACGTCAGCGGGGCGCTGGTCGAGGAGCTGGTCCGGGTCAAGGGCGTCTTCGCGACCGGCGCCGAGGAGGTCGACGGCTACCTGGTGCAGGTGCCGCTGACGTTCGGCCAACAGATGCTCGGCCTCGGCGCCGACCGGGTGACACAAATCGGCCTGCTGCTCGAGGATCCAGACGATCGGGCCGCGGTCCTGGCGGCGGCCCGGGCGGTGGTCGCCGACCCCGACGTCGCGGTGCTCCCCTGGGAGGAGGTCATCCCCGACCTCGCCTCCTACATCACGCTCGACCGCGGCTCGAACCTGGTCTTCCAGGGCATCCTGATCTTCTTGAGCCTGTTCACCATCTTCAACACCATCTTGATGTCGGTGCTCGAGCGGACGCGCGAGTTCGCGGTCCTCTTGGCCCTGGGCACCAGCCCCTGGCGTCTGCGCGCCCAGGTGCTCACCGAATCGCTGCTCGTCGGCCTCGGTGGCGCGGCGCTCGGTCTGGTCGTCGGCGGTATCCCGGCGCTGGCGATGCAGATCTACGGCCTCGACATGAGCGCGCTCGCCGGCGACAACCTGAGCATCTCCGGGTTCGCCGTCGACATGCGCGTCCACTCCGAGCTCAGCGCCGAGTTGCTCGTCGGCCTCGGGGGGCTGGTGGTCGCGGCGGTCGGCGCAACCAGTCTGCTGGCGATGCGGCGCATTGGCCGGATCAAGATCGCCAACGTGTTGAGGTGAGATCGATGACCCCAATCATCCGCGTCGAGGACGTGACCAAGGAGTACGGCCAGAACGGCATCACCGTTCGGGCGCTCGCCGGGGTGACGCTCGAGCTCGCCGCCGGCGCCTTCGCCGCGGTCGCCGGTCCCTCGGGCTCGGGCAAGACCACCTTGCTGAACCTGGTCAGCGGCCTCGACCGGCCGACCAGCGGCCGCGTCTGGCTCGAGGGGCGCGAGCTCGGCGGGCTGTCGGCGGCCGAGCTCAGCCGAGTGCGGCTGCGCCGCATCGGCTTCGTCTTCCAGGACTACAACCTGCTGCCGGTGCTCACCGCCGCCGAGAACGCCGAGTACGTGCTGATGATGCAGGGGGTGCCGAAGAAGCAGCGCCGCGAGCGCGTCCGCGAGCTGCTCGCCCTGGTCGGCCTCGCCGGGCTCGAGCGGCGCTTCCCGCGCGAGCTGTCCGGCGGGCAGCAACAGCGCGTCGCCATCGCCCGGGCGATCGCCGCCGAACCGGCGTTGGTACTCGCCGACGAGCCGACCGCCAACCTCGACTCGAAGACCGGCGGCGCGCTGCTCGATCTGATGGCGTCGCTCAACCAGGAGAAGGGCATCACCTTCCTCTTCTCCAGCCACGACCAGGCGGTGCTCCAGCGGGCCAAGCGCCTGATCACCCTCAAGGACGGAGCGATCGATGGCGACGGCGCACCGCATTGACCACCGCGCGCTCGTCGCCTTCGCCGTGACGTTGTGCACCGCCCCCGCCGCCCGGGCCTTCGTCGGCGACCGCAGCGGCACCTTCGGCGTCGACGGCAGCGTTCGCACCATCCTCGTCGCCACCGCCAACTACGACGCGCCGCTCCTGTTCGGCGACGACAACCCCGCCGACGGCCTCGGCCAGACGCTCATCCGCCTGGTCGCCGGCGGTTACCCGACCGACTGGCTGAGCGTCGAGGCCCACCTGCTGCAGTCGACCACGCTCGAGGCGTTCGCCGGCGCGGCGGCCTTGACCGGCCGCTCGACCGGCGGCAACGCGCTGCTCGGGCAGGCCGCCGGCCCCCTCCCCTACCGCCTCGTGCCGCTCGAGCTGCGCTTCGGCGAGCGGCCGCGCGGCAACGTCGACGCGCGGGTCGGGCTCGACCGGCTGCAGGTGAGCGTCGCGACGCCGTGGCTCGACCTGACGCTCGGCCGCCAGGCGCTCAGCTTCGGCAAGGCCTACTTCTGGAACCCGCTCGACCCGTTCTTCGCCTTCAGCCCGACCCAGTTCGACCGCGACTACAAGATCGGCGTCGACGCGGCGCGCCTCGACCTACCGCTCGGCGAGCTCGCCGGGGTGACGCTGGTCGCCGCCGGCGGCGACCTCGACGCCGCCGACCCGTGGCGCGAGGCGGCGCTCGTCGCCCGGGGCTTCGCGACCCTCGCCGGCTGGGATCTCTCGGTGGTGGGCGGCAAAGTGCGCGGCGGCTGGCAGGCGGGCCTCGGCGCCGCCGGCGAAGCCG
>JBFYZW010000531.1:0-9878 GCA_041309305.1 Deltaproteobacteria bacterium | reverse complement strand
ACGCGCTGTGGGTGAACGACGTGCCGCTGTTCGAGCGCGCCGGCCGGCCCTACCCCGGCGGCGAGGTCACCGAGACGGTCGAGCTCGGCGCCGGCGAGAACAAGGTCGAGCTCTCCTGCCGCGACCGGGCCGGCGTCGAGTCACCGCGCGCGCAGGCGCTCGCCCGCGGCCCGGCGCGCGGCGCCGGCGACCTGTACGTGCTCGGCTTCGGCGTCTCGCGCTACCGTGATCCGACGTTGCGCCTCGCGTACGCCGACAAGGACGTCCGCGATCTGACCGCCGCGCTCGCCGCGCTGCAAGGCCGCGGCTTCCGCCGCGTCCTTAGCCGCACCTACCTCGACGAGGCCTGCACCGTCGCGGCGGTGCGCGAAGCCAAGGCGTTCTTCGCCACCGCCGGGGTCGACGACACCGTGATCCTCTTCGCCGCCGGCCACGGCCTGCACAGCCGCGACGCGGAGGCCACCTACTACTTCCTCACCTGGGAGGCCGACCCGACGCGCCCGGCCGAGACCGCCGCCGACTTCGCGCTGCTCGAGGAGCTGCTCCACGGCATCGCGCCGCGGCGCAAGCTCCTACTGCTCGACACCTGCGAATCGGGCGAGCTCGAGGAGGGCGCGCTCGACGGCGCGCTCACCGCCGGCCGCGCCCGGGGCCTGCGCGGCCGCGCCGTGCAGCGGCAGCAAGGTCAAGGCGGTCAGGCCCCGGCGACCCGCCGCGCCCGCGAGTGGGACCGCTACCTTTATAATGACCTGGTGCGGCGCAGCGGCGCGATCGTCTTCTCCTCCTCGGCCGGCGGCGAGCTGTCGTACGAGAGCGACGCCAAGCAGAACGGCCTGTTCACCGCCGCGCTGCTCGAGGCCCTGTCGGCCGGCGCGGCCGACGCCGATCGCGACCGGCGGCTGTCGATCGACGAGCTGCGCGCCTTCGTCAGCGCCACCGTGGCGCGCTGGAGCGGCGAGCTGCAGCACCCGACCATCGACCGGGACAACATCCACCTGCGCCTCGCGCTGCCGCGGCGGTGAGCGGCGCCCGGCCTTGACGCGCTTCACCGGCGACCAGATATTCATCCGACCGGGTGCTGCCCGGGCACGTCCGCGTTGTTGCGCAGTGCTCCAAGCCAAGAGGTGTCCAACGTGTCGCGATCGACCTGCGCGCCGAGCCGAAGCCGGTTGTCCCTCGCCCTGCCCGTCGTCGCGTTGACCGTGGTCGGCGCGAGCGGCTGCACCAGCAACCCCGGCCAGAGCGGGCCGGTGCCCTGCCCTGCCGGGACGGCCAAGGACCCCGGGGGCGTCTGCCGCCCGTTGTGCACGACCGACGACGACTGCACCGCCTGCCAGAGCTGCGACGGCCAGTTCTGCCGCGCGCTGGCGCGCTGCCCGTGCGAGGTAAGCAGCGACTGCGACGACGGCGACCCGTGCAACGGCGCCGAGGTCTGCGACGCCGAGGAGCTGTGCGCCGCCGGTGAGCCGGTCGTCTGCCCCGACGTCGGCGGCCGCTGCGTCGAGAACGCCTGCGCCAACCAGGGCGGCCAGGCGGTCTGCGTCGCCGGCTTCGCCGCCGGCTGCCGCTGCACCGCCGACGCCGAGTGCGACGACGACGTCGTCTGCCACGCCAACGTCTGCGACACCGGCACCGGCACCTGCCAGGTGCAGAACGCCGCCGACAGCTCGCCCTGCGACGACGGCTTCGACTGCACGCTGCTCGACCGCTGCCAGGCCGGCCGCTGCCTCGGCGACGCCAACGACCTCGTGTGCGCCCCGTTCGCCGACCTGTGCGGCGACGCCGCCTGCGATCCGACCCGCGGCTGCGTCAAGCTGGCCAAGAACGACGGCACGCCCTGCGATGACGCGATCGCCTGCACCACCGGCGACGCGTGCACCGACGGCTACTGCCGCGGCGCCGAGCAGGACGCCGCCTGCCCGGAGGACGGCAACCCGTGCACGACGACGAGCTGCTCCTGGACCGGGGGCGGCTGCGTCGTCGCCGAGCTGCCCGACAGCACGCCCTGCGACGACGCGATCGCCTGCACCACCCCCGACCGGTGCACCGCGGGCAGCTGCGCCGGCACCGCCGATGACGGGCTGTGCGCCGACGACGGCAACCCCTGCACCGTGGCGCTGTGCGATCCGGACAGCGGCTGCGTCACCTTCGACGTCGAGGACGACACGCCCTGCTCGGACGGCGTCGCCTGCACGAGCGAGAGCTGCCAGGGGGGCCAGTGCCTGGCGGTCCCGAACGACGCGGCGTGCGACGACGACAACCCGTGCACCGCGAACAGCTGCGACCCGGTCTCCGGCTGCCAGAGCGTGGATCTGACCGGCGGCTGTGACGACGGCAACCCGTGCACCGCGAACGACACCTGCGGCGGCGGCACCTGCGCCGGCCAGGCGGCGCCGCTCGAGCTCGCCGCCTGCGACGACGGCGACAGCGGCACGACGCCCGACCTGTGCCTCTCGGGCAGCTGCGTCGGCGGGCGGTCCTCGAGCCTCACCCCCGGCGTGCTCCGGACCTGCGACGGCGGCACCACCACCTGGGAGACCGTGGCGCTCGACTTCCGTGTCGGCGACTTCGTCGGCGTGCTCAACTCGCAGTGCAGCCTGACCGACCTGAACCGCGACGCGGTGGGCGTCTATCGGGTCGGCATCGACGGCTCCTTCACCCGCTTCGGCCTGGCCAACGGCCAGGCGCGACACCTGCGCCGCAACCTGATCGTCGGCGACTCGCCGCTGAGCGGCGCCCTGATCGGCGTCCTCGGCACCGCGAACACCAGCGCCAGCCTGAGCTGGACCGGCACCCCCTGGCACAGCGCCAGCTACAACCTCGAGGAGCTGGTCGACGTCGCGCTGGTCACCGACGGCGACGCCAACGAGGGCCTGGCCTTCTTCACCGGCTACCAGACCAACGGCGGCATCCGTGTCCGCCCGTGCGCGTTCACCCTCGCCGCCGACCTCACCACCTTCAGCAGCGCCAGCTGCACCGCCTCCGCCGACCTGTTGCCGCTCGCGGCGCCGGAGCCGACCGCGCTCCTCGGCTTCGGCCGATCGTTGGGCACCTCGCCGCAGACCTACGCCTACGACGGGCTCGCCTGGCTGGGGCAGGACGCGAGCAGCGCGGCGCTCTACCACGACTCGACCTTGAGCCAGGACCTGGTCGAGGCGAGCCTCTCGGCGAACACCACCTTCTACGGCGCGATCGCGCGCTCGGCGACCGAGCTGTTTTTGTTCGGCAGCGCCAGCGGCGCGGTGCCGCTGCAGCGCTGCACCAAGACGGTCGGCGCCGGCAGCCTGAGCTGCGCGCCGCTCTCGGTCGACGCCTTCGCGGCCAGCGGCGACAGCGTGCGCGGCGCGGCATTGCTCCCGGGGGCCCACCTGGCCTTCGTCGGCCAGCGGATCGAGAACAGCACCGGGTTCCAGTTCCGGCGCAACCGGCTGTGGATCCTCCGCGCCGGGCAATCGGCGACCCAGGCGAGCTCCTGGCGGAGCTACTCGTTGCCGGGTGGTGGGCCGATCACCTCCCCGGTCCCCCGCCCGGAGGTCATCGCCGGCTCGACCGACGACGGGCTGCTCATCCTCGGGCCGTCGCGCGCCAGCGGCGCCGAGAGCATCACGCTCTGGCGGTTCCCGATCCCCTGACGCGGGCGTCCTCGCCGGTTTGACCACCAGCGCGGCGGCGGGTTACCATGATTCACCACTGAGATAGGTGAAGCATGGGCGTCAAGCCTCTGGATGCGGCCCCCCCGAGCGGTCCGAACCTGACCTGGGAGGAGTTCCGGGTCACCCGACAGGCCCAGGACGGGATCCGCCAGTTCGGCGAAACGGCGATCCGCGACGCCTTCGTGGCCCTCGCCGGCCTCGACGGCAACGACACGATCTCACGCCAGGAGGCGCAAGGGGGCGCCGCCCCCGAGGCCGACGCCGCCCGCCGCTTCGTCGCCGCCGCCGCCGGCGCGACCATCGACGACGTCGGCTTCCGCCTCAGCCGCGCGCCGCTTTTGGCCCAGAACCGGCCGGTGGAGGTGCGCGCCGCCGAGCGCAATCTCGGCCGCGCGCTCGGCGAGCACGGCCTGTTCAAGCCGGTGGCGGTGACCGGCTACCGCTCGGAGCGCCACGACGCGCCTACCCTCACCGAGGTCCAGCTGCGCGAGTGCGGCCGGGCGGAGCTCGACCGGCTGCAGAAGCCCGACTCCCCGGAGCTGCGGACCATCGCCGCGCGCTTCGGCGTCGACGCTGCCGCGCTGCGCGTCAGCTACGACGAGGCGCGGGAGACGATCACGGTCGGCACCGGCGCCGAGGCGCCGGCGCGGCCGGTCCGACCGCTCGGCGGACGGGCCGACTTCATCACCCACCACAACCAGGCGCTCGACGCCTGGGACACGGCGCGCGCCCGCGGCGAGATCGACCGCGGCAACATCCTCGTCCACGTCGACTCGCACAGCGACATGTACCACCGCGGCGAGGCTGGCCGATCGATCGCCGACTACATCAACCGAGCACTCGTGGACGGGACCGTCGGCGAGGTCTACTGGGTCGCGCCGGCCGACCTGCCGACCACCGCGCAGCCGCCGGGCGGGCCGGTGGCCCGCACCGCCGGGGAGCCCTACTCCTTCCCGATCTGGGTGCGCGAGGGCGAGCACATCCAATGGCACCAGCCGGCCGACCCGAGCGGCTACCGGCAGGTGATGATCCACGTCACCGATCTCGAGCACCTCGACGCGGCGCCGCTGCGCGCTGCCGACAACGTGCTGCTCGACATCGACCTCGACTACTTCTCGAACTCCGGCCACGACACCTTCCTCCTGTGGGGCAACAACCCCACGGCCCCGGCCCTGCGCGCCCACCTCGACGCGTTCACCGAGCGCTTCGCCGGGGTCCGGCCGGCTTTGACCACCGTCTGCCTGTCGCCCGAGTACACCACCGTCGACGATCAGCAACCGCTGCTCGACTACTTCCGCCAGTGGTTCCCGGGCGAGGACTACATCCCCAACGCCGTCGGCACCTACCGCCACCGCCACAACGTCGGCGCCGACGAGGCGCTGTTCGACTTCGTGCGCGACAACGTCCTGGCGCTCGACAACCGCGCCTTCGAGCCGCGCCTGGCCGCGATGCTCTCGGCGCGCGGCTTCGACGACCTCGCCGCCGCCTACCGCGCCTACTGCGCCGGTGAGCTCACGCGCGAGGCCTTCGCCGCCCAGCTGCGCGAGGCCTCTAACGACGCGGCCGGGGTCTGAGCGCCGCGCCGCCCGCTCACCCGATCCGCTTGCGGAAACGCCGCGCCGCGGCGCCGAGCACCAGCGCGCCGAGGAGCGTGAGCGAGAGCAGCGACGGCCACAGGTCGGCGAGCGAGGCGCCCTTGACGATGATGCCGCGGGTCAGCTCGATGTAGTAGCGCAGCGGGTTGACCAGCGTCAGCAGCTGCACCGGCCGGGGCATGTTCTCGATCGGGAAGACGTAGCCGGAGAGCATCAGCGCGGGCAGGAGGACGAAGAAGGCGGTGAGCATCGCCTGCTGCTGGGTGGCCGAGACCGTCGAGACGAACAGGCCGATCCCGAGGGTGGTCATCAGAAAAAGCGTCGAGGCGAGGTAGACCGCGCCGAGCGAGCCGCGCACCGGCAGGTCGAAGACCAGCGCCGCGAGCGCGACGATGAAGGTCACGTCGAGCAGGCCGATCGCCGCGAACGGCAGCGTCTTGCCGACCATCAGCTCGAGGGGCCGAAGCGGCGTGACCATGATCTGCTCCAGCGTGCCGAGCTCCTTCTCCCGGGTCAGCCCCATCGCCGTCAGCACCGTGGTGATGACCATCAACACCAGCGCGAAGACCGCCGGCACCAGGAAGATCGCCGTCTTCATCTGCGGGTTGAACCAGGCCCGGGTGACGAGCGCCACCTCCGGCCGCCGGCCGTCGAGCGAGACCCCCTGCGCCGCGGCCGCGGCGGCCAGCCGCTCGGTCTGGGCGGCGAGCGCCGCCTGGGTCAAGATCTGGGTCGCCTCCTGCGTCGCGCGCAGCGCGGTGTTCGAGTCGGAGCCGTCGGCGACGAGCAGCACCTCGGCGTCGCCCCGCTCGAGGTCGGCGGCGTAGCCGCGCGGCACGAGCAACGCCAGCGCCGCCTCGCCGCGCCAGACCGCCGCCTCGGCGGCCGCGGGATCGTCGGCCGCGCCGCGCAGCACGAAGCCGTCGTGGTGGGCCAAGGCCTCGGTGAGCGTGCGGCTCGCCGCCGAGCGGTCCTGGTCGGCGACCACCAGAGGCTGGGCGGTGAGGTCGAGGTTGACCGCGTAGCCGAAGACCAGGGTCTGCAGCACCGGCGCGATGAGCATCACCACCAGCATGCGCGGATCGCGGCCGGCCTGCAGCAGCTCCTTCTTCATCAACCTGGGGATGGCGCCCTGCATCAGTCGAGCCTCGTCTTGAAGCGGGCCATCCCGAGGCGCAGCATCAACGCGGCGAAGCCGAGCAGCGCCAGCGCCTGCGGCCACAACTCGGTGAGGCCCAGGCCCTTGAGGAAGATGCCGCGGGTGATGATCAGGAAGTAGCGCGCCGGGACGGCGTAGGTGAGCCACTGCACCACCTCCGGCATCGAGGCGATCGGCGACATGAAGCCGGAGAGCAGCAGGGTCGGCAGCAGCGAGGAGAGCAGCGCCAGCTGCATCGCCAGCTGCTGCTGGCGGGTGACCACCGAGATGAACAGCCCCTGGGCCAGGCCGCCGACCAGGAAGAACGAGGACAGGAGGTAGAGCAACCCGAGGTCGCCGCGGATCGGCACCTCGAAGAGCACCACCCCGGCGGCGGCGACCAGGGTCAGCTGGCCGAGGCCGATGAGGAAGTAGGGCAGCAGCTTGCCGAGCATGATCTCCGCCGGGCGGACCGGCGTGACCAGCAGCTGCTCCATCGTCCCCTGCTCCCACTCGCGGGCGACCGTGAGCGCCATCAGGATGGCGGCCATCATCGCCATGATCAGCGCCACCAGGCCCGGCACCAGGTACCACTGCGAGCGCAGCGCCGGGTTGAACCAGTTGCGGCTCTTGACCGTCAGCGGCGCGCGCGCGTCGCGGCCGAGGTTGACGCCGGCGGCGTCGAGTGCGGCGAAGGTGAGCTGGAGCGTGCGCGTCTGACCGATCGCCGCCGCGTAGCCCATCGCGATCGCCGCGACGTTGGCGTCGGTGCCGTCGGCGATGAACTGCGCCGCGCCGCGCTCGCCGCGGCCGAGCGCGCGGGCGAAGCCGCGCTCGATCACCAACGCCGCCTTGGCCCGGTTGGTACGGAAGGCCGGCAGGATCGCCGCCGCGTCGTCCGGCCGGGCGGCGATGGTGAAGGTGCCGGTGCGCACGAAGCTGTCGCAAAGGTCGCGCGAGGCGGCGCTCCGATCCCGGTCGACGACCAGGAGCGGGATCTGGTCGATGTCCATCGTCAGCGCGTAGCCGAACAGGAGCAAGAGCACGAACGGGATGCCGAACGCGAGGGTGAGCGTGCGCAGGTCGCGCTGGATGTGACGCGCCTCCTTCAGCGCGACGAGCAGGACGCGCCGCGCGTTCATCGCGCCCCCCGGCCGACCAGCGAGACGAAGACGTCCTCGAGCGTGACCGCCGCGCCGCGCGTGACCACCCGCGGGTCGGCCTTCAGCCCCTGCGGCGAGTCGAGCGCGACGATCCGGCCGCGGTCCATCAGCGCGATCCGGTCGCACTGCTCGACCTCGTCCATGTAGTGGCTGGTGACGAACACCGTCGTCCCCTCGGCGGCCAGGGTGCGGATGAGCTGCCAGAAGCCGCGCCGGGCCAGCGGCGCCACCCCGGCGGTCGGTTCGTCGAGGAAGAGCAGCGTCGGCCGGTGCAACAGCGCCGCGCCGAGCGCCAGCCGTTGCTTGAAGCCGCCGGCGAGCTCGGCGGTGAGCACCCGCTCCTTGCCGGCGAGCCCGGCCAGCGCCACCGCCCAGGCGATCCGCTCGCGCAGCGTCGTCTCGTCGACCCGGTAGATGCCGCCGAAGAACTCGAGGTTCTCGAACACGGTCAGGTCGGGGTAGAGCGAGAACTTCTGCGACATGTAGCCGACGAAGGGCTTGACCTTCTCCGACTCGGTGACCAGGTCGAAGTCGAGCACGCGGCCGCGCCCGCCGCTGGGGGCGAGCAGCCCGCAGAGCATGCGGATGGTCGTGCTCTTGCCCGCGCCGTTGGCGCCGAGGAAGCCGAACACCTCGCCGCGGTTGACGTGGAAGGAGATCTCGTCGACGGCGCGGAAGTCGCCGAACAGCCGGGTCAGCCGGTCGATCTCGATGACCCGCTCGCTGGCGCTCATCCCGCCGCCCCGGCGCGCCGCTCGGCGACGCTCATGAAGATGTCCTCGAACGACGGCGCGACGCGCTCGAGCACGACGACCTCGAGGCCGAGCGCGGCGAGCGCCGCCGGCTCGACGGCGCCGCCGCCGGTGACCAGGTGAACGCGCCGGCCGACGGTGTAGGCCTGCTC
Organism: Deltaproteobacteria bacterium; assembly: GCA_041309305.1. Taxonomy (GTDB): domain Bacteria; phylum Myxococcota; class XYA12-FULL-58-9; order XYA12-FULL-58-9; family XYA12-FULL-58-9; genus JBFYZW01. The sequence continues at coordinate 1,425 of JBFYZW010000531.1, read as the reverse complement.
GACCCCAGGCAGGCGCGAGAGCGCCGCGACGTCGGCGGCCCACGGCCGGGTCTCGAGCGCCCAGACCGCGCCGCCGAAGCCGCGCTGCAGCGCCGCCGGCGTGTCGCAGGCGACGAGGCGGCCCTCGACCAGCATGCCGACCCGATGACAGCGCGCCGCCTCGTCCATGTAGGGCGTGCTGACCAACACGCCGACCCCGTCGGCGAGCAGCTCATCGAGCAGGGCCCACAGCTCGCGCCGGCTGATCGGGTCGACGCCGTTGGTCGGCTCGTCGAGCAACAGCAGACGGGGCGCGTGCACCAGCGCGCAGGCGAGCGCCAGCTTCTTGTACATGCCGCCGGAGAGCGCGCTCGCCCGGCGGGCGCGGAACTCCTCGAGCCGAGCGATGCCGAGCAGCCGCCGCTCGCGCTCGAGCATCACGTCCTTGGCCACGCCGTAGAGGCCGGCGAAGAAACGCAGGTTCTCCTGCACCGACAGGTCACCGTAGAGCGAGTAGTGCTGCGGCATGTAGCCGACCGCGGCGCGCACCGCGTCGCGCTCGGCGCCGAGGTCGCGCCCGAGCACCCGCACCGCCCCGGCGTCCGGCGTCACCAGGCCCGCGATCAGGCGCATCGCGGTGGTCTTGCCCGCCCCGTCGGGGCCGACGAGGCCCAGGATCTCGCCGGCGGCGACCTCGAGGTCGAGCCCGGCGAGCGCCGGCACCTCGGCGAAGCGCTTGCCGAGCCCGACGACCTCGAGCAGCCGCTCCGCCATCGCTCACTCCGCCGCGGCCTCGACCAGGCGCGCCTCGACCGGCATCCCGGGCAGCAACGCGCGGTCGGGGTTGGGCACCACCACCTTGACGCCGAAGACCAGCCGGGTGCGGTCCTCCTTGGTCTGGATCGAGCGGGGGGTGAACTCGGCCTGCTCGTTGACCCGGGCCACGGTGCCGGCGAAGACCCGGTCCGGGTAGGTGTCGGCGGCGAGCTCCACCTTCTGGCCGAGCCGGACGCGGCCGACCTCCTCGTTGGGGACGTAGATCCAGGTGAACACCTCGTCGAGCTCGCCGAGCTCGACCAGCGTCGCCCCGGGCAGCACCAGCTCGCCGACCTCGCGCAGCTTGCGCAGCACGACGCCGGCGCGCGGCGCGACCAGCTTGCACTCGGCGAGCTGCGTGTCGACCAGCGCCAGGCTCTTCTCGGCCAGGCGCACCTGCGCCTCGACCACGTCGATGGCGCTTCGCGCCACCGCGACGCTCAGCTCGGCGACGCGCAGCTGCTCGGCGGTGGTGCGCACCGCCGCGTCGGCCTGATCCAGCGCGCGCTGGGTGGTCGCCTGCGCGGCGAGCAGGTTCTCGGCCCGCGCCCGCTCCTTGGCGGCCAGCTCGTTCTGGACCGCGATCGGCGCCCCTTGGGCCCGCGCCTGGCGCTCGCCGGCCAACGCCTG
>JBFYZW010000530.1:0-3763 GCA_041309305.1 Deltaproteobacteria bacterium | reverse complement strand
GCGCGGAGGTGTTGTCGTACGGTGTTCATCAGGTCCTCCGCTCACCGATTGGAGCTATGCTCGTCTCGTTGAATGACGATCTCGACCCGCCGATTGTTGGCGCGGTTCTCGGAGGAGTTGTTGTCGGCGATCGGTCGGCTCGAGCCCAGGCCGATGGCGGCGATCTTCTCGCTGTCGACGCCACGGGAGACGAGGTAGTCGCGCACCGCCATGGCGCGATTGACCGACAACGGCTGGTTGGTCCGATCCGAGCCCTGGCTGTCGGTGTGGCCTTCGACGACCATCCGCCGGTTGCTGTCCTGCGCCATCAAGGCCGCCGCGACTTGGTTCAGCTTCGTCTTCGCGGTGTTGAGCAACGCGAATTGGCCGGACGCGAACAGGACGCCGCCGGAGAGCGTGATGACCAGCCCGCGTGACTCCTCCTTCACCGCGGCGATGGCGGCGATGTCCTTCATCGCACCGATCAGCTTCGCCTCCGCGACGAGCCGAGCCTGGCGCTCAGTCTCGAGCTGCTCCGCCGTCAGCTCCCCGCTGCGCTCCGCGGCCGCGAGCTCGCCGCGCGTCTCACCCAATTCGGTCTTGGTCTGCGACAGGATGGTCCCCTGCGTCTTCTGGTAGTCGGCCTGCGCGCGAGCGCGGTTGGCCTGCTCGATGCTGATCGTCGCGGCGGCAGTGGCGAGCTCGGCCTTGCGCTGGGCGACGTAGGACAGGTCGAGCGTCTGGAACGAGTCCTGGCTGTTGACGAACGACTGCTCGGCCTTGGTCAACGCCTGGTGCGCGACGTGCAGCTCCGCCGGCGCCGCCCGCGCCGCCGGTCCATTGTAGGCGCGCCGGTAGGCCTCCCGAGCGCTGAGCAGCTCCTTCGGGACAGTGGCCGCGCAACTGACGAGGAAGGCCGCGCCGGCGAGGATGAGCATGAGTTTGTGCGTGTTCATGAGAGTGACCTTTCGTTGAGTGTGTCTATTGATTGCGCTGTCGGAGTTGACGTACCCGCTCTACCGCGGCCAAGGCCTCCGACCTCTCGGCGTCTTCACGCGAGAGCGCGACCGCCAACTCGGCGTCGACCTCGGCGCGCTGCAGCAACGAGGCGGCCCGCTCTGTCTCGCCGCGCGCGGCCAGCCCCTTGGCGTTGGTCAACTCCTCCTTGGCGAGCTGGAGATGGAGGGCCGCCTGCGGGATCCGGTCGGCACCGACCTCCTCCGCAGCGCGGATCCCCGAGGTCGACGCCTCGGTCCGCAATGGGGGGGCCGTGGCACAACCCGCCGCCAGGAACAGTCCTCCCGCGATCATCATCAGATGTCTTTTCATGGATTCCTCACCTTCGACCCTTTCATGGTTGGATAAAGAAGTTTGGTGTCGAACCCCTGGGAAACAAGGCGGTCTTCGTGCGCAAATCGCGGCGCGTGTGGTCGAGAATCCCGAATCGTCGCGCGCCGCGACACGCTGACCTGGCGGACGGCCTGCGCCGAACGAGCATCCAACGCATATCCCGACGGTTCGCGTTCGGATTCCCTCATCGTCAAGTGCTGGGCGAGGCTGTAGAGAGGCGGGCGTAACGTAGCGGATGACCCGCTCACACTCTGGGAGGGACGATGCGACGATCCATTGTGACATTCTTGGTCTTGGCTGGGCTCGGCGGACTCCTCGCCTGCGAGACGCAGAGCGCGACGAGCGAAGCGGCGATGGCTGAGGTGGAACCAGCCGAGGATCAAGCCGGGCTCGAGGTGATGGAGCACCACCGGCACCACCATCTGGGCGGCATCACCCAGTTCATCGCGCTGAGCCTCGACACTCTGGGCGAAGAGGACGCCAAACGGCCCCAGGTCGAGCAGCTCCAGCGCGAGCTGTACGAGTGCATGGCGCCGGCGCGAGAGATCAAGACGACCTTGCTGCGGGCCATGGCCGATGACATCGCGGCCGGGACCGTGGACACGACGAAGGTGGAGGCTCGGGTTGTGCAACTGGAGGCGGCGGTAGCCGCCCAGAAGTGCCGGGGTGAAGCGATGAGCCGGCTCCACGAGATCCTCTCGCCGGTCGAGCGCGCGGCGCTGGTGGACAAGGTCGACGCCCACTGGGCCGTGTGGCGGAACGTCAACGATCAGGAGGAGGGGGGCGGCCAGAGGCAGGTGCGCCGGCTGTCCGCGCTGGTCGAGGAGCTGGGCCTGACGACGGACCAGGTCGACAAGATCTCGGCCGCCCTCAAGGCGTCGTTCGCCAGCAACAGCGGCAAGTTCGAGCGTGACAAGGCCGCGGCCCAGGTGCGCGGCTTCACCGACTCCTTCGCGAAGGAGTCGTTCGACGCGAAGGCGGTGACCGGCGAGATCAACCCCTACCTGGCGACCTTTGGCTCGCGGCGGATGGCGCTCTTCTACGCGAGCGTGACGCCAACGCTGACCCAGGAACAACGGGTCAAGCTCGCCGCGTATGTGCGGGAGCACGCCGACCGTCAACCCTTCGCGATGCAAGACAAGTGAGGTCTTCGATGAGACGCACTCGAGTAACGATTGTGAAGAGCATTCTGTGCGGCGCGGCGATCTTGTCCTGTCTGGTGGCCCTGCCGGCCAGCGGCCAGATCGAGATCGTGGTCCGTCCACCGTTCTGGTTCGTCGCCAGCGCCCGGCCGGTCTACTTCGAGGGCCGCGCCACCTACTGGTACGGGAACCGCTGGTATTACCGGGATGGCGGCGGTTGGCGTTACTACAACAACGAGCCGACCTATCTGCGTGACCACCGGGGCAGCGATCAGCGAAGTCGCCATCACTACTGGCGCGGTCATGGGCACGGTCACCATCGCCGGTAGGTGGTTGGCTTCTGCTCGCCTGCACGGGGCAGCCGCCGGCGAATGCCGGCGGCTGCCAGCGGCGAGGCGTCGACGGCCAGGCAGACCGACGAAGCCACAAAATCCCAGGTCGATGTCGTAGGCGTTGTCCTCACCGGCGTCGACGTAGAACGGCACGTCCGTGGCGCGGTAGAGCAGGATGTTGCTCGAGCTCAGGGCGTCGAGTGACACCCGCCATTCGCCGGTGATGACATCTCCATACGACACACCCGCCTGGTCGCACCGGTAGTAGGTGCTGTCGAAGAGGACGTCGAAGGGGTCACGGAGCTCGACGTAGACCTCGTCGACGCTCAGACAATCGGTGCTGCCGGCGAACGTCCAGTAGAGGGTGAGCGCGCCGACGGCTGGCCGCAGGCTGACGTTGATGTTGCCCGCGCTGTTGCGCGGCACCGTCGTGCGGAAGCTCGCCGAGTAGAGCAAGCCCTCGGCGGGGTCGTAGGCCTCGATGTTGACCCGGTAGCCATCGGCGGGCAGGTCGAGGAAGGTGTAGTAGGCCGGCTCGCAGTCGACGCTGACGCCGTCGAGGCCGCCACGGTCGCCGGTGAGGGCGAAGTCGACGCTGGCGACCCCCGCCGCAGCACAACCGAGGCCGTCAAAGTCGTAGGTGAGGGTCAGATCCCCCAGGCCGACCGTGTCCTCGACGACGGCCACACAGGCCAGACCCAGGCTTCCCGCCAACACCCCGAGCGTCAACTGCCAGCGAACTTTCGTGTTCGAACGAGACATGTTGCCCTCCCAGGCCCGCGCCGAGGCGAGCGTTTGAGCCTTCTCCCGGCGGTGAGCGGCTCCGCCAGCCTCACGGTCGCGATGGTTGCCTGCCCGCCCGCTTTGGCTTCCTCTTCGCGGCGCGCGGGTCCCCCGCGGGTTGGCCGTCTGGGGCGGCGGTCGCGGCCGGCGGCGGGCGGCGGGCGGCCGGAGGGGCCA
>JBFYZW010000529.1:0-3737 GCA_041309305.1 Deltaproteobacteria bacterium | reverse complement strand
CTGCGCCGTGCCCTGCAGCGCCTCGAGGACCGCCTGGTACTCGGCGCGCCGCGGGTCGTCGGCCGGCGTCGCCTCGACCAGGCCGCGCAGCCGCTCGATCTCGCCGCCGCGCCCGTCGATGCGGGCGAGGAGGGTCGACTCGGCGGTCAACGGCTCGCTGGCCGAGCGCAGGCCGGCCTGGACCATCAAGAGGGTCGTGCGCGCGTCCTTGGCCGCGGCGAGGCGCTCCTCCGGCGTGCCGGTGTCGATGAGCTGGCCGTCGCTGCCCGCCTGGTAGCTGGCGAGCAGCGCCATCGCCTCGGCGCGGGCGCGGCCGTCCTCGGCGTTGCCCTCGAGCGGCGGGCGGGCGAGCAGCGCGCGGGCGTCGGTGACGCGCTGCTCGAGGTCGCCGATCAGCTGATCGAGCTGCGCGATGTTGGTGTTCAGCTCGGTGAGCGTGCGGCGGGCGGCCTCGTTGGTAGGGTTGCTCTGCGCGGTCTGCAGAACCTGCTGCGCGTACTCGAACTCGCCGCGGATCGCCAACGTCTCGGCGGCGGCGAGCGCGGCGGCCTCGGCGGCGATCTGCTGCGCCTGCTGGCGCGAGGTGGCGTAGAGCCGCTCGCCGGCGAGCGTCGGGTCGGTGCCCTGGAGCGTCAGCCCCTCGCCCGACTCGACCAGGCCGTTGCCGGTGCTCGCGCGCGCGCCGGTGGTCGGTGGCGCGTCGCGCACCAGCTCGTCGACCGGCGCGCCGGTCGGGGTGACCGCCTCCGGCGGTGGGCTCTCGACCGCGGTGTGCCCGGGGACGTCGGTCGTCGATGGCGGGGTGACGACGACTCCGCGGCGATCCCCAACGCTCCCAGGAGCCGACATTCTAGTGCTCTCCCGTCAAGTCTGGTGATTGTAACATACACCCAAATGGAGCGCCCGGCTTTTTGTTTCTATCAGCTCTTTCAGCCTGTTGGCTACTGATCCGCCACACCAGCGCTCTCGGGTGGATTGGGCTTGCGCCGCCGGGCGGTCGGGCGCCATCATCCGGCCCGATGTTCCTGCCGCTGCTCGCAGCCCAGCTCCTCGCCGGCGCGCCGGCGCCGAGCACCTGGGCGCCGAGCTGGTGCTGGGATCTCGAGCGCCGCCGGCAGCGGTTGGAGCGCGAGGTCTGGCTGAGCTGGCGCTCGCCGGCGATGGCGGTGGTGCCGCGCGCCGCGCGCCCGGACCCGGAGGAGGTGCTCGCGGTCGCGCGCGGCTACCTCGGCGTGCCCTACGCCTGGGGCGGCACCGGTGAAGGGGGCTTCGACTGCTCCGGCTTCGTCAACAAGGTCTACGCCCAGCTCGGCTACGATCTGCCGCGCACCTCGCGCGATCAGGCGAAGGTGGGCCTGAAGGTGCCACGGCTCTCGCTCTCGGTCGGCGACCTGCTCTTCTTCGTCAGCTCGCCCGGGCAGGAGCGCATCACCCACGTGGCGATCTACGCCGGCGACGACGAGCTCATCCACGCCGCGACCGGCAAGGGGGAGGTGACCTACGACCGCCTCTCGTCACGCTACTACGACCAGCGCTGGGTGCTCGGCCGGCGCGTGCTCGTGCTGCCGCCCGGGATCTACTCGACGCGCAGCGGCCTGGCGCGCGACGGCGTCGCCTTCGACGCCGAGGGCGCCGTGCCGGCGGAGATCGGCCGGCCGCCCGCTCCGCCCCCGGGCGACGAGATCGCGCAGCTGATCGTCGAGCTCACCGAGCACGGCGAGGAGGAGAGGCCGGCGCAGCTACGCCGCCGGCTGACCACCGGCGCGCTCACCGAGCTCGGCCCGCGCTTTTTGTTCGCTGACGCGACGCGCCTGAGCCTGCACCTCGGCGCCGGCGGGGTCGCCGGCCAGCCGGTGCTCTTCGCCGTGCCAGAGGTCAGCTACTTCGGCCACGCCGACGCGCTGCGTGTGGCTCTCGGCGTGCCGTTCGCATTGCGCGTCGGCGGCGACGCCGGCGACGATCTCGCCGCGCAGTGGCGGCGGCCGCTCGACTTCACCCGCGTGCTCGAGCAGCTCAGCTTCGGCCAGAAGGAGTCGGACCTCTACCTCGACCTCGGCCGCACCGCGTCGGCGACGCTCGGCCACGGCCAGCTGATGCGCTTCTACACCCCGAACCTCGGCACCGCCGAGCTGCCACGCTTCGCCGCCGGCGCCGACCACCTGTCTTTCGGCGCCGAGGCCACGCTCGGCGCGGCTGGCGGTGAGCTGTTCGTCGACGATCTGTTCGTCCCGGCGGTCAGCGCGGCGCGGGCGCACGTCCGCCCGCTCGGTTGGCTCGGCCTCGCCGGCGGCTGGGCCGAGTCGGCGACGGTCGGCGTGTCCTGGGCCGCCGACTGGCGCGCGCCATCGCGGCTCGACGCGGCAGAGGTGGTGGCGCGCCGAGCGGTGCACGGCGTCGGGCTCGACCTGTCGCTGACACCGCTCGCCGGCGACAGCTTCGACCTGAGCAGCTTCGTCGACCTCTCCTGGTTGTCCCCCGGCGGGGCGCGCGGCCTGGGCGGAGCGCTGGGCGCGCTGCTGCGTCTCAACCTGCGCGGCACCCGCCTGCACGTGCTGCGCGCCCGCGGCGAGCTCCGCCTCGGCGGGCCGCAGTTTATCCCGACCTACTTCGACGCCGCCTACCGACTCAGCCGCCGGGTCGCGCCGGTCGACGGCGACGGCGCGCCGCTGACCAAGCGCGAGCTGGTCGACGGGCTCGCCGGCGCGCCGCCGCGCTGGGGCTTCTACGCCGAGCTCGGTTACCACTACGCCCGGCGCCTGAGCCTCGGCGGCACCTACGAGGACGGCGGCGCCCTGGGGGCCGTGCCGGCCGCGAGCCGTTACACCGGCCGCAACCTGGCCGCCTTCCTCGAGCTACGCAACCTCTACCTGCCGGGCAGCCGGCGCAGCGTCACGCTCTACCTCGCCTACCAACTGCACAACTTCACCCGCTTCACCGCGCTGCTCAGCCGCGAGCGGCTCAACGAGTACCTCTTCTTCGCCGCGACGCTGCACGCCTGGCGCTACGCCAGCGTCGGGGCGCTTCTGCGCAAGGCGACGCCGACCGGCAGGGCCGCGGAGCGTGCCGGGTGGGACGGCCTGTTGACCTTCACCCCGCACCTCGAGCTGTGAGCCGGCGGCTCAGTAACGGATGGCGACGATCTCCAGCTCGATCTCGCCCTTCGGCCGACGCACCGCGACGACGTCGCCGAGCCGCTTGCCGAGCAGCGCCTTGCCGACCGGCGAGTCGACGCTGATCCACCGCTTCGCGGTGTCGATCTCGTCGCCGCCGACCAGCCGGTAGGTCACCTCGTCGTCCTCCTCGTCGCGCAAGGTCACCGTGGCGCCGAAGTAGACCTTCTTCGGGTCGGCCGGCGCCTCGTTGACGACGATCAGCGTCTCGAGCCGCTTGGCCAAGAAGCGCAGCCGGCGGTCGATCTCGCGCAGCCGGCGCTTGCCGAAGATGTACTCGGCGTTCTCCGAGCGATCGCCGAGCGCCGCGGCCGCCTCGACCTCGCGGGTGACCCGCGGCCGCTCCTCGCGCCAGAGCTGGTCGAGCTCGGCCTGCAGCGCCGCTCGCCCGGCCGGGGTGATGTAGCGCGAGCCGGTGGTCGGCGCCTCGGGCGGCTCCTCGTCGGCGTCGGCGTCTTCCTTGACGAAGGCCTTCGACATCGCGCCGTCACCGCTCGTCCGGGTCACCGTGGCCGACCGGCTCGAACCAGGCGCCGAGGCGCTGACCCGAGTCGGCGTCCGGCGGCG